>NZ_VCKY01000002.1 GCF_005889735.1 Nonomuraea turkmeniaca
GGGCCGGTGGGGGCGGGGTTCGCGGTTGGTCATGGCCGGCCGTTGGCGCGGCGGAGGGCGGTGACGGCGGCGGTGGCGGCCGTGGCCCCGGCCACGGCAAGCAGGACCGGACCGCGGTGCCGGGACAACCACAGCTGCGGGCTACGCCCGTGGGAACGCCGGTCGAACGCGCCGTGGGCGCCGTAGTCGGTGTCCTCGTCCGCCGGCTCCCACAGGTTGGACACCCCGCTCGGCGGTTTCTCGTCCGTCTGCTGGGATTGGATGCCGGTCCGGGCGACATATCGGTCCACCAGCGCCGGGGCCACCCGCTGCGCCAGCAGGGTGGCGACGGTGGGGGTGCCGACCCAGTACTCCTTGCGCTCGGGATGCTCGGCCGCGTACACGATGGCCCTGGCCGCCACCTCCGGCTGGTAGATCGGCGGCACCGGCTGCGGGTGGCGGCGCAGCTTGGACAGCACCCAGTCGAACTGCGGGGTGTTGAGCGCGGGCAGCTGCACCAGTGTGACGTGGATGTCGCTGCGCTCGGCCATCAGCTCCGTGCGGACCGACTCCGTGAAGCCCTTGATCGCGTGTTTGGCGCCGCAGTACGCCGACTGCAACGGGATGCCGCGCTGCGACAGCGCCGAGCCCGCCTGCACGATGGCGCCCTCGTTCCGCGGCCGCATGAGGTCCAGGGCGACCTTGGTGCCCCAGACGTACCCCAGGTACGTGACCGCGGTGGTGCGCTCGTACTCCTCGGGGGTGATGTCGGTGAATTTGGCGAAGACGCTGGAGAAGGCGGTGTTGATCCAGACCGAGATCGGCCCCAGGTCCGCCTCGATACGCTCGGCCGCCGCCCGCACCTGCTCGTAGTCCGCCACGTCGGCCTCGTACACCCGGCCGCTGCCGCCCGCGACGCCCACGTCCACGGCGGCGGCCCCCAGCCCGGTCGTCCCGCGTGCGATCAGCGCCACCTCGGCGCCCTGCTGCCCCAGCTCGCGCACGACCGCCCGGCCGACCCCGCCGCTCGCGCCCGTCACCACCACAACCCGCCCTCGAAGTGGTGCCATGTCGAGATCAGCCCGCCTCTCCGTCGCTCCGCTGCTTCTGGCGTCGTACGGCCAGCACTATGTCGACCACCGTGGCCACGGCCAGCACGACCGCGATCCCCGTCATCACAGGCGCTCCGGTGATGACCCCCAGCACCGCGAACGCGAACATGAACACCAGCAGGAACGAGCCCACCCTGATGTGCACCACGTCGCGCGGTGTGGCCGGCACCATGGCGTGGCCCTTGCGGTCCCGCTCCTCGTGCCACTTTCCGTTATCAACCATGGCGCTCACCTGCCCGTCCTGTTTGCCGCCTAACGTCCGGGGTAGCCGCCCTTCGTGCCGGAGCTGAAGCCCAGTGACCAGAGTGAACCGGGGATCGTGCGGCGGCGCCGCGGGCGGGGGTTCAGCTATGAGGGGCCTGACGGCCGCCCGGTGAGCGACCGTGCCACATTGGCGCGGATCAAGGCGCTGGCCATCCCCCCTGCCTGGACCGACGTGTGGATATGCACGTCGCCGTACGGGCACCTGCAGGCCGCCGGGACGGACGCGGCCGGCCGCAGGCAGTACCGCTACCACGACATATGGCGCGAGCAGCAGGACCGGGTCAAGTTCGACCACGTGCTGGACGTGGCCGAGCGGCTGCCGGCATTCAGGAAAGCGGTGGACGACCAGCTCCAGGGACGCGGCCTGACCAGGTCACGGGTGCTGGCGGCGGCCGCGCGCCTGCTGGACATCGGCTTCTTCCGCATCGGCGGCGAGAGCTACGACACCTACGGCCTGGCGACGCTCAGGATGGAGCACGTCACCTGCGCCAACGGCATCGTCACCTGCTCCTACCAGGCCAAAGGCGACACCTCACGCGAGGTCGAGGTGGCCGACCCGGGGGTGTGCGCGGTGCTGCGCTCGCTCAAGGCGCTCGGCGCGGACGGCGAGCTGCTGCGGTACCGGCACGCGGGCGGCTGGTCCGACGTCAGGAGCGAGGACATCAACGACTACCTCCGCGAGACCATCGGGTACGAGGTCACGGCCAAGGACTTCCGCACCTGGCACGCCACCGTCCTGGCGGCCGTGGGGCTGGCGGTGTCCAGGCCGGCCGGGAAGGAAGGCCCGTCCAGGAAGAAGAGAGCGGTCACCCGCGTCATGCGGGAGGTCGCCGAATACCTGGGCAACACCCCCACCGTGGCACGCGCGTCGTACGTGGACCCGCGGGTGGTGGAGGCGTACGACCAGGACAGGACCATCGCCGCGGTGCTGACCGAGCTCGGCGCGGACGCCGACTTCGGGCAGCTGGCGACGGCGGGCACGGTGGAACGGGCGGTCATCGACCTGATTCGATCGGAGGTCCGGACCGTTTGAGCGTTTCAGCCCCGGGCATGCGGCGACAGAAGAAGGAGGCGAGCGATGGAAGCTCCGCAGTACGTCGCGGCCCGCGTCCAGCAGGCGCTGGCCGAGGACGGACGCACGCACGAGCTCGGAATTCGCGTGGACATAAGAGGCGACCAGCTGTTCCTGCGCGGTCAGGTGAGCGGGGCCGAGCAGCGCGAACGACTCGGCCAGGTGGCGCACGAGGCCGCCCCCGAGCTCCGCGTGCACAACGAGATCAAGGTCGTGGACTTCAGCGAGCCAGGAGAGGATGAGCACCTTGATTGACCTGCGCATAGCGGCCGTGGGAGACATCCACCTGGGCGAGGACGTACGCGGCCAATACCGCAAGAAGCTCGAGGGCATCGAGGACCGCGCCGACATATTCCTGCTGGCCGGAGACCTGACCAGGCACGGCACGCTGGATGAGGGCAAGGTGGTGGCCGACGAGCTGCGCGGCCTGACCATCCCGGTCGTCGCGGTCCTCGGCAACCATGACTACCACTCCGACCTGCAGTACGAGATCGCCGCCGAGCTCCGCGACGCTGGCGTCGTCGTGCTCGACGACGACGGCGCGGTGGTCCAGTGCGGTGAGCACAAGCTGGGCGTGGTCGGCGGCAAGGGCTTCGGCGGCGGATTCGCCGGCAAGTGCGCGAGCGAGTTCGGTGAGCGCGAGATCAAGAACTTCGTGGCCCACACCCGCTACATCGCCGAGGCGTGGAAGGTCGCGCTGAAGGAGATCGTGGCCGACCACCGCGTGGTGGTGTCCCACTACTCCCCGATCAAGGAGACGCTGGAGGGAGAGCCGCCGGAGATCTACCCCTTCCTCGGCAGCTACCTCCTGGCCGAGGCGGTCGACACGGCCGGCGCCGACCTGATCGTGCACGGGCACGCGCACAAGGGCAGTGAGAAGGGCATGACGCCGGGCGGCATCAGGGTGCGTAACGTGGCGCTGCCGGTGTTGCGCCGGGCGTACGGCATCTACTGCATGGGTGAGTCGGAGCACTTCTAGAGGATCTGTGCGGCGAGGACGCAGACGTCGTCCTCGGCGCTGTCCCCGCCCAGCCGCTTCAGCAGGCAGGTGATCAGGTCTTCCGGGCCGTCGCCGCAGCAGAAGTGCGCGGCCTGGACCAGGGCGGCCAGGCCGGACTCCAGGTCCTGCCCACGCCGTTCGACGATCCCGTCGGTGTAGAGGACCAGCACGTCCCCGGTCTGGAGCTGCGTGGTGGTCATCGAGTACTCGGTGGCGTCGAAGGCCCCGAGCATCATGCCGGAGCTCCCCGGCACCAGCTGCGCGCGGCCGTCCCTGATGAGCAGTGGCGCGGGATGGCCCGCGTTCGTCCAGGAGAACGTGCGGTCCTCCGGCCGGAAGTGGCCGATGATCGCGGTCCCGGTCACGGTGACGCCCTCGTTGGAGTGCACGAGGACGTCGTTCAGCCAGGTCGTGAGCCGGTCCGCGGACTCACCGGTGTAGGCGAGACCGGCGAGCCCTGAGCGCATCTGCATCATGATGCTCGCGGCGGTCAGCCCGTGCCCCATCGCGTCCCCGATGGCCAGGAGCACTCTGCCGTCGGGGATGAGGCGGGTCTTGAACCAGTCGCCGCCGACCCGGGCGAGCTCTTCGCCGGGCAGGTAACGCACGCCGACGGTGAGGTTGGGCAGGTGGACCAGGCCGTGGCGCATCGGCAGGATCGTGTCCTGCAACTGGAGCGTGACCTGGTGCTCCTCCTCGGCACGCTGGCGCTGCCGGTGGGCCTGCTCGTGGGCCACGGCCAGGGCCCGTTCCCTGCGGCGGTTCCTGGTCACGTCCTGGGCCAGGCAACGGACCTTGACCGGCACGCCCTCGCCGTCGAGGATCGGCTCGCTGAAGACGCTGAGATGCCGCACCCCGTGCCGGTGCTGGATCCTGAACTCGGTCTCGACCGCCTCGCGGTACTCCAGCAGCGAACGCAGCTGGTCCTCGACGATCGGCAGGTCCTCGGGCACCGCCACGGCGGGCAGGTCCTCCAGGGACATCGGCCCTTCACCGCGGTCGCGGCCGAACATCTCATACATCTGGGGCGTCCACAGGATGCGCTCCGTGGCCAGGTTCCACTCGGCCCAGCCCAGCTCGGCCAGGCGCTGAGCGCGCTCCCAACCGGAGACGAGCAGCTCCTGATCGTCCAGGGCCCGCCAGCTCACCAGCAGCCCGTCGGCCACCCGCGCCGCGCGCACGCTCAGCGTGGCCGGCCAGAGCAGGTGGTCCAGGACCTCCACGTACTCCAGCGGCTCGCGGTGCACGGGCTCGCCGGTCTCGTACGCGCTGATGTAGTCGTCGAGCAGCCCTGAGCCGGCCACGCCGGGGCAGGCGCACATCAGCCGCCGCCCGGCCAGGTCGACGGCCGTGCGCCCGGCCACGGTCTTGGCGTGCCGGTTGGCGGCCAGGATCAGGAAGTCGACGACCCGGCCGGTCGAGTCCTTGATCGGCGTGAGGTAGGCGGCCGAGGCGTGGACCGCCTCCAGCATGCCCCGCGCCCAGCCAGGGACGTCGGGCGTCACCACCTCGTCCTCGGCCGGGCGCTCGATGCCCTTGGCGACCTCCACCAGACCGAGGCCGCTGTGCTGGGCCATCCTGGCAAGTCGCTCCGCGGCCTCGCCCGGCCGGATGTTCAGCTCGGTCGCGAGCCGGGCGGTGGCCTCGTCGAGTATGGCCTCATTCCGTAGGTGGTGACGGAGCCTGGCCAGTTGGTCACGGACTCTCGCCGACGCCGCGCCGGACTCGTAGCGACTGAACGGCGGGTACTTGCTCACGCATCATCCATGCCCGGCAATGCGGCATTGAGGTGCGCTGCTCATGATATTTCGACAAAGTCCGACTAAATCGGGCAAAACTTAGAGAACCGCTGGACCGTTCTCGAGGATCGGTCCAGCGGCGCAGGTGGACGGGGGACCGGGCGGCGGGCGCCCCTAGACATTGAAGATGCTGACCCCACCGGGTCCGACCAGGAAACCGAGGACGATCAGGACGATCCCCCAGAGAAGGTCGCGCCGGGCCAGAATCACGTAGATCCCGGCGATGACGAGTATTACCGCGATGATCCAGAGCAAAGTAGCCATGGGCTGCAACTGCCCTGAGGGTCAGCCACGTAACATGTTTTTCCCTGCCGCAAGGGGCAGGGAAAAACATATGACGACATTCGGCTATTTCCTGTCGTGCGAGGAGCACGGCCCCAAAGAGCTGATACAGCAGGCCAAGGCCGCGGAACGCGCCGGCTTCGAGTCCCTCTGGATCTCCGATCACTTCCACCCATGGCTCGACGAGCAGGGCGAATCCCCGTTCGTCTGGTCCGTGATCGGCGCCCTGGCCGAGGCCACATCCCTGCCGATCACCACAGCGGTGACCTGCCCGCTCGTCCGTACCCACCCGGTCGTCATCGCGCAGGCCACGGCCACCACCGCGGCCCTGACCGGAGGGCGCTTCCGGCTGGGCGTGGGCACCGGCGAGGCGCTCAACGAGCATGTGCTCGAGTCCCGCTGGCCCCCGCTCGCCGAGCGGCTGGAGATGCTGGAGGAGGCCGTCGAGCTGATGCGTGAGCTGTTCACCGGCAAGCTGGTCACGCATCGGGGCGCCCATTACCGGGTGGACACCGCCCGGCTCTACACCCTGCCGGACGAGCCCGCGCCCATCCTCATGTCGGGGCTCGGCGAGAAGTCCACGGAGCTGGCCGGGCGCATCGCCGACGGCTACATCTCCACCGCGCCGAACGCCGAGTCCGTCCAGCGCTTCCAGCAGGCCGGCGGCGCGGGCAAGCCGACGCTCGGCGGGCTGAAGGCCTGCTACGCCACCGACGAAGGTGCGGCGCGCAAGACCGTGCACCGCCTGTGGCCCACGCAGGGCATCAAGGGCGAGGCGTCGCAGATCCTGCCACTGCCGCGCCACTTCGAGCAGCTCGCGCAGTCGGTCACCGAGGAGGAGGCCGTCAACGGCAGCCCTGTCGGCCCGGACCCCGAGGTCCACGTCCAGGCGATCAGGCAGTACGTGGAGGCCGGGTTCACGGAGGTGTACGTCAACCAGATCGGTGACGAGCAGGACGCGTTCTTCGACTTCTACGCGCGTGAAGTTCTGCCGCGGGTCCGCTAGGGCCCCGCAGACTTAAGCGGGCCGGAGGGGGTAGGCGGCCAGGAACCGTCTCGAGGAGGCCATGATGCCTGAGCGCGATCTTCAGTACCTGGCCGAGCTGGCCGCGCAACTACGTGTCGACTCCGTACGGGCCGCCGCCGCGGCCGGCTCCGGCCATCCGACCTCGTCCATGTCCGCGGCCGACCTGATGGCCGTGTTGTTCGCCTGCCACCTCCGCTATGACTTCACCGACCCCGGCAACCCCGCCAACGACCACCTGATCTTCTCCAAGGGCCACGCCTCTCCCCTGCTCTACTCCCTCTATAAAGCGGCTGGGATCGTCGACGACGAGGAGCTGCTGTCGTTCAGGAAGCGCGGGAGCCGGCTGGAAGGCCATCCGACCCCTCGCCTGCCCTGGGTGGACGTGGCGACCGGGTCGCTCGGGCAGGGGTTGCCGATCGGCGTGGGAGTGGCCATGGCCGGGCGGCTGGAACGGCTGCCGTACCGGGTGTGGGTGCTATGCGGCGACAGCGAGCTGGCCGAGGGATCGATCTGGGAGGCCGCGGAGCACGCCGGGGACGAGGGCCTGGCGAACCTGACCGCCATCGTCGACGTGAACCGGCTCGGCCAGCGCGGCCCCACCAGGCACGGGTGGGACATCGGGGCGTACGCGCGCAGGTTCGGAGCGTTCGGGTGGCACACGATCGAGATCGACGGGCACGATCCCGGGCAGATCGACTTCGCGCTGAGCGACGCCTGCAACACCCGCCGGCGGCCGACCGTGATCCTCGCCAAGACACGTAAGGGCGAGGGCGTGGTGGAGGTCGAGAACCGCGAGGGCGCGCACGGCAAGGCGCTGAAGGATCCCGGCAAGGCCGTCGAGGAGCTGGGCGGGCCACGGGACGTGCGGGTCGAGGTACGCGCACCGGAGAAGGCGCCCACGCCGCACCGGTTCGAGAGCGGGCAGCTGGAGCTGCCCGCTTACAAGGTGGGCGACAAGGTCGCCACGCGGGCGGCGTACGGGGAGGCGCTCAAGGCGCTCGGCGCGGCCAGGGGCGACGTGGTGGCGCTGGACGGCGAGGTCGCGGACTCGACCAAGACCGAGACGTTCGGTGCGGCGTTCCCCGAGCGGTTCTTCGAGATGTACATCGCCGAACAGCAGATGGTGGCCGCGGCGGTCGGGCTGCAGGTGCGGGGGTGGAAGCCGTACGCGGCCACGTTCGCGGCGTTCTTCACCCGGGCGCACGACTTCATCAGGATGGCCGCGGTGAGCCGGGCCTCGATCCGGCTGGTCGGCTCGCACGCGGGCGTGGCGATCGGGGAGGACGGCCCTTCGCAGATGGGGCTGGAGGACCTGGCCATGCTGCGGGCCCTGTACGGCAGCACCGTGTTGTATCCGTGCGACGCCAACCAGACGGCGGCGCTGGTCGCCGAGATGGCGGACGTCGAGGGCGTGTCCTACCTGCGGACCACGCGCGGGAGCACGCCGGTGATCTATGAGCCGGGCGAGCGGTTCCCCGTCGGCGGGTCGCGGGTGCTGCGGCACTCCCCCGATGACCGGGCCACGATCGTGGCGGCCGGGGTGACCGTGCACGAGGCGCTGGCGGCGGCCGACGAGCTCGCCGCGTCCGGGGTCCCGGTGGGGGTGATCGACCTGTACTCGGTCAAACCGGTCGACGCGGCGGCGCTGGCCGAGGCGGCCACGACCACGGGCACCCTGATCACGGTCGAGGATCACCGGCTGGAAGGCGGGCTCGGCGACGC
This sequence comes from Nonomuraea turkmeniaca, assembly GCF_005889735.1. Taxonomy (GTDB): domain Bacteria; phylum Actinomycetota; class Actinomycetes; order Streptosporangiales; family Streptosporangiaceae; genus Nonomuraea; species Nonomuraea turkmeniaca. The sequence continues at coordinate 8,258 of NZ_VCKY01000002.1, forward strand.
GGTCATGGACGCCGTGTGCGAGCTCGGGCCGCGGGTCACCAAGCTGGGCGTGACAGGGCTGCCCGGTTCCGCGACGCCGGAGGAACAACTGTCGGACGCACGCATTGACCGCCACGCTATCGTCGCGGCGGTCAAGCGGTTGTTGTGACCTTTTGTCCTTGAGGACGGGTCACCGCGCCTTCGCGGTGACCTTCCTGTTGGCCTTCTTGATGGCGTCGACCAACTCCTGCTTGGTCATCTTGGACCGGCCGCGCACTCCGAGCCTGGCGGCCACGTCTTGCAGGTGCTCCTTGGTGGCATTGGCGTTCACGCCTTCGGCCGTCCGGCCGGACCGGTCGGTCGCCCCCTTGTCGGAGGGCCCCTTCTTCTCCTTCGGCTCCCAATGGTCGCCGACCTTCTCGAAGGAGTGCTTCAACGCGGCGAACGCCGTCATGTGGGCCCTGCGCCCCTCGCCGTATTCCTTCACGGCGTTGTCGTGGGCCTTGATCCACGTGTTCTGCGCCTTCTTCGGCGAACGCTTGATGGTCGACGGCAGCTCTTCGACGGCTGGCATGCTTCACCTCCTACAGCGGTGGCTCGTCGTAGTGGCGGCGCTCCTCGTACACGGTGGTCCTGCGGGCTTCAGGCTCTTCGTAGATCTCGTGGCGGTGCACCGGCTCGTCGATCGGACCGACCGCCCTACGGGTGACGCTGATCCTGTATATGCCGAACAGGAGTCCGGCGACTCCGCCGAGCATGAGGATGAGCCCCACTACGTTGATGTCGAGGCCGGCGAGATCGAATTCGACGGCCCAGGTGAGGATCGCACCGAGCATGATGAGGATGATGCTTCCGGCGATGGTCATCAGATTTACCTCCTTGACACGAAGGAACCTCTATCCACATGTCGAAAAACAAACCAGTCGTGGTGATCGGGCTGATGGGCTCCGGGAAGACGACGGCAGGCCGGCTGATCGCAGAGGCGCTCGGGCTGGAGCTGAGCGACAGCGACCCGTACCTGCAGTCCCGGTACGGCGGCACGGCCGCGGAGATCGCCCGCCGCGAAGGGGCCGACACACTGCACCGGTACGAGGCCGAGCACGTGCTCCACGAGCTGGCCGGCGAGCCCAAGGTGATCGCGGCGGCCGCCAGCACGGTCGAGGACCCGAAGGTGCGGGCGGCGCTGCGTGATCCTTTCGTGGTCTGGGTGGACGCCTCCGACGACGTGCTGGCCGAGCGGATGCGCTCCGGCCACCATCGCCCCGACTTCGACCCGGCCGCCATGCGGGGCCGCCGCGAGCCCTTCTTCCGCGCGGTCGCCGACCTCGTGGCCGATGTCGCCGCGCTACGTCCGGAGCAGGTGCGGGACGCTGTGCTGCGGGCGCTGGGCAAGCCCGCGCACCGGTGACCGACGAAGGACGGGCATAATGATCATGACGCGGGGTTCCTCCGAGGCGCGCGGGAGACCTGCGTCATTTCGGACAACCAATGCACCGCGCCACGCATCTAAGCATCAGTGATGATGGTGCCCGGCGATCCCGAGAGGCTTGGCGGCTACTGGCTGGCGGCCCGGCTCGGCGCGGGCGGGCGCGGCCTGGTCTACGACGCCTACGACGACGAGGGCCGCAGGTACGCGGTCACGGTGCCGCGCGGGCAGGCCGGCGGCCGGCGGTTCGAGCGGGTGAGCTGTCCCCATCTGGCCGAGGTGGTCGCCGTCGGGGTCGACGAGGGCGTGCCCTACGTGGTGAGCGAATACGTCGACGGTCCTGACCTGCGGCGCTCGGTCGAGCTGCACGGCCCGTACCAGGGCGACGAGTTGGTCGCCCTGGCCGGCGCGCTGGCCACGGCCCTGCGCGCGCTGCACGAGGCGGGACTGACGCATCGCGGGCTCAATCCCGAGAGCGTGCTGCTGGCGGACGACGGCCCCAAGGTGATCGAGCTGGGCCTGCCTGCCGCGGGATCGGTGGACGACGCGTTCACCTACCTGGCTCCCGAGGTGCTGACCGGCCAGGAGGCCGGGGCGGCGGCCGACGTGTTCGCCTGGGGAGCGGTGGTGTTGTTCGCGGCCACCGGCCACGACCCGTTCCACGGGGAGAGCCTGGGCGGCGTCATGCACCGGCTGCTGACCGTGGACCCCGATCTGAGCACGCTGCCCAGCCCGCTGCGGGAGCTGGTCGGGCGCGCTCTGGCCAAGGACCCGGCCGACCGTCCCGTCGCGCCGGAGCTGCTCATCGAGAGCACGGCCGAGCTCCGCCCGCCGGGAGGGCACGCGGGACCGCGCTCGCTCAGCGAGGTGGCCGAGGCGGCGTACCTGGCCCTCACCCCTCGACAGCAGGAGGAGGTGCCCGGCCTGCTGCTGCGGCTGCTGGACGGCGACAGCCCGCACGACGAGAGCGGCGTGCTCCGGCCGCTCATGGACGCCGGCCTCCTGGTGCGCCGCAGCGTCCGCGTCCCGCCGGCCGAGACCCCCGTCGGCAAGCTGGTGGCCGTCGGCGACGGCCGGATCGTGCCCGCCAGCGCCGCGCTGTACCGGGCCTGGCCCAGGTTGCGCGGCTGGGTGACGGACGAGCGCGAGAGCATGCTGGTGCACCGGCGCATCAGGGAGGCGGCCGGCCGCTGGTCGCGGCACCGGCGCGGCAGGAGCCACCTCTTCCGCGGCGAAGAGCTCGACACGGCGCTCGGCTGGGCCGCGACCAAACGCCGCCACCTGCGGCTCAACCAGCTCGAACGTGACTTCATCAACGACAGCGTGACCCTGTCCAAACAACGCAGGAGAATGCTGATCCCCGTGCTGACGACGCTGGGCGCGGTGCTGGCCGTCGCGGTGTCGATGTCGGTGGTCTCCGTGCAGGGCCAGAACGACCTGCGGGGGCAGCTCATCGAGGCGAACGCGCGGGCGGTGGCGGCGCGGGCCGAGGCGCTGCGGACGTCGGATCCGCGTACGGCCATGCGGCTGAGCGTGGCCGCCTGGCGGATGTCACCGGTGTTCGAGGCGCGGGCGGCGTTGCAGGCCTCCCTCGTGCAGCCGGAGCTGGGCGTGTTCACCGATCCGGCGCCGGACTCGCGGGCCCGTTACCTGCTGCGCGGTGACGAGCTGGTCAAGTGGGACGTCGAAGCGGTCACGGTCTGGGACGTCGTGGGCGGGCGGCGCGTGGCCGCGTACGGGCTGCCGCCGGGCCACGCGGCGCTCAGCGACGACGGGCGGTTCGCCGAGGGAGTGGACGGCCGGCCGTTCGACGTGGCGACCGGGCGCCCGCCGGCCGCCGGCGTGTACGCCATCAGCAGGGGCAACCAGACCAGGGTCTACCGAGGCGCCCGGGTGTTGTTCCAGGTCGCCGACCGCAAGGTGGCGCTGTCGGCGGACGGGACCAGGGCGGCGGTCTCCCGCGTGGACGGGCGGGTGGAGTTGTGGGAGCTGGCGGGCCGTACGAAAACGGCGACCGTCGAGGTGGTCCCGCTGGTCGGCCCGGACGCGGCGGCGCCGTCCATGGCGTTCAGCCCGGACGGGAGCGTGCTGGCCGTGGTGGGACGCGACGGGGTCACCCTGGTGAACCCGGCGAAGACGGCGGCCGACGCCCTCGACCAGGACCTGCGGGGCGACGGCACGCCCAGGACCCGCCAGGTGGAGACCGGGCGGGCGGGGCATGACGCCCGAGGCGCTGAGCCGCGCGCGGACGCCCGCACCGGCGGGTTGGAGACCGCCCAGCGAGTGGTCACACACAGGCTGGCGGCGCCCCTCGGCGCCTCGGCGGACGTCCCCGTCTTCAGCCCCGACGGCCGCCTGCTCGCCCTGCCGGGCAACGGCGAGGTCCGCGTGTGGAACGTGGCCGAGCGCCGGCTGGCCGGCTCGTACCCGCTGAAGGATCCCCAGCCCGGCCTGGCGTTCTCCGCCGACGGGATGACGCTGCGCTACCTGAGCGGCACCGGCTCGGTCGTCTCCCTCGACGTGTCCGGCCTGCCCGCGCCGTCCGGCGACCACGCGGCCGCCGCCTTCTCCGGCGACGGCAGGTACGCGGCCAAGGAGGTCGGGAACACGATCGAGCTCACCGACACCGTGGAACGCAGGAAGCTCGGCAGGATCGCCGCCGCCGGCGACCTAGCCTTCGACGCGGGCGGCCGCCTGCTGGCCGTCGCCGGCGACCCGGTGACCGTGTGGAACGTGGCCGGCAGCAACCTGGTGACCACCATCGACGCGGGCGGTGACGCGCTGGCCGTGGCGCTCTCCCCCAAGGGCGACCTCCTCGCCACCGCGCGCGGCCGGACCCTGGAGACGTGGGACGTACGCGCGGGCCGCCGGGTCAGGGTGTACGAGGACGCGGGCGACCTGGCGCTGGCCTTCAGCCCGGACGGCTCGACGCTGGCCGCCGGCGCCAAGCTGCTGGACCTGCGCACCGGCAAGGTCACCCCGCTCGACCTGCGCACCGGCGCCACCGCCGACGCGCCGGTGCCGACCGCGCTCGCCTTCTCCCCCGACGGGCGCACGCTGGCGTTCGGGCTGGACGGCGGCCGGGTGCTGCTCTGGGACCTCCGCGGCGGCACGCGGCTGGGCACGATCGAGACCGGCACGTCGGCGGTGGACGAGCTGCGGTTCTCGCCGGAGGGCGGCCTGCTGGCCGTCGACGCCGCCCTTACGTCGTTGTGGGACGTGCACACGTTGCGCGAGGTCGGCCAGGTCACGTCATGGGCCGCGGGGCTGGCCTTCAGCCAGGACGGCAAGCGGCTGCGCGGCGTGGCGCTGGACGGCACCGTACGCGAGAGCCCGGTCGATCCCGCGCTGACGGCTCAGGAGGTGTGCGCGCGGGCGGGCGGGCCGCTGAGCAGGGCGGAGTGGTCGCGCCTGATCCCGGAGAGCGGCTACCAGAACGTGTGCTGACGGGCGACCTCGCGGTCTTCGGCTAACTGTGCGGGTACGTCCTGACCACCTTGCCCTGGAGGTTGGCGACCAGGTATCCGGTGCGGTGGTAACTGTCGGACACGTAGACGCGCAGCACCGGGGTCCCGGACGTGCTGTCGGGGCCTACGATCACGTAACGCGTGGTGGGTTCGGGAACCCCCAGATCCTTGTTCGCCTTCTTGACGAGCCCGGGAAGAGCGTTCCAGTCGTACTTGTCCAGGTCCACCAGAGGGTCGATGAGGACGCCGCCGCTTCCGAAGCGGCTGACGGCGCCGTCGCGGTAGTTGTATCTGTCATAAACCTCCTTGTCGGCCGCGGTTGGCGCCTCGATGAGGGCATAGGTCGGGTAGACCGTCATGCCGGCGACCTTGCTGCCGCCGATCTCCTCCTTGACCTTGGCGATCATGGCTCTCATGTCCGCGGGGGTCAGCAGATTCTCCGGCTCGCTGCTCTCGGTCTTCGTCTCGGCCGGGGTCTCGGGGTCGCTGCTGGCCGCCGGGGTGACGCTCAGTGCCGTCGGGTCGTCGCCGGAGGGCGTGGTGGTGGTGGAGGTGATCGGGAGGAATCGCCACACCAGCACGCCGGCCACGACGAGCGCCGCGAGGGAGAGTGCCGTCCCCACGTTGCGGGCGGCGCGGCCGGTGCGGCGCGAGCGCACGGTCTGCACCTGCGAGATCGGCGCCGCAGCCCACGGGGGCGGCTGCGGCGCCGCATGGCCGCCGTAGCCGGGTGGCACGGTGTGCCCGGCCATGGGCGGCCCCCCGGCCGGACCGTGCGGCCGGGCGGCGACCGGCGTCGGGTGTCCCGGCCCTGCGGGTCTCGAGGGCGGCAAGAGGCCCGGGCCGGAGCCTGGCTCGGCGGCCGAGGTCAGCAGGCGGTCCAAGGTCTCGGCGTCGGGGCGGGCGGCGGGGTCGCGCCGGAGGAGTGCCAGCAGCACGGGGCCGAGGGGTCCGGCGCGCTCCGGGTGCGGCACGTCCTGGTTGAGCACGGCGGCCAGCGTCGCCAGCGTGGTGCTGCGGCGCAGCGGGTGCCGTCCCTCCACGGCGACGTACAACAACATGCCGAGGGACCACAGGTCGGAGGCGGGGTCGCCTTCGTAGCCGTTGATGCGCTCGGGCGCCATGTACTCGGGCGAGCCGATGAACGACCCGGTGGCCGTCAGGCTCGTGGACTCGCGTACCGCCGCGATGCCGAAGTCGGTGAGCACCGACCGGCCGTCCTCACGCAGCAGCACGTTGCCGGGCTTGACGTCGCGGTGCTGGATGCCGACGGCGTGCGCGGCTCGCAGGGCCGATAAGACCTCGCGGCCGAGCCGGGCCGCCTCGGCGGGTGACATGGGGCCGCGCTGCAGGCGGTTCTGGAGCGAGCCGCCGGTGACCAGCTCCATGACGAGCCACGGGTAACCCTGCTCGCCGGGATCGACGATGTGGTGGATGGTGACCACGTGCGGGTGGTTCAGGCGGGCGAGGGCACGGGCCTCTCGCAAGACCCTGGCCCGCAGCTCCCGGGCGCGGGTCGGGTCCTGCTCGTCCATGGAGGGATCCGGCGGGCGTACCTCCTTGAGCGCGACCTCGCGGTGCAGGGCCACGTCCCAGGCGCGCCACACCAGGCCCATGCCGCCGCCGCCGAGCCGCTCCATCAGCTCGAAGCGGCCGTCGATCACGCGTTTGTGCATGCAGAGCAGCGTAGGGCCGAGATGCTGTCCACGTCATGTGCGCGGGTATGTCCGCTCACGCCGGTTGGTCCGCTGATCAGCACCGCCACCGTGTGCTCCTGCGGCGTCAGCCCCAAGCCTGGCGGTGTCCTGCGGGCGCAGCACCGCCCGCCCGCTCGCCGCCGGCTCCAGATCGCCCTGCTCCAGGTCCGGCAGCGCGGGGCAACGTGAGCTGGGCCGCTTCCAGCTGCTCGGCGGCGGCGAGGAGCGTGCGCCGGAGCACCACTGTGGGCTCGTCCGGCAGGTCGGTCCTGGTCAGCGGCGTGAGCGCGGCGATGGCCGCATGGCGTCCAACGTGGACGAACGCCCGCGGGACCACGAGCCGGCCACCGACCGCCGGCGGACATTGGGGGCTATTGCGGCCCGGGCCCGGCCGCAATAGCCCCTACCTTTGAGCCATGGATCCCCTCATCACCCGCAGGGCGCTCAACCGGGCCACGCTCGACCGTCAGCTCCTGCTGCGCCGCACCGGCATGACAGTGGTCGACGTCGTCGAGCATCTCGGCGGATTGCAGGCGCAGACCCCGCACACCTGGTACACGGGCCTGTGGAACCGCATCGCGGACTTCCAACCGGGCGACGCCGCCGACCTGCTGCTGTCGCGTGAGCTCGTCCGCATCGCACTGCAGCGCTCCACCATCCACCTCGTCAGCGCCCGCGACTGCCTGGCCATGCGCCCGCTGTTGCAGGCGGTCACCGAGCGCGGGACCCGGTCGACGTACGGGAAACGCCTGGCGGGGGTGGACCTCGACGAGCTGGCGGCCACCGGGCGGGCGCTGCTGGAGGAGCGGCCCATGACGTTCGCCGAGCTCGGGCGGGCGCTGGCCGAGCGGTGGCCGGACAACGACCCGCACGCGCTCGGCCAGGGAGTGCGGTGGCTGGTGCCGCTGGTGCAGGTGCCACCGCGCGGGCTGTGGGGCAAGAGCGGGCCGGTCGCGCACACGAGCGCGGAGTCCTGGCTGGGCTTCGAGGTGCCGCCGATGACGCCGGCCGAGCTGGTGCGGCGCTATCTGGCGGCGTTCGGTCCCGCGTCGGTGATGGACGCGCAGACGTGGTCGGGGCTTACCCGGCTGGGCGAGGTCGTGGAGTCGATGGACCTGGTGCGGTTCAGGGACGAGGCGGGCCGCACCCTGTACGACCTGCCGGACGCCCCACGACCTGGCGAGGACGTGCCGGCTCCGGTCCGGCTGATGTACGACTTCGACAACCTGTTCCTGTCCCACGCCGACCGGTCCAGGGTCATCACGGAGACGGGGATGGCCGCGATGCAGGGCTTCATGGGCACCAATGTGATGCCGCGGTCGATCCTGGTGGACGGCGTCAGCGCCGGGGACTGGACGGTCACCCGGGCGAAAGGCGTCTCGACGCTGACCATCCACCAGTGGGCGCCGATCTCCGTGCTGGACGAGGTCGAGCAGGAGGGGCTGCGGCTGCTGGAGTTCCTCGCCCCGAGCGACAAGCACGAAATTTCAGTCCTTGACCGCCCCTCCCAGCCTGACACCAGCCGCGGCACCGCCAGGACGTAGTTCTGCATGGCAAGACGCCATGTTGCGTGGCGGGTTCGCGAGGTATGTTGGCCCTCGTGCCCGAACGCAACCAGTCCAGCTCGCTCAGGCGCGCGGGCCGTGCTCGACCGGGTCCGTGAGCACTCGGGCCTGTCGCTCACCCAGCTCGCCGAGGCGGTCGAGCTGCCCAAGAGCACCGTGCTGCGGCCGGCCGCGCCGAGGAGTCGCAGAAAGCTGGGCAGGCCGAGCAGATGATCGATCTGGTGACGTTCGGTGAGACCATGGCGTTGTTCGCCGCCCGCCGCACCGGGCCGTTGCGCTTCGCCCGCGACTTCGACCTGGGCTTCGGCGGTGCCGAGTCCAACGTCGCGATCGGCGTGCGCCGGCTCGGGCACACCGCGGCCTGGCTCGGCAGATTGGGGGCCGACGAGTTCGGCGACCTGATCTGGTCGGCCCTCGCCGGGGAGGGCGTGGACGTGCGTGCCGTCCGCGACCCGGACGCGCCCACCGGGCTGATGATCAAGGGTAGGCGTACGGCCGACCTGATCGACGTGCGCTATTACCGCAAGGACAGCGCGGGCTCCCGGCTGACGGCCGCCGACCTCGATGCCGGCCTGATCAGGTCGGCCCGTGTGCTGCACGTCTCCGCGATCACACCCGCGTTGTCCGCCTCCGCGCGCGAGGCCGTACGCCACGCGATCACCGTCGCGCGGTCCGCGGGGGCGCTCGTCTCGCTCGACGTCAACTTCCGGCGGGCTCTGTGGACGCCTGAGGAGGCCGGGGCGTGGCTCAGGGAGGCGGTCGGCGAGGTGGACGTGTTGTTCGCGACCGAGGCCGAGGGGCGGCTGATCACGGACGCCGAGGGGCCGGTCGAGCTGGCCAAGGCGCTGGCGGCGCACGGTCCGCGGCACGTGCTCGTCAAGCTCGGCGCGGCGGGCGCCCTGGAGTGGTCCGACGGTGTCGTACGGCGGGCGGAGCCGTACCGGGTGACCGAGGTGGACGCGGTGGGCGCCGGGGACGCGTTCGCGGCCGGGTGGCTGGCGGACTGGCTGGCCGGGGCCGAGCCGGGGCAGCGGCTCAGCACGGCGTGCGCGGCGGGGGCGTTCGCGGTGACCTCGCAGGGTGACTGGGAGAGCCTGCCGCGGCGGGCCGACCTGGGCCTGCTGCGGCGGTCCGCCGACGGCGTACAGAGATGATCAGCAACCGGACCGCCCACCGCCCGTAACCGGCTTTACGCCCAAAGAGCGCCGCGCGTCACCCGGAATGTCATAACCTGCCGCAATGCTCGATCAACTTCTCGACGAACTCCTCCAGGCCGCGGACAACAGGGACTCCGCACGCTTCTTCGACGTCATGCCGCGGCTGTTCGCCGCGACCGAAGGCGCCGATCCGCAGACACTGTCCGCAGCGCTGGCGCGGCTCAACGGGCTCTTCGAGCGGGTCCCCTCCGGGATCGGCGCCCGCCTGGGCGTGTTGTGCGGCGCGCTGGCCGAGCGCGGCGCCGACCCGGCACCGGTGGTCGAGCCGCTGGTGAACGGGCTGAGCGACTGCCTGGAGCTGGCCGGCACGTTCGCCGCGGCATGGCGTACGGCGACGGGCGAGGAGCCGCCGGAGCCCGTGGACGACGACCACGACTGGACGTTGGCCACGGCGGAGCGGCTGACGAGCGCGGCGCTCAGCCGCGAGCAGGCGATCGTGCTCACCGGCGCGTGGACGCTCGCGGAGCTGTGGGCCATGCCCGTCATGTCGATCCTGCAGCTGTCGCCGCAGGTCAGGGCGGCGCTGCCGGGCCGTGAGCGGCTGATCGCGGCCCTGGGGTCGGTGCTCGACGAACGCGGCGACCTGGAGTTCCTCGCGGGGCTGCTCCGGGTGCTCGACGGCGAGCGGCTGATCGTGCTGCACCGCGAGAGCGGGCGCGGCTACGAGGTCGTGATCAGCGGGATCGGCGACAACTTCCAGTTGCACACGCTGCTGGCCGGCGCGCTGAGCGGCCCAGCCGCCGACGGGCTGCTCGAAGGGGTGCGGCCGGACCCGGCGTGGGTGCGGGCCGCCGCGGACGGGCCCGTGGAGCCGGGCGCCGAGCCGGTACGCGGCCAGTTCAACCTGGTGGACGCGAACGGCAAGTGGATCTGGAACGAGGGCCGCCCGGCCGACATCCCCCGCCGGGACGGCGTACGCGTCGTCGTGCTCGACCCGCCGCCGTACGCGCGGTCGTGGAGCCCCGGCCGGATGTACCCGATGATGCGGGGCGAGGTGCGCCTGCGGCGGATCCTGCCGGCGGAGGAGGCCGCGGCGTGGCTGACCAAGGTCGCGCCGGGTGGCGGTTTCGGCGGGTGACTTTACTCCCGCGTCGTTGGGTAGGAGGGTCGGAATTGGGAGGTGGTCGTCGTGGAGTACAAACAGTGGAACGTACAGATCTGGATCAGCGAGGACGACGCCGACGCCCTGACCACGGCCACGGTGGTGTTGTTCACGCCGGACGGCAAGCGGCACGAGAGCGTGGCGCATGCCCGGCGTAACCCGGTCGACCGGCCCGTACCCGGGATCGGGGACGAGCTGGCCGTCGGGCGGGCGCTGTCCGAGCTGGCCTCGAAGCTGATCGAGGACGGCGCGAAGGACGTCGCCCAGATGGCCGGCACGGCCGGACGGGCCGGCACGCCCTGATCCGCAAGCCCCGCCGGGGCCGCCTGCGCTAGAGCAGCCCGGCCCCGGCCATGAGCTTGCCGACCTGGCCGATCTCGTCGTCGTTCAGCGGGATCTGCGGGAGCGCGGTGATCGGGCAGTCGATGATGCCGCGCAGGTGCAGTGCGGCCTTGAACGCCCCGAGGCCCGACGAGCTGCCACCCATGCGCGTGCCACCGACCCGGACGATCTCGAACAGCCGGACCAGGCGCTCCTGCTCCGCCCTGGCCGCCTGCCAGTCGCCGCGCGAGGCGTGACGGTAGAGCTCGACGTAGCCGTGCGGGTCCACGTTCCCCAGCCCCGGCACGACGCCGTCGGCGCCCATCCACAGCGCCGAGTCGACGGTCACCTCGGACCCGGTGAGCACGCTGAACGACGACTCGCGCCTCATGATGACCTGACGCAGGCCGCCGTCGTCACCGCTGGAGTCCTTGACCCCGGCCAGCGCCCCTTCGGCGGCCAGTTCGAGCAGCAGATCGGCGCTCAGTTTGATGTGCACGGAGACCGGCAGGTCGTAGGCGTAGACCGGCAGGCCGGTGCGGGCGGCGATCGTACGGAAGTGCGTGCGGATCTCCTCCGGGTGGGTGCGCGTGTAGAACGGCGCGGTGGCCACCAGCCCGGACACCCCCGCCTCGACCGCGACCCGCGCGTGGTCGAGCACCCGCGGCGTCGTCATGTCGATCACCCCGGCCAGCACCGGCACCTGCCCGGCCACGTGCCCGACCACGGTGTCCAGCACCACCCGCCGCTGAGCGTCCGTCAGGTACGCCACCTCCGACGACGAGCCGAGCACGAACAGCGCGTCCACCCCGCCCACCAGCAGATGGTCGACCAGCCGCGTGAGCGAGGCGGCGTCCACCTGGTAGTCGGGGGTCATGGGGGTGCATACCGGAGGGATGACACCTGACAGCGTCGCGGACTCGGCGACACCTGACAGCGTCGCGGACTCGGCGACACCTGACAGCGTCGCGGACTCGGCGACAATGGGACTCGTCATACACGCTCCTGGATCAGCTCTACATCGGTCGCTCCCGCCGCCACCGGATGGTGGCAGTGGAAGAGGTGGTCGTCGTCTGTCCGCGCGGCGGGCATCTCCGCGGCACAGGGGTCATCTGCCCGCCAGCACCGCGTGCGGAACGGGCACCCGCTCGGCGGCCTCGTCGCCGACGGCACCGCGCCGACGAGCGGGATCGGGTTGATGGGCGAGATCAGCCCGGGGGTCGCGGAGAACAGCGCCCGCGTGTACGGATGCCGGGCCCCCAGCGGCACGGCCTGTGCCGGGGCCTGCTCGACGATCCTGCCGAGGTACATGGTGACCACGCGGTCGCTCATCCTGCGCACGGTCTGGATGTCGTGCGAGACGAACACCAGCGCGAGCCCGAGCCGTTCCTTCAGGTCGAGCAGCAGGTTGAGGATCTGCGCCCGGACCGACACGTCGAGCGCGCTGGTGGGCTCGTCGGCGATGAGCAGGTCGGGTTCGAGCGCGAGCGCCCTGGCCACGGCCACCCGCTGGCGCTGCCCGCCGGACAGCTGCCCCGGCAGCGCGTCGGCGGCGCTCCTGGGCAGGCCGACGAGTTCGAGCAGCTCGCGGACGCGGGCATCGCGCTCGGCCGGGGTGCCGCGCCCGTGCACGTTGAGCGGGTCACGCAGCACCTGCCTGACGGGCAGGCGCCGGTTGAGCGCGGTGGACGGGTCCTGGAAGACCATGCCGACGCTGGAGCCGATCAGCGCCCGCCGCTGGGACTCCTTCAAGGCCCACAGATCCTGGCCGCGGAAGACGACGGTCCCCGCGGTCGGCCGCTGCAGTCCCACCAGGACCTTGGCGAGGGTGGACTTGCCGCACCCGGACTCGCCGACGACGCCGACGGTCTCGCCCGGGTTGACCGTGAGGTTCGCGGCGGTCAGCGCGTAGACGCGGTCGCGCGCGAACAGCCCGCCCGAGCGGGCCTTGTGCACGACGTGCACGTCGGTCAGCTCAAGCACGCTGCTCACTCCTCACGAGGGTCACGGCCGGGTGGTGGCAGGCCACCACGTGGGTGGCGTCCCCTTCCAGCACCGGAGTCTCGGTACGGCACACGTCGGTGGCCATCGGGCACCGGTCGGCGAAGCGGCACCCGGCCGGGAAGTCGGCCGGGGCCGGCACCACGCCGCGGATCTGCGTGAGCCGCTCGGCGCCCGACTCCAGCGACAGGACCGAGCCGAGCAGGCCGCGGGCGTAATGGTGGGCGGGCGCGCCGACCAGGGTCGCGGTGGCGCCGGCCTCGACGATCTGGCCGCCGTACATGACGACCACGCGGTCGGTGACGTCGGCGACCAGCGCGAGGTCGTGCGAGACGAGGATCAGCGCGAACCCGAGCTCCTCGCGCAGCCGCAGCAGCAGCTCGATGACCTGGGCTTGGACGGTCACGTCGAGCGCGGTCGTGGGCTCGTCGGCGACGATCAGCTTGGGTTCGCGCGACAGCGCCATGGCGATGAGCACCCGCTGCCGCTGACCGCCCGACAGCTCGTGCGGGTAGGACGGCAGCGTGCGGCGGGCGTCGAGGCCGACGAGCTCCAGCAGCTCGGCCGGGCTGCGCCGGCCGCCGCGCCGGGTGAGCTGCTTGAGCTGGGCCTTGATGGTCATGGCCGGGTTCAGCGAGGACAGCGCGTCCTGGTAGATCATCGCCATCTCGTGGCCGAGCAGGTGGCGGCGTGCCCGGCGCGGCAGCGCGAGCAGCTCCTGCTGGTCGAAGCGCACGTGGCCGCTGACGCGGGCGTCGCGGGGCTGCAGGCCCATGATGGTGAGCGCGGTCAGCGACTTGCCGCAGCCGGACTCTCCGACCAGGCCGAGCACCTCGCCCGGCCGCACCTCGAAGCCGATGCCGTCCACGATGTCTACTGTCGCCGAGTCCGCGACGCTGTCCCCACCTCTGGAGAAACCAATGCGCAGCCGCTCCACGGCCAGGATCGGCGGGCCCTGCGGGAGCGGGCGGGCACGTTCGGCCAGCCGTCGCGCGGCCTCGGCCAGGCCGGGCAGCTCGACGACCTCGCCGGAGCCCGGTGTGGCCTGCTCGAACGCGTCGTCCTTCCTGACGACGGCCTTGGTCGCGGCGGGCGCCGCCCAGGCGTCGGAGATGCCTTCGGACAGGATGTTCAGCGCCAGCACGGTGATGAGGATCAGCAGGCCGGGGAAGACCGTGGCCCACCAGCCGCCGAGCAGGACCAGATTCTTGCCGTCGGCGATGACGCTGCCCCAGGACGGGTTCGGGGGGCGTACACCGGCGCCGATGAACGACAGCGACGCCTCGAACACGATCGCGTCGGCCACCATCACCGTGCAGAACACCAGTACCGGGGCCGCGCAGTTGATCGCGACGTGCCTGATGAGGATGTGCGGGGTGCGGGCGCCGATGATGCGCTCGGCCGCCACGTAGTCCTCGCCGTACTGGGCCAGCACGTTGGCCCGCACGACCCGGGCCACGGACGGCATGTAGAGGAAGGCCATGGCCATGACCAGCACCGGGATGCTGCCGCCGAACACCGCCACCAGCACGGCGGCCAGCGCGATGCCGGGGAAGGCCATGACCACGTCGAGCAGACGCATGATGGTCTCGTCGACCGCGCGGCGCGAGGTGGCCGCGACCGCGCCGACGATCGCCCCGGCGACCAGGGCGAGCCCGGTCGCGCCGAGGCCGATGAGCAGCGACCAGCGGGCCCCGTACAGGAGCCTGGACAGGATGTCGCGGTTGGCGCTGTCGAGGCCCATCCAGTGCTCGGCGGAGGGGCCGCCGCCGGCGGCCTCCTGGAAGTACGGCGAGTGCGGCGCGATCCAGGGCGCGAGCAGCGCGGCCAGCACGACGACGGCGATGATGCCGACCGCGACCCAGGACAGGGGCTTCAGCCGGCGGAACCGCATGCCAGGGCGGGAGAGCCGCTCCGTCAGTCCACGTCTCATGCGGCGCTCCTGAGCCGGGGGTTGACCAGCAGGTAGAGGAGGTCGACGACCAGGTTGACGACCATGAAGCCGACCGCGATGGTCAGCACCACGCCCTGGACGACGGCCGGGTCGCCGTCGCGCACCGCGTTGATCATGAGCTGGCCCATGCCGGGCAGGCCGTAGATCGTCTCGATCACCACGGTGCCGCCGATCAGGTAGCCGATGCGCAGGCCGAGCACGGTGAGCGGATTGATCAGGGCGTTACGCAGCACGTTCCGGCCGACGACCACGATGGGCGGCAGCCCGCTGCCGATCGCGGTGCGTACGTAGTCGCGGTCCAGCTCCTCGACCATGGAGGTGCGGATGATACGGATGAGCTGGGCCGCGATCGGCAGCGACAACGACAGAGCGGGCAGCGTCATCGACTGCAACCAGCCGGTGACGGAGTCGGCCGGGTTGATGTAGCCGCCGGTGGGGAACAGGCCCTCGCCGACCGCCAGCCACTGGATCATGAGCAGCGCCAGCCAGAAAGCCGGGGCCGCCACCCCGATCAGCGACACCATGCGGATGATCTGGTCCGGCCAGCGGTCGCGGAACAACGCGGCGGTCACGCCGAACACCAGTGACAACACCACCGCCACGGCCAGGCCGAGGAACGTCAGCTGCAGCGTGAGCGGCAGCGCGGTGGTCACGGACTCCAGCACCGGTTTCTTGGTCAGCACGCTCGTCCCCATGTCGCCCTGCGCCAGGTCCGCGACGAAGCGGACATAACGCAACGGCAGCGGGTCGAGCAGGCCGTTCTCCAGCTGGAACTGGTGGATCTGCTCGGGGGTCGGGTTCGCGCCCTGGAAGTAGGCGTACTCCGGCTTGCTGTTGGAGAAGCGCATCACGATGAACACGAACGCGACCACCCCGAGCATCACGGGGATCAGGATGAGGAGCCGCCGCAGCAGCATCCGGGCGACGAGCGTCATGTCCTCTTGGCCTGCAGCAGGTTGATGCCGGGGTACGGCTGGGCGCGGATGCCGGACAACTTCTTCGGGTCCCAGGCGGTCATCAGCTCGTTGTGGACGACCGGGTAGAGGATGGCCTGCTCAGCCACGAAGTCCAGATATTTGTGGATCAGCTCGGTCCTCTTGGCCTTGTCCGTCTCCTTGCCGGCGTCGTCCATCATCGTGAACAACTTCTTGGCGTCATCGGTGCCGTCCCAGTGGCTGTACTTCATCCACAGGCCGCCGGGCACGTAGTTGTAGTGCAGGATCAGGTCGGCGTCCATGCCGAACTGGTTGGGGTTCGAGGCCGCCGCGACCACCTGGTAGTCCTGGAACTGGTCCATCTTGGTGAACAACGCGGCCGTGTCCTGCGGCTCCAGCGTGGTCTTGATGCCGATGGCCTCCCAGGAGGAGGCGATGGTCGGCAGGCAGTCGGCGATCCAGCTGACGTTGACGGCCATGAGGTTGATCGTCAGGTTGCTGACGCCGGCCTCCTTGAGCAGCGCCTTGGCCTTCTCCGGGTCGTAGTCGTAGACGACCGAGGCCCGCTTGTGGTCCGGGTGACCCTCGTTGAGGAACGAGCTGGAGGCGGTGCCGTGGCCCTTGAGCGCCACGTCGATCATCTTCTGCTTGTCGATCGCGTAGTGCAGGGCCTGGCGCACCCGTACGTCGTCGAACGGCTTCGCGCCCGTGTTGAACATCAGGAACATGTGGTTCATGCCCTTGCCGCCCTCGACGGTCAGGCTCTGCTGCTTGAGCTGCTCGACGTTGGCGTACGGGATGTTGTCGGCGATCTGGGACTCGGCCGAGCCGCCGGAGATCTTGGCGACGCGGGCCGCGGCGTCCACGATCGTCAGCCAGTTCATCTTCTTGACCGTCGCCGGGCGCGGGCCGTTGTAGCCGTCGAACGCCTCGAACGAGGTGTTGGACTTGGGGTTGTGCTGGACCAGCTTGTACGGCCCCGACCCCACCGCCTTGCCGCTCTTGGCCTGGTCCCACGCCCCCGCCTGGCCGAACACGTGCTTCGGCATGATCTTCGCGATCGTCAGCCGTGGCGCGGCGTCCGGGAACGGGAACTTGAAGACCAGCTCGACGTTCTTGTCGTCGACCTTCTTCACCTCCTGCAGCCAGGACTTGAAGAAGTTGCCGACCAGCACGTTCGCCTCGGGGTCGAGCACGCGCTCGAAGGTGAAGACCACGTCGTCGGCTGTGACCGGCTTCCCGTCGTGCCACTTGGCGCCGTCCCGCAGGGTGAACGTCCAGGTGGTGGCGTTGAGGTCGGACGGCAGCGCGGTGGCCAGCGCCGGGTAGGGCTCGCGGGTGATCGGGTCGGTGTCGAGGAGTCCCTCGTAGATGTGGTTGATCCCGGCCATCGCGAACGCCGACGCGGTCTGCGTGGGGTCCCAGCTCTGGTCGTTGCCGTACCCGATGACGGCGGTGATCAGATCTTTGTTGGTTCCGGCGCCTACCGAGCCGGTCGAGGCCGGGCCGCCGGAACAGGCGGAGAGGGTGGCCGCGATGAACGCCGCCGCACCCGTCGCCCCGCTGAAACGCAGGAAGTCACGGCGGCTGAACTCAGAGCTCACGGATGCCTCCTGAATGCCTCGAATGTAGAACGTGGGACATCCCATGTCCTATGTTGTGCGTAACGTGGACGCTAAATGCTGCACGCGCTTGAGGTCAACAGAAGATTTCAGGATTGTTACCTACGACGAAAGGATCCTTCATGACCGCTGTCCCGCGTCCGGCCCGGCCCAGCCGAGCCGTCGAGGCCCAAGAGGGCGTCAAGGACCTGATCGTCCGGCGCGGGCTGCTGGCCGGGGACCCCTTGCCGACGGAGTCCGAGCTCATGGAGCAACTCCAGGTGAGCCGCAACTCGATCAGGGAGGCGCTCAAGGCGCTGCAGGCCGTCGGCATCGTCGAGATCCGCCACGGCTTCGGCATGTTCGTGGGCCGCATGTCGCTGGCCGGGCTGGTGGACGAGCTGGCCTTCCACAGCCGCATCACGCTGCAGAACGGCAAGAACCACCTCGCCCACCTCGTCGAGATCCGCGAGATCCTGGAGCGCGGCCTCGTCCAGCGCCTCATCGACCTGGGCTCCGGGACCGACCTGACGCCGGTGGCCGACGTCATCGCCCGGATGGACGCCGAGGCGGAGCAGGGCCTGGTCTCGCCCGAGACCGACCGCCTCTTCCACGACCTGCTCTACCGGCCGCTCGGCAACCCACTCGTGAGCCAGCTGCTGGGGGCGTTCTGGGACGTCTACTACCAGCTGCGCGACCACCTGGGCACGCCGGACGAGCCGCCGGGGGACGTGGCCAGGCGGCATCGCGACATTTACACCGCCGTCCTGGCGGGCGACGGCCCGGCCGCGGCCGCCGCCGTGACCGCCCACTTCGACGGCGTACGCAACCGGCTGGCCCGGCTGACGGGCTAGGCCGGCCAGCGCTCCACACGACGCCAGAGCCGGCGCCACTCGGCGTACCACTCTGCGAACCACGGGTGGGCTCCGGCCAGCGGCATGATGTACGCGACGGTCTCGAGGTAGTAGCGCCGCTGGAACCGCCACGACATCCGCTGCAACTGCTGCACGTTGCTCGCCCGGTCGGCCAGCTTCACGAGCACGGCCTGCGGCGGGGCCTTGACGAGCGAGCCGAGGTAGTCCGCCTTCGCCGCGCCGCGCGGCTTGCTCGCCCAGCGCACGAGCTCCGCCACCCGGCCCCCGAACCGCCGCGCGATCTCCCGCTCGGTGCACGGCGTGTCCTCCAGCACGTCGTGGAGCACGATCGCCACCAGCACGTCCCGGTCGTGGATCCCGGCGCCGGCCACCGCCACCTCCAGCGCCTCGAGCAAGTGCTCCACGTACGGCCGCCCGGTCGGCCGCTGCTGCGCCCCGTGCCACCGCCCGGCGAACGCGACCGCCTCCCGCAACGTGTCCACGGTGGTCGCCGGGAGCGCCCTGGCGAGCGGGACCTCCGCGTGCGTCCAGGACGGCCAGCTCGTGAAGATCTCCATCACGATCCTCTCTGTCTTAGGGTGAGAATATGGCCGAGATCGCCGTCCCTGACGGCTCCTGGACGTTCAACGGCGAAATCCTGCGCGTCGTGCCAGGCAGCGACAAGGACGTCCATGATCTGCGCAGGACGCTGGGCGAGGTGGTGGTCCCGCGCGACGCGATCGCGGGGGTGGCGTTCGAGCCGGCCCGCAAGGGCGGGCACCTGCGTTTACGGTTGCGCAAGGGCGCCGATCCGCTGTCGGACGTGGTGGCGGGGGCGCTGACGTCGCCTGCGGACCCGTACCGGCTGTCGATCCCGAAGACCCGCGCGGGCGCGGCCGAATACTTCGCCGACGAGGTCCGCGACACGTTGGTCGTCTACCAGACCCCGACCGGCCCCTGCGAGGACTACCTGCTGCCAGGGCCCGACGTGCCCATCTCCGCCACCGCCGGCGACGGCACGGCCATCTTCGACGGCGAGCGGGTGCGGCTGGAGTGGACCGGATTCGCCAGCACGGAGAAGGAGAAGGCGGGGCCGCAGGAGTACCCGCTGTCGGATGTGTCCGGCGTGGAGTGGAAGCCGCAGTCCGGCATGGGCTACGGCACGCTCCGCTTCCGGATCAAGGGCGAGGGCCCGGCCCAGCAGCCGCAGAAGGACCTGCGGTGCGTGTCGTGGGGGATCCAGCGCTTCGGCGGCGCGACCGCCCTGGTGGCCGCTGCCGTGCTCGCCCGCATCCCGCGCGACGTGCCCGAGCTCCCGCCGCCTCCGCCGGGCGCCGACGACGTGCACGACGCGGTCCTGCGCCGCCTGGCCGAGCTGGGCGAGCTGCACCGCTCGGGCGTGCTGACGGACGAGGAGTTCGCCCTCGCCAAACAGGCCGTGATCCGCCGCCTGCAACAATCCTGATCGACGAAGGAGCACCTGTGACCCTGGACGAGGAGAATCTCCTGCGCCGCGCCATCGAGCTGGCGGCGGACGCCCGCGCGGGCGGCAACCCGCCGTTCGGCTCGCTGCTGGCGAGCCCGGACGGCACGATCCTGGCCGAGGAGCGCAACACCTCGCTGACCGACCGCGACATCACCGCGCATCCGGAGCTCAAGCTCGCCCGCTGGGCCGCCCGCGAGCTCGACGCGGCCGCCGCGGCCGCCACCACCATGTACACGAGCTGCCAGCCCTGCGGCATGTGCGCGGGCGCGATCGCCCGCTCGGGCCTGGGCCGCGTCGTCTACGCGCTGTCAGGCGAGCAGCTCGACGGCCTCAAGCCGCCCGGCAGCGCCTTCGCCGACCCTCCGTCCGAGGGTCCGGCCCTGTACGCGGAGGCTCGCGTTCCCGTCGAGGGCTACTATCGCTGAGCCAGGCACTATCCACGCCATTGACTCTTTGTAAAGAGCGACCTTCGGCGAAGCCCGGCGAAAAATTGAGCACAATCTGCTTCTGCATTTCCGCGCTTTTCGCTTCATCGTGAGGGCGGCAGGCGAACCTTGCCATGACACGCACCGGCTCCGAGCAGCAAGCAGGTACTCCTCATGGTCAGAACGGTCAGACGCGCCCTCGTCATGCTCGCCCTCTCCCTGGGCACCGTACTCGGACTCGCTTTACCCGCCCAAGCGGTCACGCTGGAGCAGAAGCTCGCCGCCTTGTCCGCCTTCTCCCAGCCCACCGCCACCGGCGCCGGCGCATGGCTCTCGGCCTGGCAGAACCAAGGGGCCTGGGCCGACTACGCCTTCGACTGGTCCACCGACCTGTGCTCCAGCAGCCCCGACCAGCCGCTCGGCTTCGATTTCCGCACGCCCTGCCGGCGGCACGATTTCGGTTACCGCAATTACAAGTCCGTCAACCAATTCCCGGCGAACAAGTCACGAATTGACGACGCGTTCTACTTCGACATGAAACAGGTCTGCGCCCGGTACTCAGGGGTGTCCAAATCCACGTGCGACGGGCTCGCCTGGACGTACTATCAGGCGGTCAAGCAGTTCGGCAGCCTGGTCGTGACCGAGGAGCAGATCCAGGAGGTCGAGCAGCAGGCGGAGCTGAAGGCCGCCGAGGGCGCCTGAAGAACGAAGGCGGGGATGCCCTCGTATCCCCGCCTTCGCCACCATCAAGGTTCCACGGGGCGCACGCGCTTGCCGTACCGCTCCCAGAGAGCCGCATTGTGGTCGTCACCAGCGGCGAGATTCGCCGACACGAACACCGGCACGCCGGCTCCCCGGTCCATCAGGCGACGGCACACGAGTTCGGTGAGCACTTGGGCGATGAGCACGCCGGTCAGCGAGGAAACCGCACCGATGCGGATCTCCGGTGTGAGCTCTACGCAGGCGTCCCCGATGGGGGCGCAGTTGTCGATGACCACGTCAGCGAGGTCGGCCAGGTGAGGTCCGGCGGTGTGCCGCGCGGACGGCGAGCGGGTGTGGGCGAGGGAGGTGATGGCGACCACGCGGTGCCCCCGCCCGCGTGCCAGTTGCGCCATCTCGACGATGGCCGCGTTGATGCCGGAGTTCGACACGATCAGGAAGGGGTCGATCGCGTCGGGCCGCGCGAGCTCGTAGATCCGCTCGGCGAGGCCGGGAACCCGTTCGTACGTAGGGTCCAGGATCTCCCCGGGGTCCACTCCGCCGAACATCACCAGGTCTTTGACGCTCAGCATGCCCGCGGACGCGAGCCCGCCGGCACGTCCGGTGAGTTCGAGAGCCACGATCCTCGAGTGTCCGGTGGCGAACGACTGGAGGACACCGCCTGCGGCCAGCGAATCGGCCACCAGAGCGGCCGCCTCCCGTATGGCGGGCATCTGCGTGCCCAGCACCCGGCTCATCAGGGCCGTGGCGTGGGCCGCGAACTCAGACTCGGCCATCTCTGCTCCTCCGGTTCATGATTTGCCCGGCCGCGTCGATCGCGGCCGCCACGACGAGTTCGCCGCTCCCCTCGGCGACCGGGCTGACCAAGGTCTCGTAGCTCGTGGGGGTGTCACGGCTCGGGAGGTATCCGAGATAGCCGTTGGCGTAGCCGATGACGACGACGTCGATGCCGGGCGCGGCTGCCGCGGCACGTACCTTCTCTCCCAATTCCAAGAACAGCTCGCCGGGCACGGCCACCAGCGTGACCGCGTCCAGGCCGACCGCCTGCACCTCGATCTCGTAGGGATCGGAGTGATCACCAGCCATCATGTCGCGTGCGATCCGTCGCCCCTGTTCGAGGACGCTCTGGCCGCGCTCGTCGGTGACACCGACGTCATCGGGGACCACCGCCTCTTCCGGCCGTTTCGCCGCGAGCCGGACACGTGTGGACACCGCCGGAACCACCGACGCGTTCCGCGGTGCGTCCGCAGGCTGGACCGTGGGGTGGAGGCGAGTGGCCACGAGTGTGCCGAGCCGGTCGATCTCGTGTTGATCGCGTCCCCGCCGGGTGTGCCTGGTGCTGATGTCGCCGGCAGCTCCGGTGGCCACCACCACCCAGCACGCGTCTGTGCGGAGCGCGCGCCTGATGCCTCCGCTGAGGTCGGCGCTGGCGTGGTGGTTGTCGGCCGGGAGGACCGTGGGATGCACGGGAGAAACCACGACCGCGCCGGCCACCCGGCCCGCCGAGCTGACCACGATCACGTCCACCGGTATGTCGATCGCCCGCCACTCCGGGAGGTGCCGGCGGCTGGCAAGATCTGGAACCTGTACGCGCTCCGTGTGGACCGTGGCGTCGCCTTCGCCCTTGAGCGCGGCGGCGGCGGCCCGCAGCGCCGCTGACACGACGCGCTCGGCGAGTTCCGGAGGTGTCGGGGCACCGCCAGGACTGCAGCCCGCCTCCGGGCCGGCATGCGTATGGGTCGCCGCGACCCAGCAGGAGTCGACGCCCAGCTCGCGCACGGCGGCACGGACGCGCTCCACGACGTCGCCGTTCACACACACCAGGTCCGCCACGATGAGGGCGAACCTGCGCTCCCCGTCCGCGA
Source organism: Nonomuraea turkmeniaca (assembly GCF_005889735.1). Lineage (GTDB taxonomy): Bacteria > Actinomycetota > Actinomycetes > Streptosporangiales > Streptosporangiaceae > Nonomuraea > Nonomuraea turkmeniaca. The sequence continues at coordinate 30,873 of NZ_VCKY01000002.1, forward strand.
AGGTGACGGCATGGATCTCGAGAGCGTCGAGGACGCCGGACAGCCCGTGAAGCCGGTCGGCGTATCCCCCCATCGCCTCCCCGGCGACAATCTCAAGGTGATCGATGCCGTGTCCCACTCTCATGTCCACCTCAGGTTTCGATACGCAGCCGTGACAACACAGATCGGTAGGGCTCCTCCTGCCGGAAGAGCACCGGCCCGCCTTCCAACGGGCCGGCCAGCGGCGGCACCAGCTCCAACCCACGATCGGCGAGTGTGGCGGCCAGCCTCTTGTGCAGGATTCCGCCCGGTTCGAGCAGCCGGCCGCTCCACGAGACCCGGCTGCCCACCTCCGGCAGCCGTGCGGCCGCCGTCGCCGCGGACGCGGCGAGATGGTCCGCGGCCTCATGGCAAATCGTGCCGGCCACTTCGTCGCCATCGGCTGCCTCCACGACAGCGCGGGCGAATCCCGCGATGCGCGCGACCAGCTCGGCGTCCCGGTAGAACGCCTGCAGGCTCGCCAGGTCCGTTCCGCCGAGTTCGCGCGTCAACCGGTGGGCGAGCTGCGTGGCGGGACCGGTGCCGTCATGTGCCGCTGTCGCCGCTCGCATCCCCGCGAGACCGATGGCGTAGGCGCTGCCGCGGTCACCGAGAGCAGGGCCCCAGCCGTCGACTTTGACTTCTCGGCCGGATTCGCCGATGCCCAGAACTGTGGTGCCGGTGCCCGCGCAGATCACCGTGCCTACTCCGGCGAGCGCACCGGCGTGAGCCAGCAGACCGTCTTCCACCACCAGCGCCGGACAACGGAAGAACTTCTCCAGACGCCGTGCGAGCAGGCGTCGGTGAGCCGGGTCACCAGGCACCGCGGTGAGCCCCGCGATCACCGCATCAGGGGCCACGGGATGTGCCAGCCTGAACGACGCGATCTGGACGCTGTCGAGGATGCGCGTGATGCCGTCCTCGTGCGGGTGGTACGTCAGGCCGGGGCCAACGGCGTACTCACGGCGCTCCCCGTCGATCGCCAGCAGGCGCAGCTCGGATTTGCCCCCGTCAATGCAGACGAAGGTCTGGTGTGGTCTCACCGGGACATCCCTGCCGTCAATCCGGAGATGATCTGTCTCGTGGCGAACGCGAAGATCAGGGCGAGCGGCACGAGTGCGATCACCAGCCCGGCGAAGAGCGCTGCGCGATCGGTGGCGAACTCGCCGAAGAAGCGGGTCAGCCCCACCGGGATGGTGTACCTGTCGCTGCTTCTCAGCAGGACGAGCGGATAGAAGAAGTCGTTCCACGTGGGCGCGAACTGGAACACCGTGACCACGGCCAGCGCGGGCCGCATGAGCGGTAGCGCGACTGACACGAACAACCGTCCTTCACCGGCGCCGTCCAGGCGGGCGGCCTCCTCCAGCTCGGTCGGCAGGCCGCGCATGAACCCCATGATCACGAAGATCGAGAAGGGCACGCCGCTCGCCGCGTAGAGGAGGATCAGGCCAAGCCGGGTATCGATCAGTCCCATGGACTGGAACATGTAGAACACCGGCAGCAACCCGAGTTTGGCCGGGATCATCAACCCGGACAGAAAGAACGCCGCCAGAAGGGCACGACCAGGGAATCGCCAGCGGGACAAGGCATAGGCGGCCGTCGCCGACACCGCCACGCACAACGCGACCGCGCCCACGGTGACCAGGATCGAATTGGTGAAGTAGGTCGAGACCGAGGCGGTTTCCCAGGCACGGAGATAGTTGCCCAGATCGAGCGAGTCCGGCAGGCCCACGGGCCGCTGAAGGATATCGGCGTTGGAGCGGAACGACCCGAGCGCCACCAGGACGAGCGGTCCGAAGGCGATCGCAGCGTAGATCCACAACATGAGCTGGGCGGCGAGCCCCGGCAGTCGCCGCCGGCGCACCTGTGCCACCGGCCCGGTCACAGGGTCACCTCGCGGCGGCGCAGGAACCGTTCCAGGACGACGGAGACCCCGAAGACACACGCGAAGATCATCATGGCGAGTGCGGAGGATTCGCCGATCGCGTTCGTGCCGCCCTCGAAGGCTGTGCGGTAGTAGAGCAGGCCCAGCACGTCCATCGCGCCTCCCGGACCTCCGTCCGATCCGCCCAGAGCGTAGACCAGATCGAAGATGTTGAAGCACCCGATGAACGTCAGCACAGTGATGACCCCCACCGCCGGCATGAGCAGTGGGAAGCGCACGCTCCAGAAGGTCCGGAAGGCGGAGGCTCCGTCCATCGCCGCCGCTTCCTCCAGTTCGCGGGGAATGCCACCCAGCGCGGCGAGGAAGATCAACATTGGACCTCCGACCCACTGCCACGCGTTGACGAGGATGAGCACAGGCAGCGCGGTGTCCGGTTCACCCAGCCACGGTCGCGCCCACGACTCCAGCCCGACTGTACGCAGGATGAAGTTGACCGGGCCGAACGCCGGGCTCAGCAACAGCGACCAGATGTAACCGACGATCAGTGGGCTGATCAGGTAGGGGAGCGAGAAGACCGTTTGGAAGAACCGCTTGCCGCGGGGGTTGCGATACAGCAGGACAGCGAGCCCGAGGCCGATGGTGTTCTGGATGGCCATGGTGCCCACGAAAAAGAGCACGTTGTGCCACAGCGCGGTGGGGATCTCCTCGCTCAGCGGATAGCGGGTCAGCACTTCGCCATAGTTGCCCAGGCCCACGAACTCCGCCTGGCGAATACCCTCCCACCGGAAGAGGCCGTAGTAGAAGGCGGTCACGAGGGGGACGACGACGAAGAGCCCGTAGAGTGCGAGGGCCGGCAGGCAGAACACCGCTATCCAGCGCCAGGAAACACGATTGGCGCGATAACGTCCTCGTTCGCGTCCCGGCCACCGCACGCCTGGCTTCACTGCGTCGGCTTGAACCATTGGTCAACACCCTGCTGGACGTGCTTGGCCGCCTCCTGGGCGGTGGAGCGGCCGAGGACGAATTTCGACAGCGATTCCGAAGCCAGGTCCCAGGCGGTCGGCGTGCCTCCGGAGAAGTAGGCATAGGTGACGTACGGGCTGGGGTCGGCCGTGTACGCGGTCAGCGCCTGCGCGAGGAGAGGGTCCGCTGGCGCGACATCGGGCACTGCGGAGATCTGCCGCAGTTCCTTGGAGAAGGCCTGCCCGAACTCCGCGGAAGCCATCCAGCGGATCAGGTCGAGAGCCGCCGCCTTGTCAGGCGTTTTGGCCGAGGCACCGAACGAACCGTCGACGAAGCCGGGCACGAGGGTCTTGGTGACCGCGGCGCCGGGTGCCGCTGGGACGTTGAAGATGCCCAGTTGCAGATGGGGATCGGCCTTCGCGAAGGCCGCGAGCTCCCAGATCCCGCCCGGGAACATCGCCGCCTTTCCCGAGGTGAACAGGGCCTGGGCGTCGGTGTAGCTCGTGCCCGCGAACTGGGGACCCCAGTACTTGCTGGTGCCCTTCCACGTCGTCAGCGAGTCCACCCAGGGGCGATCGGTGAACTTCGCCTCGCCGGCCAGCATGCGCTTGAGGTAGTCCTGTCCGCCGTAGGTGGTGGCACCGAAGATCTCCTGCTGGATCGGGAGCATCCAGGTGTCCGTCACCGTCGCCGCGAGCGGGATGACATCGGCGGCCGCGAGCTTGTCGAAGGCCGCCGTCATCTCCTGCCAGGTCGCGGGCGGGGCTATGCCGTGCTTGTCGAAAAGGGTCTTGTTGTAGATGACGTGCAGTGTCTGGATGGCGAAGGGCACACCGTACACGCGCTTGTCGCTCACACCGCGCGCGCCGTCCAGGACCGTCTCGGGGAATGCGCTCAGTTCCTTGACCTCGCCGTCGAGCGGCACAAGGCTGCCCGCGGCGACAAGCGGCTGCAACAGACCGTAGGAGCGCAGTTGCGCCACGTCGGGGCCGTTGGCGTCGGCGAGCCCTGTGCGCAGGATGGTGTCGTACTCCGTGGACTTGTACGGAACGTACTTCACCTTCACGCCTGGGTGGGCGTCCTCGTAGATCTTGAAGATCTTCTCGTAAGCGGCCACGTCCTCCTGACGCCAACCCCACACGTCAAGGGTGATCTCCTGCGCGGCTCCGCTGGGGGCCCCACTCTCGGGCGCGCTCGGCGCGCAGGCCGTGAGACCGATGGTCAGCAGGCCGAGCGCGGCCACAACGTTGCGACGAGTGCGAAACATTCGGCCCTCCCTGGATCGGTTGATCGCACCATGGCGCGGACGCTAATACTGGTATAGACCGAATGTCAATGCCTGATCGTGGACGCCCTCAGACGAAACTGCTCATAGGATGAGGCGTCCGACCCGACAGATGAGGAGCCCGCGGTGCCAAGGCCGCGACACGAACCCAAGAATGTCGCGCCCGAAGTCTTCACTGCGAACGACGGGCGGCCGAAGGGCCAGCGCATCAAAGACGTCCTTACGGCGCTGGTGCTGGAGTCCCGCGACGGCGAGCTCCTGCCGTCCGAACGTGTGCTGGCCGAACGCTTCGGAGCGGCCAGAATGACCGTGCGCAACGCCATGGTCGAACTGGAGTCCCAGGGCCTGGTGCGCCGAGTGGCGGGCCGCGGCACGTTCGTCCAGCATCCGACGCTCGTCCACTCGGAGATCTTCCGCTCGTTCAGCGAGGACATGCGCATGCGCGGCATGGTGCCAGGCGCGAAGAGCTACCGGAGCCGCACCCGGCCGGCGCCACGTGACGTCGCCACCCGCCTCGGCGTCGCGCCCGGCGACCCTGTCCACTCGATCGAACGGGTGCGCACCGCGGACGGCATCGCCATGGCTCTGGAGCGGACGAACCTTTCGGCAACCCGCTTCCCTGCCCTGCTGGCCGAGATGGGCCGGGACGACTCCCTGTACGAGGTGCTGGGCAAGGTGTTCGGCGTCCGCTTGGAGACCGCCGAGCAGACCGTCTCGATCGCCCGGCTCAGCCCCGCACAGGCCAAGCACCTCGAGGTGCCGGCGTACGATCCCGCCTTCCTCGTGGAGCGCACGGCCGTGGACACCATGGGCAACGTCGTGGAATTCGGCCGGTCACTCTACCGGGGCGACCGTTATGCCATCCAGATGCACGTCAGCCGGTCTGCCGGCCGCTGACCCGGCCCTCCCGAACCACCGCAAAAGGCGCGCGGTTCCCACACACCCCTCTTGCCACGCCTTCCGCTGCGGTGTTACGTTCCGGCGAAAATACCGGTCTAGACAGGAATGCCGGTCATCGTCTTCACCCTGGAGGGTGGTCATGAGACGTCCCATCGCTGCGGCTGCCACGGCTGTCGCCCTGCTCCTGACGACGCCCCTCGCTGCCGACGCGAGCGTCACACCGTCAGCCCCGCAGAGCGACCGGAAGATCCGGATGCTCGACTTCAACTTCGCCGGCAACGGCTTCAACAAGGGCAGCACCGGCGCACCGGTCGACGACACGGTGGCGAAGATCTCCGAACAGAACGCCGAGATCATCGGCCTCAACGAGATGTGTTACACACAGTGGGTCGCCTTAAGGGACCGGCTGAAGGCCAAGCCGGGCTACGAGGGGCTCTCCGAACAGGTCGTCGTGACCAACTACAAGATCCCCAACTGCTACGACCCGGTCGTGAACCCAGATGGCTGGTACGTCATGGGTCTGCTGAGCAAGTATCCCTCCCAGCGGGTGATGTTCGGCGACACCCCCTACCTGGACCTCGGCTACCACTACCGCGAGAGGTACCGCAAACTCGTCTGCGGCGACGTCGGCGTGCCGAACGCCGCCGTCATCCGCGCCTGCGTCACGCACACCGAGGTGCCGCTGGTCATCATCAATGAGACGAGCTTCCCCAACAATCCCGACATCACCAAAGACCCCTTCTACGGGCGGTCCATCAACTACGCCCAGGCGAAGCTGATCGCGGACACCATCACCCCGATGACCAGGCGGATGCCGGTCGCTCTGCTCGGAGACCTGAACGAACTGCCCTTCCTGCCCTCACTCGATCTCTTCTACGCCAAGTGCGACGGCCGGGGCGTCTTCGACGAGGTCGACGGCGAGGACCCGCGCTGGCACGGCAACATCCGGCGGTGGGTCCTCGGGATCGAGGACTGCCCGCATCGCCAAGGCGAGTGGACCATGGGCGCCGACGGCCTCCCTGACGATTACAACCGCCCGTACCAGAGCAACCGGAAGATCGATTTCATCTTCGTCGACCACCGTCACTTCAAGGTCGACGCCCAGTCCGGCTGGGTCATCTCGACCCCGTACTCCGACCATCGCATCGTCGTCGGCGAAGTGAAACTGCGGCACTGAGGAGCATCGATGCGCAAGAGGAAAACGGCGTACGCGGCCGTGGCGCTGATCACGGGCCTGCTGCCCATCGGCGTCCTCGGTTCACCCGCGGCGGCGGCGCAGCCACAGTCGGAGTTCCGCATCCTTCCCTACCTGCAGAGCCCGAGCTCCTCAGGAGTCACGCTCACGTGGTTCACCGAGGACGGCCGGCCGGGGCGGCTGACCGTTCTCGGGCCGGGCATCGGTCGCCCGAGGACCTACGAGGTCGCCGGGGATCTGCGGCCTGAGCTGGCCTACACCGACCGCGAGCTCGCGCAGGAGATCCCGGGCCTGGACAAGGGATCGTGGCTGCGAGGGCAGGAGAACCACAAGCACACCATCAGGATCGATGATCTGCGGCCGGGCAGCCGCTACCACTACACCGTGGAGCAGGGCGGAGTACCACACCGCGGAACCTTCCGGACCGCGCCGGCGAAGAACCACTGGAAGCACATCAGACTCATCGCGATGTCCGATTCCGAGACCGAGCCCCTTGGCCGCCTGCAACGGCGCGAGTGGGCGCCGGGCGCGCTGGCGACCGGGAGCACGGGGCGTCCGTCCGCCGCCCCGGGATCGCTCTGGGATCGCACCTATGGCACCACGACCCTGCTGAGCTCCCCTGTGCTGCGATATCCGCTCACGGAGGACGAGGGACTGCGCGTCAACCTGGCGACGGTGGAAGAACGCGCGCCGGACGCGGTGCTCTTCACCGGCGATCTCGTCCAGGGCGGCGGATACCAGCCCGGTTGGGATGAGTTCTTCCGCCACACCGCAGGCGCGAGCGGCAGCCTGCTGACCAACATTCCGATCTTGCCAGCCTTCGGAAACTGGGAGAGCTTCGGTGCGCTCAACGGCGGGTACGGCACGCCTCAGGACCGCACCCCGGTCGTACGATCCCGCGCGAAGTATCACGCCTATTTCGACGCCCCCGACAACGGCACGCCCGAGCACCGTGACAACTACTACCGCGTCGACTACGGACCGGTCACGGTGCTCACGCTGGACAGCAACAACGGCGAGCCCGACGACAGAGCGGCCGCCTATCCGCCCTCGGTGAAACTGACCGGCCGGCAGTACACCGGCCCGGGAACCGACACCCAGGAGAACTTCACCCGCGCCGAGTACGAGGCGGCCGGTGGACGTGACCTGTCCGCCTTCAACCCCGGCAGCCGGCAGTGGACCTGGGCGGAGGAGCAGCTGCGCGCCGCCCGTGCCGCGGGCCAGATCGTTCTCGTGCAGTTCCATCATGCGCCCTACAGCAGCGGAGAGCACGGCCTGCCCATGAACCACGCGCTCACCTCCGGCCAGGGGGGCACGCCGATGCGGATCTACCACGATCTGTTCGAGCGGTACGGCGTGGCGGCGGTCCTCTCCGGTCACAGCGAGATGTTCGAGCGGAGCTTCGTCGACGCCGACGGGGACGGCGTCGGAGTGCACTACTACGACGTCGGCGTCTCCGGCGACGGTCTGCGCGGGGTTCGTCGCGACGGGTCGACGCTGGACAGCCCACCCCTGAACTACAACGGCTTCAGCCAGTGGACGGCGGACCAGAGTGAGCCCGAGATGTGGGAGAACGCCGGGGGCACACCACAGCTGACCTCGGGTGGCAAGCACTACGGCCACCTGGAGATCGACATCGACCGGGGCAAGCGCGGCCAGGCGCAGCTGACGCTCACACCTGTGCACATCTTCCCCGTGCTGGACGCCGACCTGCGCGTCGTCCGGACGGAACGGCGGACCTACAGCGACCGCACGGTGATCGGCGTCGCCGCCGACGGTACTCCCGACAAGCAGTGAGGATCATGGATCGAGCCCGCGCCCGGCACGGGACGATCTCGGCATACTGGGCGGGCGAGTGGGGTCGCGTCCCCACTCGCCCCATGGCTCGAGGAAGGCGTCAGTAACCACCTCCCCTTGCGAGGACTTCGTCGGCGAGTGCGGCGGGGGCGGGGTGTCCGACTGCTAGGGCGGACCGCGACAACTCTTTCCAAAGGAGCACCATGGTTCCCTTCAGGCACTTAGGAAGATCGTTTCTCATTACGCTCTGCGCGGCGGTGATCGCGCTGTCACCGGGCGCATCGGCATCGGCCGAGGTGACAGCGACCTTCGACGTCTGGCACTGGAACGTCGCCGGCAACAAGATGCATCACGGTTCGACGACCAACGGGATGGTCGCCAGGGCCGTGGCCTCGATTCTCGAAGACGACCGGGATCTGGTGGCCTTCAACGAGCTCTGCTGGGGGCAGTACAAGGCGATCCAGAGCGCACTCGGGTCGGCGGGCTGGCCCGACGACTCGACCAACTACTCGCGGTTCGCCACGATCCTCGGGCCCACCTCCGGCGTGTGCAACGGCTCCGAAGACTTCGGCAACGCCATCTTCAGCAAACAACCACTGGGCCCCGCAAGCCGGTTCACCCTCCCGCCGGACGGGACCCGCGAGCAGCGGAATCTCCTGTGCGCCGGACTGCTGACCACACCGGGTGCGCGGTTCTGCACCACACACATCACCACGAGCAACGTCATCGCCGACAACGGCCAGAAACACAACGTGAACCAACTGAACTTCGTACTGGATCAGATGGAGGCCTACCGCGCGGCCGGGGAGACCGTCATCATCGCGGGGGACTTCAACGCGCAGCCCGACTATGGCCGGCTCAACAACTGGTACTCCAGCTCCCTGAGCACAGCGCACAACGGCAACAACACCGGGCACTACAGAGAGCTGGACGACAACGATCCCGCCCAATGCCTCGGATACGGCGAGTGGACCGCGACAGGAACACCGGGCGACGCGCCACCGTGTGCCAACGCCGAACCGCACGCGAAAATCGATCTGATCTTCGTCAGGGACGACCGGATCGCTGGACCTTATTACGGTGACTCTCGGCCCATCCCCACCGCCTGCACGGGCATCCCGGCGACGCCCGCGTACCCGGCAGGTTCCTGCTCTGACCACCGGATGATGACCGGCACGGTGCCGGTCCTGATCGGTTGATCTTCACGGACTCTCAACAAAGAAACCCCAGCTCGCGTAACCGAGCTGGGGTTTCATGAAGTGCGCCGCCAGGGACTCGAACCCCGGACCCGCTGATTAAGAGTCAGCTGCTCTGACCAACTGAGCTAGCGGCGCAACAGGTGTAACTGTATCAGCCGCCGGACGGTGCCCAGTACATCATCCGAGCCGGACAGCCAGCCGTTCGTAAGCCCCCATCGCCAGGTCCCAGAACCTCTTGACATCCAGCGAAGTCGCCACCAGCGCGTTCGCCCGCCGGTCCCCGACCCCGAAATCCGTCACCGTCATCCCGCGCGTGTAGGTCCCGGTCGTCTCCACGTTCACCACGGCGGGAACGCAGGTGAAGAGGGAAGGATCCAGCACGTACGCCACCGCGCACGCGTCATGGATGGCCGGCCCGCCCTCGGCCGTCACCGCCTTGTACGACTGCGAGGCCGGCACCAGCAGCTCCGCCAGCCGCCCGAGCGGCCGCATGCGGTCGAGCACGTCCATGGTCACCACGGCGGACAGCGTCACGTCGAGGCCCAGCTGCTTGACCGTCCATCCGGCGTCGAAGACGATCGCGGCCGCCTCCGGGTCGGCCAGCATGTTGAACTCGGCGGCCGGGTTGTGGTTGCCGCGCGTGTAGGAGCCGCCCATGATGACCAGGTCGCGGGCCCATTCGACGACACGCGGCTCACGGCGTACGGCGAGGGCGACGTTCGTCAGCGGCCCCACCGCCACCAGCGTGATCTCGCCGGGCGCGGCCCGCAGCGTGTCCACGATGAAGTCGACCGCATGCCCCTCGGACGGGCTCCGCAGCGGCGCGGGCAGCACCACGTCGCCGAGCCCGGTGACCCCGTGGACGTCGGCGGCGCGCACCGTGTGCCGCAGCAGCGCGCCCGCACTGCCCGGTGTGACCGGCACGTCGCCGAGGTCCAGGAACTCCCTGAGCGCCAGCGCGTTCGCCGTGGTCAGCGGGAGGTCGACGTTGCCGCCCACCGTGGTGACGCCCACCACGTCCAGGGAGTCATGAGACCCGGCGGCCAGGGCCAGGGCGAGCGCGTCGTCGATGCCGGGGTCGCAGTCGATGAGAACCTTCTTCACGGAAAGGGAGGATACGCATAGATCGGGCCGGGCAGTTCCCCCAAAGCTGCCCGGCCCGATCGGCGGCGGTCCAGGCCGACGTCTTCCCCCAAAAACGCCGGCGGTCCCGCACTAGCGGCCCGCGGTCCCCCTCCGCGTCCGCTTCGGTGAAAGTCCTCAGCCAGTCGCAGAGCTCCTGACCTGCTCCAACGCTACCGAGACGAATGCAACGGTCGCGTCATAACGGGGTCGAATATCTGTTTAATCCGACTCTGTTTCGTCTGGCGGGGACATCTCCAGCTTGACCTCCGTGCCCTCTCCCAGGGACCTGCTCACCGTGCAGTACTTGTCGTGCACCCGCCCGGCCACCGCCCGGAACACCTCGTCGGCCTTCTCCGAGGGCACTTCCACGTCGTACGTGACGGTCACCGGACCGAGCTTGTTCGGTTCCACCTTTTCGGACTCGACGGTCATGGCCAGCCGCAGCAGCCGGTGCCCGCGCTGGGCGGTGAGCGGCTCGACGGTCACGATGTTGCATCCACCCACCGCCGCCAGCAGCAACTCCACCGGCGAGAACACCCCGTCGTCCTTCCCACCGCCGATCCGCACCTCGGCGCCGCGGCCGTTCACAGCCCGGAACCCGCCGTCTTCGGTCCGCTCAACTCGCACATTAGCCATGTTTGGGACCCTACCGACAAGGCACCTGCCCATGCGCCTGCCGCCCCACCGTCATGCCTGGTGAAGGCCGTAGCGGCAGTCACATTTAGCAGATTCCTCATCGGCACTCAGCAACCTTTCATGTTCGTTCAGCATCGTGGTCACCATGGCAAGCCAGGCGAATGCGAATCATGGCCCGGTCCTGTTCTGGAGCGGTGTCGCGGTTGCCGAGTTCGGCGCGATCCAGCCGGGTTTCGGCTACCCGTGGACCCCCACCGCCTACGCCGCCGCGGGGCTGCTCGTGGCGCTCGGCTTCCTCAGTGTCGAGGCCGCCGACTACCTCCGCACCGAGGAAGCCAAGCAGCGCCTGCGACTGGGCGGCTACCTGGCGGGAGCGCTGCTGGTGGCGCACCAGTTCAGCTCGACCGCGTACGTGACCGACCTCAGCCGCGCGGGCTCCCTCGTCCTGTACACGATGGCGGCCGTGATGGCGGTCTGGAGCCACGAGGTCCCCCACACGGCCAGGGGCTCCTTGCTCATCGCCACCGACATGGATCCGGCCGCGCTGCGGGCCCGCCTGGCCGGCGCCACCGACACGGTCGCCATCTACCGCACCGAGCACCCCACCGACGAACTCCGGAACCTGGAGGCCAGGTACGGCCTCATCCTCGTCGTCGGCCACGAGCACGACCCGAGAGCCAAGGAGCGGCTGAGCGCTTCCGGCCTGAGTCGTGAAATTCCCGACATCGGCCAGCGCAACGTGGTGGTGGCCGGGCCGCGGCAGTTCAAGCGGTACGTCAGCGGCGCACTGTCACGCCTTGCCATCCCAAAATCACAGATTCATTGCAAATCTAGGTAAAAGGTTTAACTCCACATTACGTATCGTCTGCGACGGTGGTCTGCGGACAAGGAGGCAAGGTGACGACTTTCCCCGGAAGCGCACATGTCGAAATGGTCATGGGCTTGCCCGTCAGCGTGGACATCCGCACCGCCCTCCCGGCACGGGAGATGACGCCCCTGCTGGATGACGCTTTCGCCTGGCTGAGGTGGGTGGACGACACCTTCAGCCCGGTCAAGGAGGACAGCCAGATCGGCCGGCTCAACCGCGGCCGGACGATCAGGCAGATCCCTGAGCTCATCGAGGTCCTGCACCGCTGCGAGGAGCTCAGTGAGGCCACCGACGGCTGGTTCGAGCCCCGCATCAACGGCGTGACCGACCCGTCCGGCTACATCAAGGGCTGGGCGCTGGAGCGCCTGTCCCGCGCCCTGTGCAACGCGGGCGCGGGCGACCACCGCCTCACCGCGGGCAACGACATCCGGGTACGCGGCTCGGCCGCCCCCGGCAAGCCCTGGCGCATCGGCGTACGAGACCCGCGCAAGGACATCGTCCGCAAGGTCGTCTTCGCCCACGACCTCGGCATCGCCACCTCGGGCGGCGCGCCCATCGTGAGCCCGCGCACCGGCCAGGTCCAGGACGGCTTCGGCTTCGTCACCGTGATCGGCCCCGACCTGGGCGTGGCCGACGCGTACGCCACCGCGATCTACGCCATGGGCCCGCTCCTCGCTCGCCGCTACGCGACCGGCCTCGCCGCGTCCGGCCCGTACCAGACCCTGATCGTGGGCAGGGACGGCCAGGAGTTCAGCACGCCGGGCTTCACGGCGTACGGCGGCGCGGAGGCCCGCATGGCGGGCTAGGCGTCCGGATGTTTACGCAGGTATTCGATGTAGACCGGGCGTAGCGCCTCCCCCAGCTCGCCCTCCCCCGCCGCGATGGCGTCGCTGAGCAACGCGGACACCTTGGTGAGGTCGGCGTCGGTCTCGTGACCGGTGGCGGCCTCGGCGGCGGGGATCACCTTCAACAAGTCCCACAGGAACCCCAGGTCGCCGTGGCGTACGGCGTACCGCACCGCACGATCGTGCAATTCGTTCGCCGGCAACGATTCGAGCCCGTTCGCGTCCATCTCGCTCCCTCCCCTGCACGCCTCTTCCCCGCGTTCGGGCGGCGATAACCGGTGACTACGAACAGTGACGACCGGGCATCGTTCTGACTGCGCCTCTACCGCGGCGCCGATCGCAAGTGGGAGGATCAACCAGCGTGAGATTCATCATCAGAACCCTCGCGGCGGCAGCGGCGCTGTGGGTGGCCGTGCAGTTCATCGACGGCATCGACGTCAACGCTCCCACCAACTCGGCCCGATACTGGGGCGTCCTGCTTCTCGTGGCGCTGATCTTCGGCATCGTGAACGCGATCGTCAAACCCATCGTCAAGGCCCTGGGCTGCGCGATCATCGTCCTGACACTGGGCCTGTTCCTGCTCGTGATCAACGCGGCCATGCTACTGCTGACCAGCTGGATCGCGACCCAGTTCGACATCCCCTTCCACGTCGACAACTTCTACCCGGCCGCGTTCTGGGGCGCGATCATCGTCAGTGTGGTGAGCTGGCTGCTGGGACTGTTCATCCCCGACAACGACTGACCATCCATGGTGCTGCTCGACGGCGCCGGACTGACCTGCGCGCAGGTCCACGAGGCCGCGTACGGCCGGGCCCGGGTCTCGATCGCCTCCCTCGATCGGGCCCGCGCCGCGTGGGTCACCGCTCAGGAGCTGACGGGCCCGGTGTACGGCCGCAGCACCGGCTTCGGCGCCAACAAGGACGTCACGATCGAGGCGCCCGGCCTGGACCTGCTACGCAGCCACGCGTGCGGCGCCGGGCCGCCGATCGAGCCCGCCCGCGCCCGGGCGATGCTGGTCGTCCGGCTCAACCAGTTGCTGGCGGGCGGCTCCGGCATCGATCCGGCCGTGCTCCCGGTGCTGGCCGACGCGGTCAACCACGGCTTCACGCCGCCGATCCGCACGTACGGCGCCATCGGCACCGGCGACCTCACAGCCCTGGCCACCACCGCCCTGTGCTTGCTCGGCGAGCTCCCCTGGCACCACGAGGCCCCTCCCGCGCGGGAAGCGGCCCCGGCTCCCCGGTATCCCCTCGCCTCGGGCGACGCGTTGCCGTTCGTCAGCTCAGGGGCCGCCACCCTGGCCGATGCCGCGATCGCCTGCCACCGACTGCGTCTCCTGCTCGGGGCAGCCGTCGACGTCGCCGCCCTGTCGTTCACCGCGGTCGGGGCCTCGGCCGAGCCGCTGGCCGCCGCCGTACAGGAGGCCCGCCCGCACCCCGGCCAGGCCGCCGTCGCCGCCCGCCTGCGCGGGCTCCTCGCCAGGGAGCAGGCCGCCCGCATCCAGGACCCGTACGGCTTCCGCGCCTTCGCCCAGGTGCACGGCGCCGCCGTGGACGCCCTCGCCCGGGCCACCGCCACCGTCGAGATCGACCTCAACGCCGCAGCCGAGAACCCGCTCTTCGCCGGCGCCCTGGCCTGGCACAACGGCAACTTCCACGCTGCTCCCGTGGCGTTGGCCGTGGACGCCGTCCGGACCGCGCTGGTACAGACGGCCCAGCTCAGCACGGCCCGCCTGGCCGCCCTCATGGACCCGGCCTACACCGGCCGCCACCCCTTCCTCGCCGACCGCCCCGGCGCCTCGGGCGTCCTGATCCTCGAGTACGTGGCCCAGGACGCCCTGGCCGAGCTGCGCCACCTCGCGAACCCGGTGACGACCGGGACCGCGGTGATCTCCCTGGGCGTCGAGGACCACGCCGGGTTCGCCACCCAGGCCGCCCGCCACGCCCTGCGCTGCGTGGAGCCCTTGGAGCTCGTCCTGGCCTGCGAGCGCGCCGCGGCCACCCGAGCTCTCGACAACCCGCCCCCGGACCGCCCACTCACCGACGACCTGGAGGAGGCCCGGCGCGCCCTGACCACCTCCACCACCCACCTCACGCACTGACCACCGCGAGCGCCACACGACCGGGCCGGCCGTGCGTGCGGCGCGGGGGTGGGCGGGTCAGGAGAGCCGGGCCACCGAGCCGCGCTCTCTGAGGGTGGGGGCCTGGACGATGCGGCGCCGGCGAGTGGCGCCATCGGCCGCCGCCGAGATGAGCCGCACCCCCGCCCGCACGATGCCGTCGATGTCCCAGTCCACCGTCGTCAGCCCCGGCGTGAGCAGGCCCGACATCGGGTGGGCGTCATACCCCATGACCGACACGTCGCCGGGAATCGACAGCCCCAGCTCCTGGGCCGCCGCGTACACGCCGTACGCGATGGAGTCGGCGAAGCAGAAGACGGCGCTCGGCTTGTCCTCGGCGAGGATGTCGCGGGCCGCCGCGGTCGCCGCGGCAAGGCCGTGCAGGGCGGTGGTGACCCCGATGTCCAGCCCCAGCCGGTCGGCCTCGGCCGTGACGTGCACGTCGGCGGGGCGGTCGGGCGTGCTGGCCCTCGTCGGGGTGAGAACGGCGATCCTGCGGTGCCCCAGGGCACGCAGGTGCTCCAGCGCCAGCGTCACCCCCAGCCGGTTGTCGAAGATCACCTCTCCGGCCGTGCCGGCGAGTGAGTCGCCGATCGCCACGACCGGGAGCGACTCGCCCAGCTCCTTCCAGAACGCCGCCGAAGGGTCGAGCGGCTGAACGATCATCCCGTCCACCCGCTGGTCCCTGAGCTGCAGGGCCAGGGCCCGCTCCCTGGCGGGGTCGCCGACCGCGTCGAGGATCAGGGCGTAGCGGTCCTTCTCCCGCAGCCCCCTGCTGATGCCGACCGCCAGCGACTGCTGCCACAGGTCCTCGAGCGAGCCGCAGAGCAGCCCGATCATGCCGGTGCGCCCGCTGGCCAGGGCCCTGGCGATGGGATCAGCCTCGTAGCCGAGCTCGGCCGCCGCGGCGCGCACCCGCTCCATCGTCTCCTCGGACACCTGCAGTCCGCGTAGCGCGTAGGAGACCGCCGCCGGTGACAGGCCAGTGGCCTGGGCCACCTCACGGATCGTGGCTCTCTTGCGAGGCATTCCGCCAGCCTATTGCGTAGCTCCGACAGAATCGGAATGTGCATCCGCGCCCGTCGGCTCGGATCCACGAGAAGGACCGGCCGACCCCCATACGGCGGCAGGTCAGCCGCGGGCAAGGCGTGGTGCGGGCGACGGGCGCAGCACGCCGGCCAGGGCCAGCGCCACCAGGATGCTCCCGCCGCCCGCGACCGCTATCGCCGGGCCAGGACCGATCCCCTCGCCCAGCGCCCCGACCAGGGCCGCGCCGACCGCCTGGCCGGTCATCAGCCCCGCGGACTGCAGTCCGAACGCCTGCCCGCGGATGTCCTCGGGCACCGCGTCCACGAACCGCCGCTGCAGCCCGAGCTGGTACGCCAGCCCCGCCGTCGCCACCGCCGCCAGCACGGAGGCCCACACGATCCCCGGCCCGAGCGCGTAGCCGATCCAGGGGATCCCCAGCAGCACCGCCAGCGGCAACGACAACCTCTCGCGCAGCGTCGGCGCGGCGAACCTGCCGACCGCGAACTCGCCGACCGCCATGCCGCCCGCGGCCGCCGCCAGCACCACCCCGGCCTGCCCCTGCCCGCCCAGGTACGGCACCACCATGGCCTCGGCGCCGGCCAGGAACACGCACGGCAGCCAGCCGGCCAGCAACAACCCGCGCACCTGCCCGTCGGCCAGCAGCCGCCGGTTGACCCGCAGCGTCACGCGTACCGCGCCGCCCTCGGCCGCGCCCCGTGCCGGCTGGTGCGGCAGTCCGATCCGCAACACCACGGCGGCGACGACCGACAGGACCGCGGTGACCGCGAGCGCCGCGGACGGCCCGGCGAAGGCCAGGAACGCGCCCCCGGCGGCGAGCCCGACGACCTGCCCGCTCGCCGAGGCGACGTTGAGCACCGAACGCCCCAGCACGAATGCGTCCCCGGGCAGCACCTCGGGCAACATCGCCGCCCGCGCGGCGAAGAACACCGGCGAGAACAACCCGGTGACCAGCACCAGCGCTAGCAGCGCCCACACCGGCAGCCCCGCGTACGCCAGCAGCAGGCACGTCACCGCCCGGATCAGCTCCCCGGTGATCATCAGTGCCCGCGGCGGCAGCCGATCGGCCAGCGACAGCAGGAACAACCCGCCCAGGATGAACGGCAGCCACCCGGCCATGTAAGCCGCGGCCGACAACCCGGGCGAAGCCGTCTGCGCGTAGACCAGAACGGCCAGGGCCAGCATCTTGATCACATCGCCGACGATCAGCAGCACGAAGCTGCCGAACAACACCCGGAACTCCCTGACGGCGAACACCTCGCCGAACGTCGCGCCCCTCATGGTCTCGATGGTGGGACCGATGCCGCCGCCCCGCGACTTTTTCGGATATAACCGAAAGGTGCCCATGAGGATCGAGGTCGTCCCGCAGGACCTGATGGCCAGCAGGTTCGCGATCTCGCCGTTGATCGAGACCATGCACGCGCAGTGGGTGCTGGCGGGCCGCTACGGGGCCGGCGTGAACAGCCGGTGGGCCGCACGCCGGCGCGGCACGTACGAGAAGCTGAGAGCGGAGCACCCCATTCTGCGCGCCGCCGCCGCGATCAGCGGCAACATGGGGAACGCGAACGTCGACTTCATCGCCCCGCCGCCCACGGCCGTGGACGTGCCGTTCGAGGCCGAGCTGGCCGCCATGCGGGCGACGCCGCTGGAGCAGGCGCACGCCGAGATCGTCCGGGCGCTGGCCAAGCAGCCGCCCGTGACCGGCTGGGTGCGGGATCTGCTGCTGGGGCCAGAGGTGGTGCGGCGGTTCGCGGACGCGTACGAGGCGCTCTGGACGGAGATCCTCGCCCACGACTGGCCGCGCTTCCGCGCGATGCTGCAGCGGGACATCGCACAGCGGGCCGGCCGGCTGGCGGCCTACGGCTGGGCGGCGGCGCTGGAGGACCTCAGCCCGCGCGTCCACTGGCGCCGCAGCGGCCACATCGAGCTGGAGATGCGGCTGGACACCGGCGGGCTGCACCGGCTCGGCGGCAAAGGGTTGCTCTTCCTGCCCTCGGCGTTCATGACGAACATCGCGGCCTACCTGGAGGAGGCGTGGCCGTACGCGCTGATCTACCCCGCCCGGGGCACCGCGGCCGCTCCTCCGGCGCCCGACGCCGACCTGTCGTCGCTGATCGGCCGCAGCCGTGCGCGCATCCTCGCCGAACTGGCCGAACCGGCCACGACCACGCAGCTCGCGGCCCTGCTCGGGCAGAGTGTGGGCACCACGGGCGGGCATGTGGCGGCGTTGCGCGGGACGGGCCTGATCGCCGGCACCCGCGTGGGCCGCAGCGTCCTGTACGCCCGCACGCCGCTCGGCGACGCGTTGATCAAGGGAGCTCGCCCGAGCCGCGGGGGATGAGGCGTACCGGGAGCTGGATGTGCTCCGGCGGCCCCACGTCGCCGCGCAACCGGCGGAACAGCAGCTCGGCCGCCACCCGCCCCATCCAGGACGGATCCTGCGCCACCACCGTCACGCCGGGCCGCAGCAGATCGGACAGCTCGAAGTCGTCGAACCCCACCAGCGCGATCGGCCGGCCCGCCAGTGCCCGCAGCGTGGTCACGGTGTAGCGGCCGTTGCCGCTGAACAGCGCCGTCGGCGGTCGGTCCGTGGCGAACATCCTGTTCAGATCCGCCCGCACCCCCTCCAGCGTGGGCGGCCGCATGGAG
Organism: Nonomuraea turkmeniaca; assembly: GCF_005889735.1. Lineage (GTDB taxonomy): Bacteria > Actinomycetota > Actinomycetes > Streptosporangiales > Streptosporangiaceae > Nonomuraea > Nonomuraea turkmeniaca. The sequence continues at coordinate 49,404 of NZ_VCKY01000002.1, forward strand.
ACCATCCGCGGGTCGTACAGGCCGCCCAGGGCCGCGCGATAGCCGCGGTGCCGCTCGGCGGCCGTGTAGATCGCCGGGTCGTCGCCGAGGAAGGCGATGCGGTGATGGCCGTGCCCGAGCAGGTGGCGGATCGCCTGCTCGGCCCCGCCCGCGTTGTCGGCGAGCACGGTGTCCACGTCGAGCCCCGCCTCCGGCGGCCGGTCCGCGAACACCACCTTCGTCCCCGCCTCCAGCTCCGGCCGCAGGTACGTGTGGTCGTCCCCGGCCGGCACCACGATGAGCCCGTCCACCCGGCGGGTGAAGAACGTCTCGACCAGTTCCCGCTCCCTGACCGGCTCCTCTCCGGACGAGCCCGTCAGCAGCAGGCATTCGTGGCCGATGACCACGTCCTCCACGGCCCTGCTCAACCCTGAGTAGAACGGGTCGGCGACGTCCCCGATGACCAGTCCGATCGTGGCCGTCCTGCCGCGGCGCAGCACCCGCGCGCTCTCGTTGCGGCTGTAGCCGAGCCGGTCGATGGCCGCGCGCACGCGCTCGGCGGTGGCCGGGTGCACGCCCGGCTCCTCGTTCACGACGCGCGAGACGGTCTTGAGCGCCACGCCCGCCGCCGAGGCGACGTCCTTCATCGTCGGTCTCACGCCAGGATCATGTCTCACCAGGTAGGGGGCAGACAACGTTGTCAAGGCGGCTGTGCGAGAGTGTTCCCCTATGTCGTTGAGATCCGCCGTGCTCGTCGCCGGATTCGTCCTGGCCGCGCTCAACCTCCGGCCCGCCATCGCGGGCGTCTCCCCGCTCCTCGACGAAATCATGAAGGACGTAGGGCTCTCGCCCGCGGGCGGCGGCGCGATCACCACGGTCATGGTGATCTGCCTGGGCGTGTTCGGCCCGGTCGCGCCGCTGCTCGCGCGGCGCATCGGCCTCGACCGCATGTTGCTGGCCGGGCTCCTGGTCATCGCCGCCGGCGTGGCGCTGCGCGGTCTCGACGGCGCGCCGGTGCTCTACCTCGGCTCCGCCCTGGCCGCCATCGCGATCGCCGCCATGAACGTCGCCATGCCCGCCGTCGTCAAGCAGCACTTCCCGTCCCGGATCAACCTGATGACCGGCGTCTACGTCGCGGCGGTGGTGGCCGGCGCCGCCACCGCCTCCGCGGTGATGATCCCGGCGGAGCACGCCACCGGGTACGGCTGGCGCGGCGTCTCGGCGCTCCTGGCCGTCCCCGCCCTGCTCGCGGCCCTGCTCTGGCTGCCCCAGGCGCTGGGCGAGCAGGCCGGGCCGCAGAACGGTCCCCGGCCGATCGGCATGGTCCTGCGCAGCCGCGTGACCTGGTACGTCACCGCCCTCATGGGCCTGCAGTCGCTCACCTTCTACGTTGTCCTGGCCTGGCTGCCGACGATCTTCCTTGACCACGGCCTGCCCGCCGACCAGGCGGGCTACCTGCTCAGCCTCACGAACCTGGTCCAGGTCGGCGCCTCGCTGGCGGTCCCGGTGCTGGCCGGGCGGCGGGCCTCGCAGGTGCCGTACGTGGTCGGGGCGGGCGTGCTGACCGTGATCGGCTATCTCGGCGTGCTGCTGGCCCCGTTGACCGCGCCGTGGTTGTGGATGATCGTGCTCGGCGTCGGCCAGGGCGCGTCGTTCGCGCTCGCACTGCTGATCATCGCGCTACGCCCGGCCGACCCCGCCACGGTGACCGCGCTGTCGGCCGTGGCCCAGTCGGTCGGGTACGTGATCGCGGCGCTGGGCCCGATGCTCTTCGGGCTGCTGCGAGAGGTCTCCGGCGGGTGGTCGGTGCCGCTGGTCGCGGTGCTGGGGGTGCTGGCGGTGCAGATCTTGGCTGGCTGGTTCGCCGGACGCCCTGCTACTTTAGGTAAGGCTAACCTTTAGGGGAGGGTGTTCCAGCGTGCTGACCGAGGCGCTCCAGCGCATGGCCGACGGGCGCGGCGGAGTGATCGGGGTTGAGCCCGGCCTCGTCATCGAGCCCGACGAGAGCTGGACGCCGGTCGCGGAGCTGCTGCGGGAGCCGTACACGCTGCTGGACGGGCTGATCAACGAGACGGCCGGGCGCTGGAACGCGCCACGCCACGTCGGGGCGGCGCTGTTCTGGAAGACCTTCGCGTACTGGCACACGCTGCCGATGGCGCTGGGGTGGGCGCTGGACGGGCGCGTGCCGGTCATGCGGCTCGCGGACACCTACGTCAGGCCGTCCGACGCCGGGGTGACGATCGCCGCCACCCGCGTGAGCTGGGGATCCGGGGCTGCCGCGATCCGCGACGCGCTGGCGGAGTCACAGGAGCCGCTGGTCAAGGCCATCAGCGCGCGGGCCAAGGTCGGGGAGCGCACGTTGTGGGGCTCCACGGCGGAGGCGTTCGCCCACCCGCTGACGGCCATCGTGCCCGGCGACTACATGGCGTTGCTCAAAGAGATCGGCCGGCCGGTCGACGGGCTGGTGGAGCCCACGGACGACGGCTACTTCCGCAGGACCTGCTGTCTGTGGATCACGCTGCCCGACGTGGAGCCCTGCGGAAGTTGCTGCGTCCTCAGGCCACGGCGTCGTCCAGCGGCCTGAGCTCGTCGGCGTAGCTGACGGACACGCGACGCATGACGCCGGTGCCGTCGATCGAGTACTGCCCCAGCCGCCACAGCGGCGGTGAGTACGCGTGGATCGACACGCTTTCGTCCACCGCCCCGGTCAGCCGGTGAATGTGGTCAGGCCCGAACGAGAACGACTGCCCCTCCGGCATCACGGTCTCCAAGTGCTCGCCGCCGATGCGCGGGTTGCACTCCAGCAGCGCGCCCTGAACCACGTGGACGGCCCCGGAGGAGATGTCGTGGTCGTGCCAGCCCGTGTCGTCCTCCGTGCGCCAGCACAGCACCCAAACGTCCACGTACGCGTCGCGGTGCAGTGAGGCGTAGTGCCGGCCGCCGTCCTCGGGAAACTCCACGAGGTCGCGCCACTCCTCCGGGCGGGCGGCCAGCTGGTCCACCAGGTCGCGCAGCTCGCGCCGGTCGAGCGTGCGCTCGGGGAGCGCGGCACAGGTGCCCCCGTCCTGGATCTGGTTCGTGCTCACGTACGAGTCTCCTTTCCCTGCTCATGGCCTCACTCCGTGAGGCAGGCTCGGTCGCCAAATGCCGCCGCCTGCTCATGGCCTCACTCCGTGAGGCAGGCTCGGTCGCCAAATGCCAACAGTCGACGGGGGTTGGTCACGCGGATGGCATGGGTGGCCGCCGGGCCGAGCTTCGGGTCCGGCGCCGTGGCGTATGGGGCGTCCGAGCCGTTGACGACGACGTCGATGCCCAGCTCGCGGACGATCGCGTCGATCGCGCGCGGGCCGTAGGAAGAGGTCTCCACGAAGGTGTTCCTGTCGACCAGGCCGCGGCCGGTCCCGCCCCTGGCGATCAGGCGTTCGGAGTGCAGCGGCGCCAGGCCGGCCAGCAGCGCGAAGCACACGCGCAGCCGCGGATGCCTGGGCCTGACGACGGCGTGGAAGTAGTGCCACGCCTGGTGCATCTGCTGGACGTACGGCACCACCGCCGGCCACCACGACGGCAGGCCGTCGGCGGCCTTCGCCGGGCCGGGGTGCACGAAGAGCGGCAGGTCCCGGTCGGTGAGCACCTCCAGCAGCCGGTCGTCGGGCACGGCGGTCGCCGGTATCTGCAACCCGGCGCAGCCCCCGTCGAGGTCCTTGGCCAGCCGCTCGGGGTCGGGCTCGCTGTGGCAGGTCGCCGCCCAGACGCCGAAGGGCTCACCCAGCGCCAGCGCGCCGTCGTGATAGGCGTCGAGCAGCGGCCAGCACTCCTCGGGGGGCAGGAACTCGATGCCTAGCGGGCTCGACATCGACACCAGCGCCAGCTCCAGGCCGGTGGTGTCCCGGTGCTCGTGGTCGGCGGGATCCACCTCGTACGGGGGCTCGCCGTCGAGGATCAACGTCCACCCGTCGAGGTAGGGCGGAGACGTGCGGGCACGCAGCGCGTCGACGAACGACCCGGTCCACAGATGCTGATGCACGTCGATGCTCACGCCCACACCTCCCTGTATTTCCTACAAGTATTGCAGGTAAACACACCACCTGCGAAACGAGGCTCGTGAACCGCTTCAGTGATACGTTTCAGTGAACCGCTTCACGTGGTCATCTGTCAACGGCTCGCCCGGTGCGGACGCAGCCTGGCCTGCGTGATGAACACCAAGGTCAACCGGTGCCGACCAGGCCGGCGACCGCATCGCCAGACCACCCGCCGCCACCCTTTCCGACCCGACCGCAGAGTCTCGGTCAGCACGCTCACGGATGATGCAGGCGAGCAGAGAGGGCTCATGCCCTTCATACGGGAGAGCACAAAGGTATAGTCGTTGCACATCAGTTCAGCAAGCTTGTTCACAAGGAGCGCGTGCATGAACGCCGCCGACGTCGCCCCCGACGCGCAGCAGGGCAGGTTCCCGCACGAGCTGATGTACGCGGCGGCGCAGCAGTACTACATGGAGGACGCCACCCAGGGCGACATCGCCAAACGGCTCGGCGTCTCCAGGGCGACCGTGAGCAGGCTGCTCACCGAGGCACGCAAGCAGGGCATCGTCGAGATCAAGGTGCACCGTCCCGCCACGCTGGCGGAGGGCCCGCTGGCCGACGAGGTCGCGCAGGCGCTCGGCCTCGAGCATGTCTACCTGGTGCCCAAGGTCAGCGGCCCGACGCTGGGCCCCTGGCTGGCGCCCGGCGTGGCCCGCGCGCTGGCCGCCGCGGGCCTGGAGTCCGGCGACGTCGTGCTGGTCTCCTCCGGCAGCACCGTCTACGAGTGCGCCCGCGAGGGGCTCGGCAGGTTCCCCGGCGTCACGATCGCGCCGGCGGTCGGCGGCCAGCAGGAGCCGCAGCCGTGGTTCCAGACCAACGAGACCACCCGCATCCTGGCCGAACGCGTCGGCGGCGTGCCCGCCTACCTCTACGCGCCCGCCCTGCCAGGACCCGAGCTGTTCTACTCGCTGCAGCACGAGCCGTCGGTGCGCCGCGTGATGGACCTGTGGGCGCACGCCAAGTGCGCGCTCGTCGGCGTCGGCTCCGCGCCGCTGATGCGGCAGACGGTGCCCGCCCTCATGCCGCGCGACGCCGACAGCCTGCGCCAGGCCGTGGGCGATGTCTGCATGCGCGTGTACGACCGCGACGGCGCCCCGATCACCTATCCGGGCAGCGAGCGCCTGGTGGCCACCAAGCTGGAGGAGTTGCGCCGCGTCCCCATCGTGATCGCGGTCGCGGTGGGCGCGGAGAAGGTGCTCTCGATCGTCGCGGGAGCCAGGGGCGGCTACTTCAACCGGCTCGTCACCGACACGCCGACCGCGGAAGGCCTGGTGGCCGCCGCTCGCCAGCTCTGAACATCTGTGCTGGACAAAGTTTCTGACCGCGCGCTAACGTGAGCCGCACCACGGGATTTCCCCTCGTGTGAGGGCATGCCCGTGTCTCGGGGGCAGCGAGCGAATGGATCCGTCCGCGAGGACGTAGCGAGTGAGGAACGAATCCGTGAACAGAGCTCAGATGCGGACCTCCGCGTTCGCCGCAGTGGCAGTGCTCGCCGGCTCGGTGCTGGCCGGGTGCGGCTCAGGCTCCGGCTCCACCGGTGGAACCAGCGGCGCGACCGCCGGCGGGGGCGACCTGCAGAACGCCAAGGTCGCCTTCCTCATGCCGGACCTCGCGTCGACCAGGTACGAGCTGCAGGACAAGCCGCTGTTCGAGGCGCGGATGAAGCAGCTCTGCCCGACCTGCGAGGTCATCTACCAGAACGCCGACTCCGACGCCGCCAAGCAGCAGCAGCAGGCCAACTCCGCGCTCGCCCAGGGCGTCAAGGCCATCGTGCTCGACCCGGTCGACTCCGCCGCGGCGGCCACCATCGTCAAGTCGGCCCAGTCGCAGCAGGTGCCGATCATCGCCTACGACCGGCCCATCCCGGCCACGCCCGCCGACTACTACATCTCGTTCGACAACGAGAAGATCGGCGCGATGATCGCCCAGTCCCTCGTGGACCACCTGAAGAAGGAGAACGCGGAGGGCGGGATCCTCCAGGTCAACGGCTCCCCCACCGACGCCGCGGCCGGGCTGATCAAGAAGGGCATCCACAGCGCGGTCGACCCGAGCGGCTTCAAGCTGCTGGCCGAGTACGACACCCCCGACTGGCAGCCGGAGAAGGCGCAGACCTGGGTGAGCGGCCAGATCACGCAGTTCAAGGACCAGATCGTCGGCGTGGTCGCGGCCAACGACGGCACCGGCGGCGGCTCGATCGCCGCGTTCAAGGCCGCGGGCGTGAAGGTGCCGCCGGTCACCGGCAACGACGCCGAGGTGGCCGCCGCGCAGCGCATCATCGCCGGCGACCAGTACAACACGATCTCCAAGCCCATCAAGATCGTGGCCGAGGCGTCGGCGAACGTGGCCTGGGAGTTCATGCAGGGCAAGAAGCCCGCAGGCAAGGCCACGCTGTACAACACGCCGTCCGAGCTGTTCACCCCCACGGTCGTGACCAAGGAGAACATCAAGGAAGTGTTGTTCGACAGCGGCATCATGAAGGCAGCGGACGTGTGCACCGGCGAGTACGCCAAGGGCTGCGGCGAGCTCGGAATCAAGTAATGGACGTTCTTACCCTCCGCGGGATCAGCAAGACCTTCGGGGCGGTGGCCGCGCTCACCGGCATCGACCTCGATGTGGCCGCCGGCCAGGTCGTCGCGGTCGTCGGCGACAACGGCGCGGGCAAGTCGACGCTGGTCAAGATCCTTTCGGGCGTGCACCCGCCGGACTCGGGCACGATCACGTTCGAGGGGAACGAGGTCGAGATCCCGACCCCGGCCGCCGCGCACAAGCTCGGCATCGCCACCGTCTTCCAGGACCTGGCGTTGTGCGAGAACCTCAACGTCATCCAGAACCTCTTCCTCGGCCAGGAGATCCGCCCGCTGCGGTTGAACGACGTGGCCATGGAGACCCGCTCGTGGGAGCTGCTCCGCCAGCTCTCGGCCAAGATCCCGAGCGTGCGGGTGCCGGTCGCGGCGCTGTCCGGCGGCCAGCGGCAGACGGTCGCCATCGCCAGGTCGTTGCTCGGCGACCCGAAGATCATCATCCTCGACGAGCCGACCGCCGCGCTCGGCGTGGCGCAGACGGCCGAGGTGCTCAACCTGGTCGAGCGGCTGCGGGAGAACGGCCTGGGCGTCATCATGATCAGCCACAACATGGCGGACGTGAAGGCCGTCGCCGACACCGTGGCGGTGCTGCGGCTCGGCCGCAACAACGGCGTCTTCGACGTGAGCGAGGTCACCACCGAGGACATCATCGCCGCCATCACCGGCGCCACCGACAACGCCGTCTCCCGCCGGGCGCAGAAAGGAACGCCGTCATGAGCACGCTCACCACGGACCGGCAGGACGAGCGCCTTCAGAACCGCGACGGGCTGCGCGGCGCGCTCGCCGACGTGATCGAGCGGGCCCGCGGCGGCGACCTGGGCGTCATCCCGGTCGTGGTCGGGCTCGTGGTCATCTGGACGGTTCTGCAGGTGCTCAACCCGATCTTCCTGTCCAGCGCGAACCTGGTGAACCTCACCCTCGAATCCGCCGCCGTCGGCATCATCGCGCTCGGCATCGTGTGCGTGCTGCTCGTGGGCCAGATCGACCTGTCGGTCGGCTCGGTGAGCGGTCTGTCGGGCGCGGTGCTCGCGGTGTTGTTCGTGGGCGAGGGGCTGCCGGTCTGGCTGGCCGTCGCGGCCTCGGTCGTCATGGGTGCGGTGATCGGCTGGGTGTACGGGCAGCTGTTCAACAGGTTCGGGGTGCCGAGCTTCGTGATCACGCTGGCCGGGCTGCTGGCCTTTCTCGGGCTCCAGCTGTACGTGCTGGGCACGAAGGGGTCGATCAACCTGCCGTTCGACTCGGGGCTGGTGAACTTCGCGCAGCTGGACTTCGTACCGGCCTGGTTGTCGTACACGTTCGCGGTGATCGCCGCGGTCTGGCTGTTCGACAGCGGCTACCTGCACGCGCGGGAGCGGCGCCGGGCAGGGCTGTCGGCAAGAGGCGTGTCCACGCTCGCGCTCAGGAGCGTGGCGCTGCTGGCGGTGCTGGCCTTCGTGGTCTGGTACCTCGGGCAGACGCGTGGCGTCGGCTGGATGTTCGTCTTCTTCGTCGCGTTGGTGCTGATCATGCACTACCTGCTGTCGCGGACGAAGTGGGGGCGGGCGGTCTACGCCGTGGGCGGCAACGTGGAGGCCGCCCGACGGGCGGGCATCAACGTCAAGGCGATCTACACCTCGGTGTTCGTGTTGTGCTCGACGTTCGCGGCGGTCGGCGGCATCCTGGCCGCGGCCAGGCTCGCGGCCGCCAACCAGAGCAGCGGCTCGGGCGACGTCAACCTCAACGCGATCGCGGCGGCGGTGATCGGCGGAACGAGCCTGTTCGGCGGGCGCGGCACCGCCTTCGGCGCGCTGCTCGGGATCATCGTCATCCAGTCGATCTCCAGCGGGCTGACGCTGCTCAACCTGGACTCCTCGATCAGGTTCGTGGTCACCGGCGCGGTGCTGCTGCTCGCGGTGATCGTCGACTCTGTGTCGCGCCGGTCGAGGACCTCCCACGGCAGGGCGTGATGGCGATCATCTGCGTGGACGCGGGGACCACGGTCATCAAGGCGGTCGCGTACGACGCCGCGGGCGCCGAGTCGGCCGTCGCCCGGCGCGAGACCGTGGTGTCCAGGCCGGAGCCCGGCCATGCCGAGCAGGACATGGGAGCGGTCTGGGACGCGGTCGTGGCCACGGTCCGTGAGGTCGCGACCGGGCACGTCGACTTCGTTGCGGTGACGGCGCAGGGCGACGGCTGCTGGCCGGTCGGCGCGGACCTCGAGCCCACCGGGCCGGCCATCCTGTGGAACGACGCCCGTGCGGCGGCCACCGTGGACGCCTGGACCCGGGACGGACTGGCCGCGGCGGCGTTCCGCGTCAACGGGTCCTCGGCCGCGTCCGGGCTCCCGCACGCGATCCTGACCTGGCTCCACACGAACGACCCCGAACGGCTGGACCGGTCGGCCGCCGTGCTGACCTGCGGCGGCTGGATCTTCGCGAAGCTGACCGGAGAGCTGGTCGCGGACGAGTCGGACGCCTCCGCGCCGTTCATGGACCTGCGGGCACGGGCCTACTCGGCCGAACTGCTCGCCCTGTTCGGCCTGGAGTGGGCCGAACGGCTCCTTCCACCGGTCCGTTCCTGCCCCGTCGCCCAGCTGACCGCGGACGCGGCGGCAGCGCTGGGGCTGGCCGCCGGGACGCCGGTCGTGATGGCCCCGTACGACATCGCCGCGACCGCGCTCGGCGCGGGCGCGGTCACGGCCGGGCAGGCGTGCGGCATCCTCGGGACCACGCTGTGCACCGAGGTCCTCCTCGACTCCCCCGCGTTGGACGGCGAGCCGACCGGCATCACGATCGCGCTGCCCGGGGGTTATCTGCGGGCGTTCCCCACGTTCGCGGGCACGGAGGTGGTGCAGTGGACGTGCCGCCTGCTGGGGCTGCGCGAGCCGGCGGAGCTGGGCGAGCTGGCCGGGCGGAGCGCGCCGGGCGCGGGCGGGCTGACGTTCCTGCCCTACCTGTCGCCCGCCGGCGAGCGGGCGCCCTTCACGGACCCCCTCGCGCGGGGGGCGATGCTCGGCATGTCGTTCGAGCATGGCCGTGAGCACGTCGCGCGGGCGGCGCTCGAAGGGCTCACCATGGTGATCAAGGACTGCCTGGCGGCCACCGGCGCGGCCCCGACGGAGTTGCGGGTGTGCGGGGGCGGGTCGGCCAGCACCGCCTGGCTCGGGATGATCGCCGACGTCACCGGGCTGCCGGTGCGACGCTCGGCCGACACCGAGGTGGGGGCGCGGGGTGCGTATCTGGTGGGGCTGGCCGCGACCGGTGCCGCGCCGTCCGTCGCGGCGGCCGCCGCCGATCACGTACGCCTGCGCGACGCGGTCGAGCCCGACCCGGGGCGGCAGGCGTTCTACGCGCGCCTGTTCGCCGACTTCCTGACGCTGCGTGCGGCCACCGGGGGTTCGTGGCCGTTGCTGGGTGAGATGCGCGACCGTTCAAGGGGCCGTTCATGAGCGAGCGCAGCGAGCGAACAATCAGACACAGCCGTGTCACGTTCATGCGACCGACGAAGGAGGGCGCATGAACGTGTGGATCGGCATCGACCTCGGCACGCAGAGCGTGCGGGCGATGGCCGTCGGCGAGACCGGCGAGGTGCTCGGCGCGGCCGGGCGGCCGCTGACCAGCCACCGTGACGGGCCCCGCCACGAGCAGGACCCCGAGGAGTGGTGGCGGGCGCTGGCCGCCGCCACCCGTGAGGCGCTGCGTGACGTGCCCCCTTCCCTGGTCGCGGGCGTGGCCGTGGCCGCGACCTCTGGAACGATCCTGCTCACGGACGTTTCCGGCAGGCCGTTGACGCCCGCTCTCATGTACGACGACCGCCGCGCCGACGCCGACCTGGCCAACGAGGTGGGCGCGGCCGTGTGGGAGCGGCTCGGCTACCGCCGCATGCAACCCAACTGGGCGCTGCCGAAGCTGCTGTGGCTCCTCCGCGACGCTCCCGCCGGGGCCCGGCCGGCGCACCAGAACGACTTCGTGAACCGGCGCCTGGTCGGGCACGAGGTGCCCACGGATCTGAGCAACGCGCTCAAGACCGGCGTGGACCTGATCGAGGAGCGCTGGCCTGCCGAAGTGCTGGACCTGGTGCCTCCGGAGATCCTTCCCGAGGTCGTGCGGCCCGGCACCCGGCTGGGCGTGGTCTGCGCGGCCGCCGCTGAGGAGACCGGCATCCCCGCGGGCACACCGGTGATCGCCGGGACCACGGACGGCTGCGCGGCCCAGCTCGGCGCGGGCGCCACCCGGGTCGGCAGCTGGAACTCGGTGCTGGGCACGACGCTGGTGCTCAAGGGCGTGACGAAGGAGCTGCTCCACGACCCGCTCGGCGTGGTGTATTCGCACCGCGCCCCGGACGGCTCATGGCTGCCGGGCGGCGCGTCCAGTACGGGGGCGGGCGCGCTGACCCGCGACCTGCCCGGCCGCGACCTGGACGCGCTGAGCGCCCAGGCCGCCGAGAGTTTCGGGCTGGGACGGATGGATGACGGCCGTTCCGCGACCGGGGACAGCCGGCCCGCATCCGCGCCCGTCACCTATCCGCTGGTGTCGCGCGGCGAGCGCTTCCCGTTCGCCGCCCCCGACGCCGAGACCTTCACCCTCGGCGCCCCGGTCGGCGACGTGGACCGCTACGCCGCCATCATCCTGGGCGCGGCCTTCATCGAGCGTCTCTGCTTCGACTACCTCGACCTCCTCGGCGCACCCGTGGACGGCGAGGTGATCCTGACCGGCGGCGCCACCCGCAGCGCATTCTGGACCCAGGTGCGGGCGGACGTCCTGGGACGTCCCGTGACGCTGCGCGAGAACGCCGAGCCCGCCCTCGGCATGGCCGTCCTGGCAGGCGGCGACCCCACCCGGATGATCAGGACCCGCGCGACGGTGGACCCGTCCGGCGCCGGCTTCGGAGAGCCGTACATCCGCTTCATCGAGGAGCTGGAGCGGCGCGGCTGGCTCGCCGGCGCGGCCGCGCGACACGCTCGTGAGAGGACCGCCCGATGACCGACCTCGTCCTCGTGCGCCATGGCGAGACCGTCTGGCACGCCGAGAACCGCTATGCCGGCGTCAGCGACATCGAGCTGACCCCACGTGGCTACGAGCAAGCCGAACGGCTCGCCGAATGGACGGCGAACGCGGACCTGGCGGTGGTGTGGGCCTCCACGCTCAGCCGGGCCGTGATCACCGCCGAGGCGAGCGCCGCCAAGGCGGGGCTCCCCCTGCACACCGACGCCCGGCTGCGCGAGCTGGACTTCGGCCAGGCAGAGGGCCTGACCGCCGCCGAGATGAAGGAACGGTTCCCCGGCGCCCGCGCCGCCTTCGAGTCCGACCCCGCCGCGCACCCGCTCCCCGGCGGCGAGGACCCGCACGCGGCCGCCACCCGCTTCGTCGCGGCCCTGCACGACATCGCCGCCGCGAACCCCGGCGCCCGCGTCCTGGTGGTCGCGCACACGACCGCCATCAGGCTGGCCCTGTGCCGGCTGATCGGCGTCCCGCTCGGCGAGTACCGCCGGTTGTTCCCGCGCCTGGACAACTGCGCACTGACCGAGCTACGCGTGCGCGACCAGGGGCGGGCCGCGTTGCTGCAGTACAACTCCCCGATTGGAGCCGTTCGTTGACCACCCGAGTCCTTGTCGCAGGCGACCACTTCGTCCAGAACCGCCTGCTCATCGACGCGCTCAGGCGCGAGGTCCCCGGCGAGGTGGACATCCGCGAGCTGACGCTGCCGTGGCCGGTGGAGCCGTTCGGCCGGGTGGGCGAGGTGGACGAGGCGTCGGACGTGGAGGACGAGCTGATCGAGGCGCTGCGCGGCATCGAGGTGTGCGTGACGCAGATGGCTCCCCTGACCAAGCGTGTCCTGGACGCCTCCCCCGACCTGCGGCTGTTCTGCGTCAGCCGGGGCGGGCCGGTGAACGCGAACCTGGAGGCGGCGGAGCAGGCCGGCGTCGCGGTGACGTACGCGCCCGGCCGCAACGCGGTCGCCACCGCCGAGCACACGCTCGCCATGTTGCTGGCCGCCACCCGCAGGATCCCCCAGACGCACGCCGACCTGGCGGGTGGCGTGTGGCGCGGCGACTACTACATGTACGACAACGTCGGCCCCGAACTGGACGGCAGCACGGTCGGCCTGGTCGGCTACGGCGCGATCGGCCGCCGCGTGGCCCGCATGCTGGAGGGCTTCGGCGCGACCGTCCTCGTCCACGACCCGTACGTCGACGTTCACGGGAAGGTGGACCTGGACGAGCTCCTGGGTCGCTCGCGTTTCGTCTCCCTGCACGCCCGCGCCACCCCCGAGACCGCCGGCATGATCGGCGCGGCCGAGCTCGCCGCCATGCCGCGCGGCTCGGTCGTGGTCAACTGCGCCCGCGGCGCGCTGCTCGACTACGACGCGCTGTGCGACGCGCTGGACTCCGGCCACCTGTTCGGCGCGGCGATGGACGTCTTCCCCGAGGAGCCGATCCCGCCGGGCTCACGCCTGCTCACGACGCCGAATCTGATCATGACCCCGCACCTGGCCGGGGCCAGCAAGGAGACGGCCGTGAAGGCCGCCGCGATCGTGGCCGCGGACGTGGCCCGCTACGTACGCGGCGAGCCACTCGCCCATGTGGCCACCCCTTGAGCGCGCACACTCAGCCCACCCGCTCCAGCGTGCGCTGAGGGCAGGTCACCACGGTGACATCGAAGTCGTGGCCGGCTCCGGGCAGATCGCCGCCGCCCGACGCCACCACCAGCGCACCCTTCGACATGCAGAGACCGACGAGGGCGAGCAGGTCGCAGCCGCCGTCAGGGCGCCACGTGGTCAGCACCACGTCGGACTCGGTCAGGCGTACGGGCCGGTCGAGCTCGGCCATCCTGGCCAGCAGGTCCGCGTGCGACAGGCGGCGGCCGTCCGCCAGCAGCAGCGCGTCCTGGTGCTCGGCGTCGAGCGCGGGCAGCGCGGTCGGCTCGAGCGTGAGCAGGGTGCGGAAGTCGATCGCGTCGAGCGCCGCACCGAGCGAGACCACCTCCCGCACCCGGGATCGGTCCGCCGCCAGCGTCGCGGTCACGGCCAGGTCGGGCGTGGTGATCAGGGTATGGGCGTCGCAGGCCCGCAGCCGGGCCGCGATCTCCTCGGCGCCGAGCGAGGGGTCGATGGGCGCCGCCACCCCTCCGGCCGCGAGCACCGTGTGCACGGCCAGCGTCTGCGCGCCCGCCGTCGAGACGTGCACGCCCACCACCTGGTCCCGCCTGGCACCCCTGTGCACCAGCCCGGACGCCGCCCTGGTCACCTCGGTCACCAGCCGCCGGTACCCGTAGACGTGGCCGCCACGCAGGTCGACGAGCGCCGGCCGGTCGCCACGCTCGTAGGCCCGGCGGAACACCTCGTTGATCACGGTGGCCGAGGCGTCGGGCTGCATGCCCGCCAACGTACGACCGCCCTGGGCGGCGCAGCATCCACCGATCTATGTACGCCCATGTGCATTCTGGTGAACGGGGCGGGCCCGAGTCCTGCGCGACTCGAGCCCGCTGCCGCACGCCCGGAGCCGGACTCCCACCCCTCCGAAGACGTCCGGCCCCGTAGGCCGCGCGACGCCCCCAACCGTAGGGCTGCGCACGCCGGCGGCACATGCGTTGACATGGCCATTCGACGATGCAGAAGCCAATGTGTAGACGAGATGCCGTCAAGCCGGAGAATCAAGGGGCCGCGCCGGCGCACTGCTGGACACCGACCGGTAGCGGATCGACCGGCTTCAGCCAGTGACGCGCGCGGCGATAACCGGTGGAGAACTGTCGGTGCCCGTAGGCACACTCGACTCATGGCCGATGAGCCGCTGGAGCTCGGCGAGATCTCCTTCTCCGACTGGCACGCCCACACGGACAAGCTGGCGGACGTGGGCTTCCTGACCATCGCCAGGAGGCTGCCGTCACTCGTGGCCCAGGCGATGCGCATGGCGTGGCGGGCCAGCCCGCGCGACACCGTGGCCACGGTCACGCTCAACCTGCTCGGCGGCGTGTTCACCGCGTTCGGGCTGCTGGCCACGACCGGCGTGCTCACCGCGCTCTTCAGCGAGGGCCCGACCCCGGACCGCGTCGTGGCCGCGCTGCCGAGCCTGGCCCTGGTGGCCGCGGCGGCGGCGCTGCGCACGGCGGTGCAGGCCGGCGCGGGCTGGGCGCAGTCGCGTCTGGACCCGCAGGTCAGCCGCCTGACCGAGGAGCGGCTCTACGGCCTGACCAGCCGCGTCGACCTGGTGGCCTACGACGACCCCGAGTTCCATGACGCCTTGCAGCGGGCCAGGCTGCGCGGCGTGGCCATGGCGGACCAGGTGGTGTCGGCGGCCGTCGACGTGCTGACGTCCGCCGTCGGCATCGCCGCCGTGGCCGGCGTGCTCGGTGTCCTGCACCCGGTGCTGCTCCCGCTGCTCCTGCTGGCGGTGCTGCCGGACGCGTGGGCGATGGTGCGCAGCGCCAGGATGCGCTACGCCACCCTCTACGCCCTCATTCCCGCCAACCGCCGCAAGTGGATCATCGGCGAGTTGCTGGCCAACCGCGAGCCCGCGGCCGAGGTCCGCTCGTTCACCATGCGCGGTTTCCTGCTGCGCATGTACGACGCCGTGGCCAAAGCCGAGCAGGACGTCATGCTCAAGCTGGCCAGGCGGCAGACGTTCGCCAAGCTCGTCGGCGAGTCGCTCGGCGGCCTCGGCACCGGCCTGGTCTACGTCGCGCTCGGCGTGCTGCTCGCGATCGCCGCGATCCCGCTGGCCGTGGCGGGCACGGCGGTGCTGGCCATCAGGTCGGCCCAGCAGTCGCTGGGCAATCTGATGTACGCCACCAATCGCCTCTACGAGGAGGGCCTCTACTTCACCGACTTCCTCGAGTTCTGCGCCGACGCCGAACGCCGCGTGCCCGGGAGGCGGCCGGCCGCGTTGCCGGCGGGCTTCCAGCGCATCACCGCCAGGGCCGTGACGTTCACGTACCCGGGGGCGGAGGAGCCGGCCCTGCGCGAGGTGAACATCGAGATCAAGCAGGGCGAGGTGATCGCCTTCGTCGGCGAGAACGGCTCCGGCAAGACCACCCTCGCCAAGATCCTCTCAGGCCTGTACGAGCCGGACTCCGGGACGGTCTTCTGGGACGACACCGACCTGAAACAGGTCAACCCCGAGGACCTGCGCCTGCGCACGGCGGTGATCGCCCAGGACCACACCCGCTGGCCGCTGACCGCCCGCTACAACATCACGATGGGCACCGACAAAGGTGACGAGGCCTTACACGCGGCCGCGGGGGTGGCGGGCGCGGACGAGGTCGTCGCCGACCTGCCGCACGGCTACCGCACCCTGCTCGACCGCCGCTTCAAGGACGGCCACGAGCTGTCCGGCGGCCAATGGCAGCGCATCGCCGTCGCGCGCGGCTTCCACCGCGACGCCGACCTGCTCATCTGCGACGAGCCCACCGCCGCACTCGACGCCCGCGCCGAACACGCCCTCTTCGAACGCATCCGCGGCCACTCCGACGGACGCACCGTCCTGCTCATCACCCACCGGCTGGCCAGCGTCCGCTACGCCGACCGCATCTACGTCCTCGACCACGGCAAGGTCACCGAGCAGGGCGACCACGACACGCTCATGGCACTCGACGGCCTCTACGCCGACCTCTACACCCTGCAGGCGAGGGCATACCGCTGAGCGGCGCTCACGCCAGGGCGGCCTCGATCAAGGCCCGCGCGATCGGCGCCGCGTCGGCGGCCCGGGCGCCCGGATGCTCCAGCACGACCCCCACCGCCACCTCGGGCTTGTCCGCGGGCGCGAAGGCGGTGACCAGCGCGTTGTCCTCCGCACCGGGGACGGCTCGGGACATGGCGGTCTTGGCGGCCACCTCCACGCCCGGGATGGCCGCGCCCGTTCCTGTGCCGCCCGCGTGGGTCACCGTGGTCATCATCGCCGCCAGGTGCTTGGCCAGCGTGGCCGGCACCGCCGTGCGGTACGGCGTGGGACCGGCGCGGTTGATGACCGAGCCGTCCGGCAGGCGTACCTCCTCCACCAGGTACGGCCGCATCAGCACCCCGTCGTTGGCCACCGCCGCCGACAGCATGGCGATCATCAGCGGCGTGGCACGGTCGTCGTGGTGCCCGATGGCCGCCAGAGCCGTCTGGGCACGATTCATGGCAGTGGGAAACCGGCTCGGCGTCGCGGTCACCGGGATCGCCAGGCTCTCCGCGTTGAAGCCGAACGCCTCCGCCTGGTCCCGCAGGATGTCCTGGCCCAGCTGCAGCCCGATGGTGGCGAACGCCGTGTCGCAGGAGACCTGGAAGGCGTACATGAGCGTCGGGCGCGGATCGCGGCAGCCGGGGTCGTTGCGGACGAACGCGGAGGTCCCCGGCAGCGGCAGCCGTGCCGGCGCGTTGACCAGGCTGGCCGGGTTGTACTCTCCGGAGCCCAGCGCCGCGGCCGTGGTCACCAGCTTGAACGTGGAACCCGGCGGATACGCCCGGTGCAGCGCCCGGTTCAGCAGCGGCTGCCCCGGCTCATGCCGTAGCCGCCGCACCGTCTCGGCGAGCCGGGCACGGTCGAAGGTGGTGAAGGCGTTCGGGTCGTACGACGGGTACGAGGCCAGCGCCAGGATCGCGCCGGTGGCCGGGTTGATCGCCACCGCGGCCCCGGGGACGCCCGTCGCCTTGAGGCTCTGGTACGCCGCCCACTGTGCCCGATCGCTGATCGTCAGCCGCACGTCGGCCCCCTCGATGGCGCCGTCCCTGACCAGCGACCGGACCTTGACCTTGGCGTCGTCGCCGGACAACACGGCGTCCTGCGCCTGCTCGATGCCGGTGGAGCGGTACAGCGACAGGTGTCCCGTGACGGCTGCGTACAGCTCGCCGTGCCGGTAGACCCGCTGGTAGAGGTACGGGCCGCCGCCGGCCGGGCGGCTGGTCGCGATGGCCGTGCCGTCGTAGGTCAGGATGTCGCCGCGCGGATGGCCGAACCTGGCGAGCAGCGGCCGTTCGTTCCTGTGGTCGGCGTTGAGCGCATGGGAGCCGAACGCCTGCACGATCGTGATGTGGCCCAGCAGGAGGAACAACATCACCGCGCCGAGCAGGGCGACGTGGCGCAGCGACATGTTGATCCGCCCGCCCCTCGATCCGGCCATGGATCTTGGTTTACCGGCCGGAAGGCAAAGGCGGGACTACATGACGCTGCGGTAGTAGGAGATCTTGTTGTGGATGTAGCGCTGACGCTCGGCCAGGTTCGCGATCTGCGCCTGGACCTGCCGGTCGTGCTCTTCCAGCAGCTTGATCCGGTCCGGGATCGTATGGTCTCCCGCGCGGACGAGCTCGGCGAAGCGCAACATCGTGGCGATGGGCATGCCCGTGTCGCGCAGACAGCGCAGCATGCCTAGCCAGCCGATGTCGTCCTGGGTGAACCTGCGCTGGCCGGATGCGTTCCTGGTGACTCGCTCCAGCAAGCCGATCTTCTCGTAGTAACGAAGGGTATCGAGGCTGAAGCCGGTCTCCTCGACCGCTTCCGCAGGCGTGTACACGGTCATGCGGCCTCCTGCGGAGGTCGCGTGACAGGGACCGTCCTGGGTCTATTGGTTCGCTCGCTGCGCTCCCTCACGTCGCCCAGTTTCCCACCTGGAGCACACTCCAGGTCAACCGCTTGACATGGAGTGGGCTCCAGCTCCCACAGTCGGGGCCATGAACATCGCACTCGGCACGATTCACTTCGGCACCGGCGTCGATCTCAAGGACACCTTCGCCATTCTGGACCGGTTCCACGAGGCGGGCGGCACCATGCTCGACACCGCCAACAACTACCCGTTCTGGGTGGAGGGCTGCACCGGCGACGAGAGCGAACAGGCCATCGGGGCCTGGATGGCCGCCCGTGGCAACCGGGACGAGATCTTCATCAGCACCAAGGCCGGGGGACGGCCCACCGTCCCCGGCGACACCACCCTGGACTCCGCCGAGGGTCTGTCGGCGCCCGTCCTCGCCGGGGCCGCGGAAGGCAGCCTCCGGAGGCTGGGGACGGACTACATCGACCTGTACTGGGCGCACATCGAGGACCGGTCCGTGCCGCTGGAGGAGACTCTGGGGGTATTCAACGAACTCGCCGTGGCGGGCAAGGTCCGCGCCCTTGGGGCGAGCAACGTGGCGACCTGGCGGCTGGACCGGGCCAGGAACGTCTCTCTGGCGCGCGGGTGGCTGCCGTACACGTACGTGCAGCTGCGGCACACCTACCTGCGGCCGCGGCCGCTCACCAGGCCCGCCGAGACGGGGCACACACTGGTGACGGACGAGCTGCTCGGCTACCTGGCCGCCGAGCAGGACATGACGTTGTGGGCGTACAACACGCTGATGTTCGGCGCCTACACGCGTCCCGACCGGCCGATCTCCGAGATCTACGACCACCCGGGCACCACCCGCCGGCTCGCCGTGCTCCATGAGGTGGCGAACGAGCTGGGGGCCACGCCGAACCAGGTGGTCCTGGCCTGGCTGATGGCCGACGGCATCGTCCCGATCGTCGGCGTCTCGACGATGGCCCAGGTGGAGGAGGCCATCGGCGCCGCGGACCTCAAGCTGGACCCGGACCTGCGCGACCGGCTCGACGCCCCATGCTGAGCCGCCTCTTCCGGTTGCCCGCCGGGCTCTATCCGACGCGCCGCCCGCCCGCTCTGGCCCGGGCGGCGGGCCGGGGTGGTCAGGGCAGGTGGTCGGCAAGGTAACGACGGACGAGCTGCTTGCATTCGGCGATCAGCGCCGCGTCGCCTCGGGGGTCGACGCGGAAGGCGAGCTTGAGCACCGCGTCCGTCGCCTCCACCGCCACCACCAGCGCCCGGTCGAGTCCCGGCCCAGCCGGCGCGTCCAGCAAGTCCATCGTCAGCGTACGCAACCGATCGGCCACGATCGCGTTGTTGTCCTTCGCCTCATCGAGCGCACGATTGGTCCCCGGGATCGCGGGCCCTCCTGGCGCGGTGAGCACCTCGCCGAAGTCCATGACCGCGAACCCCGGCGTGGTGCGCTTCATGACGACGAACTCGTCGATGGCCAGGTCGACCAGGTCGGTCCAGTGCCCGAGATCGGCCGCCGCGATGCGCTCGCTGATCCGTTCCAGGAACGCGTCCAGGTTACGCAGCGCCAGCGCCCGCACCAGCCCCTGCTTGTCGTGGAAGAACTGGTAGAACGTCCCGATCGGCACCTCGGCCCGCCGCGCGACCTCCTTCGTCGTCAGCGCCTCGTATCCGACCTCGTCGAGCAGCAACGCGCACTCGTCGAGCATCCGCTCCACCCGCTCCACGCTGCGACGTTGGGCGGGACGGCGGCGCAAGATACTCGTCATGCCTCCATCCTGGCTTATTACCAGGAAGTAAAGGGAGTCACTTGGGCTTCAGATAACATGAGCCGCACTCGGATCTAGCGCTGGGAGCGCGTCATGTTCCTTTGGGGTACGGCCACCGCCGCTTACCAGATCGAGGGCGCCGTCGCGGAAGACGGCAGAGGCGTCTCCATCTGGGACACGTTCACCCACGAGCCCGGCCGGACCAGGGACGGCCAGACCGGCGACGTGGCGTGCGACCACTACCACCGCTGGCGCGAGGACGTCGACCTCATGCAGGGCCTCGGCGTGAACGCGTACCGGTTCTCGATCGCCTGGCCCCGCGTACAGCCCCTCGGCGAGGGCCCGGCGAACGCCAAAGGCCTCGACTTCTACGAACGGCTGGTGGACGCCCTGCTGGAGGCGGGCATCCAGCCCGTGCCCACGTTGTTCCACTGGGACCTGCCGCAGGCACTGGAGGATCGCGGCGGGTGGCTGAATCGCGAGATCTCGGAAAGGTTCGCCGAGTACGCCGCCATCGTCGCCACCCGCCTCGCCGACCGCGTCCCCCTGTGGATCACCCTGAACGAGCCGTTCGTGCACATGGCCTTCGGCTACGCCATGGGGGTGCACGCCCCCGGCCAGGCCCTGCTGACCGGCGCCCTGCCGGCCGCACACCACCAGCTCCTGGCCCACGGCCTCGCCGTCCAGGCCCTGAGAGCCGCGGGAGCCGGCCAGGTGGCCGTGACGAACAACTGCACCCCGGTCTGGCCGGCCTCCCAGCAGGAGCCCGATCTGAGGGCCGCCGACGCCTACGACATCCTGCACAACCGCCTGTTCAACGACCCCATCCTTCTCGGCAAATATCCGGACTTGTCGGCCTACGTCCCGGCCCTCGACTTCGTCCAGGACGGAGACCTGGACGTCATCGCCACGCCTCTGGACGCCCTGGGCATCAACTACTACAACCCCACGCGCATAGCCGCCCCGACCTCCGAAGGGCTCCCCTTCACGGACGCCGGCGTCACCGGCTACCCCACGACCGCGTTCGGCTGGCCGGTGGTCCCCGATGGCCTGCGCGAGCTCCTCACCGGGCTCAAGGCCAGGTACGGCGCCGCGCTCCCGCCCATCCTCATCACCGAGAACGGCTGCTCCAACGACGACACGACCACGGTCGACGACGAGGCCCGCATCGTGTTCCTCGACGGCCACATCGCGGCGATGCGGCAGGCCATGGAGGAGGGCGTGGACGTACGGGGCTACTTCGTCTGGTCACTGCTGGACAACTTCGAGTGGGCCGAGGGCTACCACCAGCGTTTCGGCCTGGTCCACGTGGACTTCGCGACCCAGCGCCGCACCCCGAAGGCGTCCTACCGGTGGCTGCGGGAGTTTCTGGAGCGTCAGAACACCGACACGTGAACGTGGTCATAGTGGTTGGCCGTGACCCCGCCGCGGTCCGACATCGGATCCCAGCCGCCGCCTGAGCGGATGTCGTAGTAACGCTGCTTCCAGATGATGTACATCACGCCGAGCCTGGAGCCGTTCTTGATGAGCCAGTCGGCCAGGGCGTCCCCGTTGGCGGCGTCGGCGCCGGCGGCCATGGTGCCGCCTCGGGACGTCATGAAGTCGCAGGCCCGGCCCTTGCCGTGCTCGCCGGGGTCGCCGGGGCGCAGGCAGCCCACGCCGTACCTCATGGGGAAGTTCTGCATGATCTCCGCGCGTACCGAGATCATGCGGGGGGTCAGGCCCTCCGCGCCACCGGGCCGCTGGAAGCCGTACTTGTTGAGCAGGCGCTGGATGTCGTCGCGCTTGCTCTGCAGGGTCTTGATCTCCTTCTTCAGCTTCTCGATCTTGTCACTGGCGTTGAGCTTGGCCTCTTTGGACTTCTCGATCAGCTTCTGGATGCTCTTGACGCGCTCGGTCCGCTCGGTGGCCATGTAGGTCATGTTCGCCGCCTGGCCCAGGATCTGGTGCGGCTCGGCCTTCATGCCGAGGAGCTGGATGCCGTCGAGCGGGCCCACCATGTATGCGGTCTGGGCGATGCGCCCCACGTCCGCCCGAGCGGCCGCGAGCTGCGCCTGCAGACCACTTGAGGTGTCGGTGGCCCGCTTGGCCTGGATCCTGATCTCCTCCAGGCTCTGGATCTGGCCGCGGTAGAGATCGTTGAGCCGGGCCGCCTGTTTGGTGAGTTTACGCAGCTCAGCGGGGCTGGGGTCGGCCGACGCCGACTGCGGGGAATGGAGCCCGAGCAGGCCGGAGAGGACGGCGACAAGAACGGCGAACCGCCAGATTCTCACACCCGTCCCTCCCCTCATAGACGGACCGAAACTATAGAAGATGATCTTGATTCCTGTCATCCGAACGACGGAACTGCCGCACCTTTGGCGAGGTTTGGCGCATTTTGCCGCAGTTATACAGAACTTTAGGCCTTGTCTAGATCGCTCCAACGGTCTGAGATGGCGATCGAACTCGTCTCTGCGAAGGGGCAGACCGTTGTCTCGATCAACGACCCTCGCCGCGGCCGTGATCCTCGGCTTAGGCACATCACTCGTGGCCCTCCCCGTCCAAGTCTCCGCGGACCCGCTGCCACCCAGCGACCAGATCGAGCTCTACCAGCTCGAAAGCACGCCGGGCACCGGCCAGACGCTCAGAGAGAAAGGCTTCGACGTCGTCCAGCACGAAACCAAGGGCGACAAGGAGCACGTGGAACTGACCGCCGCCCAGGCGGACCTGACCGGGCTGCGGAAGCTCGGTTACAAACCAGAGCCCGTACGCAACCCACAGGGCCAGTCCCAGTTGCAGGCCGCCAAGGCCCAGGCAGCCGGCGGCTACACCGTCTGGAAGTCCTACTCCGAGCCCGGCGGCATCGCCGACCAGCTCAAAGCCATCGCGAACGCCAACAAGGACATCGTCAAGCTCCAGTCCATCGGCAAGTCCGTGCAGGGCAAGGACATCCTGGCCGCCAAGGTGAGCACCGGCGCGCGACTGCTGCCCGACGGCCTCAAGCCGGCCACCCTCTACTCGGCCACGCAGCACGCCCGCGAGTGGATCACGACCGAGATCGACATGCGGCTGCTGAAGCACGTGATCGCGAACAAGTCCGCGCTCAAGGACCTGCTCAACAAGACCGAGTT
The DNA here is from genome assembly GCF_005889735.1 of Nonomuraea turkmeniaca. GTDB lineage: Bacteria > Actinomycetota > Actinomycetes > Streptosporangiales > Streptosporangiaceae > Nonomuraea > Nonomuraea turkmeniaca. Next base: position 72,418 of record NZ_VCKY01000002.1, read on the forward strand.
GTGGTTCGTGCCGGTGGCCAACCCCGACGGGTACGACTTCACCTTCACCGAGGGCAACCGCCTGTGGCGCAAGAACCTGCGCGACAACAACGGCGACGGCAAGATCACGGTCGGCGACGGCGTCGACCCCAACCGGAACTTCCCCACGAACTTCCACTACGACGAAGAGGGCTCGTCGAGCATCCCCAGCAGCGACACCTACCGCGGCCCAGGGCCGGCCAGCGAGCCGGAGACCAAGGCCATGGACGGCCTGCTCAAGCGCGTCGGTTTCGAGATGCAGCTGAACTACCACTCCTACGGCCCGCTGCTGCTCTACCCGATGGGCGTGCAGATCGCCACGGAGACGGCCGACAACCCGATCTACGAGGCGCTCACCGGGACCGACGAGAACCCCGCCGTCCCGGGCTTCGACCCCGACCTCGGCGCCGAGTTGTACACCACGAACGGCGACACCAACGACCAGGCGCACTTCCAGTACGGCACGCTGTCGTGGACGCCGGAGCTGAACGAGGGCTGCGACGGCTGCGGGTTCGTCTTCCCCGACGACGAGGCTCTGGTGCAGGCGGAGTTCGAGAAGAACGTGCCGTTCGCGCTCGACGTCGCCAAGTCGGCGGTCAACCCGGTCGAGCCGGTGAGCCACCTGGGCAACAAGACCCCGGACTTCGTGCTCGACCCGTTCGAGGTCAGCCACGGCAAGGACCAGGTCGTCCAGGTCAACGCCAAGCGCAAGCTCGGGCCGGTCTTCCTGAACTACCAGGTCAACGGCGGCCGTACGAAGACCGCGCTGACCGGCGAGTGGAAGGGCGGCGAGCGCTACGGCAAGGGCTACAACCGCTACTACCACTGGATGCGCGGCAAGATCACCGGCACCAAGCCCGGCGACACGGTGAAGGTCTGGTTCAGCTCGATCGGCAAGAAGAGCGCCGACTTCACCTACACCGTCGCTTCCGACATCGGGGGCAAGGTGCTGGTCCTGGCCGCCGAGGACGTCACCGGCATCAGTCCCGTCCAGGGCGTGGCCGAGGCCCAGTACGCCGACGAGTACGCCAGCGCGCTGACCGCCGCCGGCTACACCTCGGACGTGTACGACATGGACAAGATGGGCCGCAAGGCCCCGCACCCGCTCGGTGTGCTCAGCCACTACAAGGCCGTGGTGTGGGAGACCGGCGACGACATCATCCCGAGGTCGGTCGGCCAGGTGCCGGGCACCACGTCCAAGGCCGGCGTGCAGACCGAGCTGGCCGTGCGCGACTACCTCAACGAGGGCGGCAAGCTGCTGCACGCCGGCAAGTTCCCGTCGTACGCGGCCAACAACAACGGCGCGTACTACTACGAGCCGGACTACCCCGCGCAGCCCGAGTGCACGGTCGACGACGACCCGCCGTGCATCCCGGTGTTCAACGACTTCCAGCAGTACTACCTGGGCGCCTACGTCTTCTTCGACGACGCGGGCACCGATCACGACACCGGTCAGCCGTTCGCGCTGGCCGGCAACGGCGGCCGGTTCGAGGGCTTCAACGCCACGCTGGAGCCGAGCCACACCAACTCGTTCGTGGCCACCTCGGCGATCCTGCCGGCGCGGCAGTTCCCGTTGTTCGAGAGCTCGGCGCAGGTCAAGTGGGTACGCCCCGGCGGCCCGTTCGACCCGCACACCGGCGCGTGGGACGTCTACAGCGGCATCGCCGACGTCTCGTGGAAGCGGCTGACCAAGACCATCGACCTGACCGGCAAGACGAGCGGCGACCTGTCGTTCTGGACGTCGTACGACACCGAGGCCAACTGGGACTTCCTGACCGTGGAGGCCAGGACGGCCGGCGGCGACGACTGGACCACGCTGCCCGAGGCCAACGGGCACACCACGCAGGAGGCCGGCGACAGCTGCGACCCGCCGAGCGGCGGTGACGGCTGGCGGACCATCCATCCGTTCACGCAGCGCTACCAGGGCCCGAACTGCGAGCCGACCGGCACCTCCGGCACGTGGAACGCCGCCTCGGGCAACTCGGCCGGCTGGCAGCAGTGGAAGATCGACCTGACCCCGTACGCGGGCAAGCAGGTCGAGCTGTCCATCTCCTACATCAGCGACTGGAGCACCCAGGGCGCGGGCGTCTTCCTCGACGACTTCAAGGTCACGCTGGACGGTGCGACGGCCGAGGAGACCTCGTTCGAGTCCGACCTCGGCGGCTGGACCATCGGAGCGCCGCCCGAGGGCACCTCTCCGTCGGTCAACAACTGGTTCCGTACGGACCAGGTCTTCGAGGAGGGCGGCGGCATCGTCACCAAGGACACCGTCTACCTCGGGTTCGGCGCGGAGAGCATCACCGACCAGGCGACGCGTACGGACCTGATCAAGCGGTCCATGCTGCACCTTCTCGGAGATTCTCGCTGACGCTCGGTTGAGGGGCGCGGCGGTGTGCCGCGCCCCTCTTGCGTGCATGGACAGAACATGGTTCGGTCGCCTTGGGACATCCCCCGAGCAAGCAAGCATTAGGCCGGGCGGTCGGCCGGTTGCGATACAGGGTTGATTGGTCGGGGATAACAGGAGGAGGGCTCACGACATGCGCCAGCACGACACGCTGTTCATCGGGGGCGAATGGGTGGCCCCTGCGGGCACGGGAATCATCGACGTCGTCTCCCCGCACACCGAGGAGGTCGTCGGCCGGGTGCCGGAGGGCACGGCCGCGGACATGGAACGCGCGGTGGCGGCCGCCCGCGAGACGTTCGACCACGGGCCGTGGCCGCGGATGACCTTCGCTGAGCGGGCCGAGGTGATCGGCCGGCTGGCCGCGATCTACAACGAGCGGCAGGGCGAGATGGCCGCGCTGATCACCGAGGAGATGGGCTCGCCGATCACGTTCTCCAACCTCGCGCAGGCGCCGCAGCCGCTCGGCATGCTGCAGTACTACGCCGAGCTCGGCAGGACGTACGAGCAGGAGGAGCAGCGGCCCGGGCTGTTCGGCCCGGTCACGGTGCGGCGCGAGCCCGTGGGCGTGGTGGCGGCCGTGGTGCCGTGGAACGTCCCGCAGTTCGTCACGATGACCAAGCTGGCGCCCGCGCTGCTGGCCGGCTGCACGATCGTGCTCAAGCCCGCGCCGGAGACGCCGCTGGACGCGTACCTGCTGGCCGAGTGGGTGGCCGAGGCCGGCGTGCCCGCCGGGGTGCTCAACATCGTGACCGCCGGCCGCGAGGTCGGCGAGCACCTGATCTCGCACGCCGGCGTGGACAAGGTGGCCTTCACCGGCTCCACCGCGGCCGGCCGGCGCATCGCCGCCATCTGCGGCGAGCAGCTCAAGCGGGTCAGCCTGGAGCTGGGCGGCAAGTCGGCCGCGATCATCCTGGACGACGCCGACCTGGCCGCCAGCATGGGCTTCCTGTCGATGGCGTCGCTCATGAACAACGGGCAGGCGTGCGTGGCGCAGACCCGCATCCTGGCCTCGCGCAACCGCTACGACGAGGTCGTCGAGGCCATCGCGAACATGGTCAACTCCCAGCCCGTCGGCGACCCCGCCGACCCGGCCACCGGCATCGGCCCGCTCGTGGCCAAACGGCAGCAGGACCGGGTCGAGGGCTACATCAAGATCGGCATGGACGAAGGCGCCAAGGTCGTCGTCGGCGGCCTCGACCGGCCCTACGACCGCGGCTGGTACGTCTCCCCCACCGTCTTCGCCGGCGTCAACAACGACATGCGCATCGCCCGCGAGGAGATCTTCGGCCCGGTCCTGGCCGTGATCCCGTACGAGGACGAGGCGGACGCCGTCAGGATCGCCAACGACAGCGACTACGGCCTGGCCGGCACGGTGTGGACCGGTGACACCGAGCGCGGCATGGAGGTGGCCCGCCAGGTGCGGACCGGCACATACGGCGTCAACTGCTTCATGCTCGAGACCAACGCGCCCTTCGGCGGCTACAAGGCCAGCGGCGTCGGCCGCGAGCTGGGCCCCGAGGGCCTGCAGAGCTACCTGGAGTACAAGTCGATCGCCCGACTCGGCTGAGGGGTGCTTGTGGCCTCACGGCGTGAGGCCGGCTCGGGGGCCCCGCGCGGTGTCTCGCGGGGCCCTCGGGCAGGATGTCACCCAGCGCGCCCCCGCGACGCTGGGCGACCGCCTGACTACTGAAGTATGTCCCACGTCAACCGCATCGACGGTTTCCATCCCCAGGGACTTTCTCCCGGCGGTTTCCTTCCATCCGCTCTAGGTAGACGTGTTTTACTCACGAAAAGTTCGAGGAGATCCATTTGCCGATTCTGTGGATGAGTGCGGGGGTCGCCGCGGTCTCGGCGTGACCGTATCCGGGCTCGATCCAGAGCTCTTTGGGCTCGCGCGCGCCGGTGTACAACTGGTGCGCGTGCTCCAGCGGGAAGAACGCGTCGGCGTCGCCGTGGACGATCAGCAGCGGCGCCGGCGTGATGAGCGCGGCGGCCTCGTGCGGCGGCATCGGGATCGGATCCCACCGGCCGCGGGCGATCCTGGTGCGCTTGGCCACCCTGGCCGCCCACCGCCCGAACGGCTGCTCGATGGCCCAGTGCACCTGCCGCATCGGCTTGGTGCCCCGGTAGTACCAGCGGGCCGGGCCGCTCACCGCCACCACCGCGTCCACCCCGCCCCGCAACCCCGCGTGCCGTACGGCCACCGCCGCGCCCATGGAGAAGCCCACCACCGCGATCTTCTCGTAGCCCACCACGCGGGCGTGCCTGACGGCCGCCTCCACGTCCAGGATCTCCAGGTCGCCCACGGTCGTCTCACCGCCGGAGCGCCCGTGGCCGCGGAAGTCGAAGGCGATCACGCCGCCGTACCCGCTGAGCACGTGCACGATGCGGCGCGCCTGACGCTCCCGCCACGACCCGGTGAAGCCGTGCGCCACCACGATCCCCACATCTGTGTCACGCTGCGAGGCGGGCTCGATCGCCTCGATCGCCTCGATGCCGCCGCCTTCCCCTGCCGCTCTGGTCGCCTCGATGCCGCCGCCTTCCCCCGTCGTTCTGGTCGCCTCGCTCCCGACGCTCCTCCTCCAGGCTCCGGCGCCCCCTCGCGTGTCCATGGCCGCACTCCGTGAGGCGCGCGCGGGCGGGGTGTGCGCGGCGTCGATGCGGACCCCGTCCTCGGTCCTGAGCATGACGGGAAAGTTGGGCGAGAAAGGCATGAATACGAGCTTATGCTCGCTCGATATCCGCCTCGCGCGCGGCCTGGTGGTCGGCGTCCAGCCCGTGCTCGGCCGCCCACACCGCGATCTGGGCGCGGGAGGTGAAGCCCAGTTTCTCCATGATGTTGGCGACGTGCTTGGCCACCGTCGCCGGGCTGATCACCAGCTCCAGCGCGATCACCCGGTTGCTCAGCCCGCGAGTGAGCAACCCGGCGATCTCCTGCTCCCTGCAGGTCAGCCCGCCGTACCGGGAGCCGGCCGGCGCGGGCGGCCCGAACGGCGGCGCGGCGGCGAGGTCGCTGTCGAGCACCCGCGCGGCCACCTCCTCGGGCGAGCCGTCCATGCCTCTGGCCCACAGGAGCGCCACCCGGCCCTCGCCCAGCCTCGCCCGGGCCGGCGCCAGCAACTGCTGCACCCGGCCCGGAGTGCCGTACTGGCCGATGGACTCGCGCAGCGCGGTGCCCGCCGCGGCGGCGAGCACCGCGCCTTCGAGGTCGTCCTGAGCCTGCGCCAGGTCGGCGAGGGCCATGAGTGCGCGGACTATCCCACGGCGCTGACCGCTCTGCCTGCTCAGGGCCAGCCCGGCCGCCAGGTGACGACGGGCGGCGGCGTAGTCGCGCAACCCGGCCGCCACCCGGCCGATCTTGGCGTGGCAGCGGGCCAGCTCGACGCGGTTGTCCATGTCCTCCAGAAGCGGCAGGGCGGCGGTGTGGTGCGCCATGGCCGCCTCCAGGTCACCGTCGGCCTCGGCCACCGCGCCGAGGTGGGTCAGCGCCCTGGCCAGCGTCCAGTGGTGGCCGGACTCCCTGGCCAGGGCGAGCGCCTCCTCGCCGCGGCGGCGCGCGTAGCGCACCTGTCCGCGGAAGAGCGCCAGGTTGAGCTGCGCGATCCGGGCCGTGGCCAGGTTGAACAGGTCGTCGTGGGCACTGGCCGCCGCCTCCAGCTCTTCCAGGTAACGCAGCGCCCGCTCGCTCTGCCCGGTGCGGAAGAACACGGTCAGCGCCACGTTGTACGTGATGCCGAGCCAGTGCGTGTACGGGTGTTTCTTCTGCTCCTCGACGGCCTGCACGATGAGCTCCTCGGCGCGGGCCAGCTCGTCGCCGACCTCCAGCCCGTACGCCAGCCCGCCCTTGGCCACCGCGATCAGGTCTCCCGGCACCGCGGACAGGTCCAGCGCGAGCAGCCGCTCGTGCCAGCCGACGCTCTCCCCCAGATCGCCGCGGACGGCCAGGATCGACAGGGCCGCGCGGGCCAGGCGCAGGCCGAGCACTGGATCCCGGGACTCCACCGCCCAGTCCACGGCGATGCGGCAGTCGTCGAGCAGGCCGCGGCCCCTGACGAAATGCGGGAACCGCTCGCTCCACGGCATCCGCCGATCCAGCGAACCCCCTTCGTAGCAGCGCTCCATCTCCTCGCAGATCACCCGCAGGTGGCGGTCGCGCAGGCGGGCATCCTCGCCGGCCTCGGCCAGCCGCTCGGCGGCGTACTGCCTGATCGTCTCCAGCAGCCGGTAGCGGCCGCGAGCGTCGTGGTGAAGCACCAGCGACTTGTCGACCAGGCCGCTGAGCAGGTCGAGCAGCTCCGCCTTGCGCAGGATGCCGCCGTCGGCGCACACCCGCTCGGCCAGGCCGAGGTCGAACAGGCCGGCGAACACCGACAACCGGCGCAGCAGCACGCGCTCCTTGGGCTGGAGCAGGTCGTGGCTCCACTCGACGGTCGCCAGGAGTGTGCGCTGCCGGGGCGGGGCGGTGCGATCACCCAGGGTGAGCAGGCCGAACCGGTTGCCGATGCGGTCGGCGATGCGTCCGGGGCTCAGCAGGCTGGTGCGGGCGGCCGCCAGCTCCAGCGCCAGCGGCAGGCCGTCGAGCGCGCGGCACAGGCGAACGATGTCGGCCATGCTCGCGGTCACCTCGCGGGCGCCGGCCGCCGCCGCCCGTTCGACGAAGAGCAGCACCGACTCGGCGTCGGGATGGTCCGCGTCGGGCAGCTCCAGCGGCGGCACCCGCCAGACCAGCTCGCCGGGGATCCGCAGCGGCTCGCGGCTGGTGAGCAGGAACCGCAGGCACGGGCATTCGGCGATCAAGCCGGCCACCAGTTGCGCGCAGCGCTCCACCAGGTGCTCGCAGTTGTCGAGGAGGATCAGCGCTCTGGCCTCACGCAGGCGTACGCGCAGGCCGTCGAGCAGCCGTCCGGGGATCTCGTCGCGGACGCCGAGCACCTCGGCCATCTCGTTGACGATCAGCCCGGAGTCGCCGATGCGGCCCAGCTCGACCAGCCAGACGCCGTCGGAGAACCACGGCGCCGCCTGCGCCGCCACGCGCAGCGACAGGCGGGTCTTGCCGATGCCGCCCACCCCGCTGAGCGTGACCACCCGGTGTTGCCGGACGAGCGTGCCGAGCTCGGCCACGTCACGCGCGCGTCCGACGAAGCGGTTGGGCTCGGCTGGGAGATTGTGCGGGGTCATGTGGGGCCCAAGTGGTCGCGGGGATCACCTTCCCGCTCATCCTCCACTGGCCGAAGGCACGATGCGATCACTTTGCGTTGAGAGTTCGCGACTGTTCGGATACGAATGTAGGTCTGCGACGCTCATCACGATCCGCACGCGGGACTCCTCCGCCGCCTCCAGCGCCTGCGGGAGGTCGGAGATCAGCACGCGGGCCCCGCTGGCCTGAATGCGTTCCTGGAGCACGCACGCGTCGAGGTCGGCCGGCACCGGCCAGGCCACGCCGCCCACGGCGATCACCGCGTCGGCCGCCACCAGCAGGTCGGGGCCGACCGGCAGGCAGATGAGCACGGTGTCGCCCACGCGCACGCCCCTGCGCCGCAGCTGGACGATCGCGACCGCGGATCTCTCGTCGAGTTGCTCCTCGGTGAGGGTCAGGCCCGTGCCGGAGTCCACGATGACGATGCGCTCATCCATGCCGCCCACGGTAGGGAGGGCGCCTCATGCGTACATGGGGCGGAATATGCAGATCCCTATGCAGACGGGTTCGCGGAGTGCTCGGCGGCCCATACCGCGATCTGCGCGCGGGAGGTGTAGCCGAGCTTCTCCATGATGTTGGCTATATGCCGCGCGACCGTGGCCGGGCTGATCACCAGCTCCTCCGCGATGGCCCGGTTGGACAGGCCGCGGGTGAGCAGGCCGGCGATCTCTTGCTCGCGGGCGGTCAGCAACGAGTGCCTGACAGGCTCGGCGGCCACCGGCGTCCCGGCCGCCGAGCGCTCGCCCTCCAGCACGTGGCGGGCGGCGTCGTCGGGGCTCATCGCCCGGCCTCGCGACCACAGCGACATGGTCCGGCTCTCGCCCAGCTTGGCGCGGGCCCGGCCGAGCAGCTCCTCGATCCTGATCGTGGCCGAATGTTGCCCGATCGACTCGCGTAGCGCGGCCGCCGCCGCGGCGGCCAGCACCGCGCCCTCCAGGTCGCCTTCGTGCTCCGCCAGGACCGACAGCCCTGCCAGGCAGCGGGCCACCCCCTGGCGCTGCCCGGCCTCCCTGCTCAGCGCGAGGCTCGCGGCCAGCCGCTCCCTGGCGGCGCCGAACTCGTGCAGCATCGCCGCCACCCGGCCGCTCCTGGCCAGGCAGCGCGCCAGGTCGGCGTCGCCGCCCAGCTCCCGCAGCCAGGGGACGGCCATCGCGTACTGGGCCTCGGCCGCCACCAGGTCGCCGCGGGCCTCGGCCACCGCGCCGAGCTGGGCCGCGGCCCTGGCCATGATCCAGCGGTGGCCGTGCTCGCGGGCCCGCGCCAGCGCCTCCTCGCCGTGCCGCTGCGCCTCGCGCAACCGGCCGCGGGTCAGGGCCACCGCCGACAGCCCGGCCAGCCCCGCCGCCTGGTTCCACGCGTCGCCGGTGCGTGTCGCGACGGCCAGGCTCTCCTCCGCGTAGCGCAGCGCCTCGTCTGCCCGCCCCATGCGGAGCAGCACCGCCACGATGATGTTGAGCATGACGCAGCGCGAGAACACAGTGGCCGGCGACATCCCGGCCAGGCTCTCCTCGGCCACCTCCAGCGAGCGGCTCAGCTCGTCGCGCGCCTCCAGGCCATAGGCGAGGTACGCCTTGACGTGCGCGATCTGCTCGGCGGGCACGCGGGACAGATCGAGCGAGAGCAGCCGCTCGATCCACGTGACGATCTCCGTCAGGCCGCCGATCGGCAGCAACCCGGTGCTGGTCGCGCAGAGGCGCAGGCCCAGTGGCACGTTCCCGGACTCGGCGGCCCAGTCGAGCGCCACGCGCTGGTCGTCGAGCAGGCTCCTGCTCGACGTCAGGGCACGAAGGCGTTCGTGCCACGGTACGCCGGGCTCCACCATCTCGGTCGCGAAGTGGCGCGCCTGCAGCTCACAGAGCACACGGAGGTGCCGCTCGCGCAGGACTTCGAGCTCCCCGGCCAGCTGAAGGCGCTCCACCGCGTACCGCTTGATGGTCTCCAGCAGCCAATAGTGCGTGCGGCTCTCGTCGCACAACACGAGCGACTTGTCGACCAGACCGCCGAGCAGGTCCACGACCTCCTCGGGCGCAAGGGGCCGCTCCGCGCAGATCTGCTCGGCCAGGTCCAGGTCGAACGAGCCGGCGAACACCGACAGCCGGCGCAGCATGACCTGCTCCTTGGCCGACAGCAGGTCATAGCTCCAATCGACGGCCGCCAGCAACGTGCGCTGCCGGGCGGGGGCGGTGCGGCCGCCCGTGGTGAGCAACGAGAAGCGGTCGTCGATGCGGTCGGCGATCTGTCCGGGGCTGAGCAGGCTCGTACGGGCCGCCGCCAGCTCCAGCGCCAGCGGCAGCCCGTCGAGCGCCCGGCACAGGCGTACGACGTCGGGCAGACTGTCCGGACCGAGCCTGGTGCCCGCGGCCGCCGCCCGGTCCAGGAACAGCTGCACGGACTCGGCGTCGGCGCTGTCCGCGTCGGGCAGGTCGAGCGGCGGCACCCGCCAGATCAGCTCACTGGCGATGCGCAGCGGCTCCCTGCTGGTGGCCAGGACGCTCACGCGCGGGCAGGAGGCCACCAGCGCGGCCGCCACCTCGGCACACGTGTCGACCAGGTGCTCGCAGTTGTCGAGCACCAGCAGGCAGCGCAGGTCGCGCAGCCTGGCCGTCACGGTGTCGAGCAGCGGCCGGTTGGCCTCCCCGCGAATCCGCAGGACGCGGGCGATCTCCGGCACGACCAGCTCGGCCCGGCCGACCCTGGCCAGCTCGACCAGCCAGACGCCTTCGGAGAAACGGGGCAGCAGACCCGCGGCGACCCGCAGGGCCAGCCGGGTCTTGCCGATGCCGCCGACGCCGCACAGGGTCACGACCCGCGTTTCGCCTAACAACCCGCGGAGATCGTCGAGATCGCGTTCACGGCCGACGAACCGGTTGGGCTCTGCGGGAAGGTTGTGCCTGGGGGGCTCTGGCATGCGGTCACCCTGCGTCGCTGAAGGATCACCCTTTCGGACAGTGTCGCACAGCCCGGGAAGCCTCACGACGCTCACCAGCGAGCCCACGCCCCTGAGCGCGCCTCACAGGCCGAGCGAGCTCACGACCGCCCTCTGGTCCACGACGCGCCGGACGGGGTCGCCGAGCAGCCGCCTGGCCAGGTCGTACGGTGCGACGATCATGGTCGCCCCGCGCTCCTCGGCCAGCACGCGGCAACCGATCACGCTGGGGTCGTGGGCGAGCACCACGTGGGCGCCGGCCATCATCGCCAGATCCATCACCCGCAGACCCGTGAACGGCTCGCTGACGGCGCTGATCACGACGTCGTCCTCGCCGATCACCAGGCGAGCGGCCAGCTTGCGCAGGTCACCGGCCAGCTCGATGTGGTCGAACACCCGCACGCCGTCGAGCGTGACCGCCGGCCCCGCCACCGGACCGAACTCCACGGCCCCGCTGACCAGCAACTCGCCGAACGGCCGGACGCCTGGCGCCGGCCGGAAGGAGAAGACCCGGTCCACCTGCACGGCGCCCGGGTCGTAGTCACGCAAGGTGATCATCATGCGGGCCTTGCCGGTGGACCCGAGCGTCGAGACCCCGCCGGCCCAGGCGACGGAGTGGACCGCGACAGGCAGCGACACACCGAGCGGGACGTCGACGATGACGTGGTCGCCCTGCTCGAGGCCGTTGCGGCGCAGGCCCGCCGCGGCCCGCGTGACGCGGCGCACGAACGCGGAGTACGACAACACCTCGCCGGTCCTGACGTCGCTCACCGCCGGCTGGTCTCCCTTCGTCGGCGCCGACGACATCACCAGCTCTGTCCACGTCATGCCGACAATCTAGGGAGCAGGCCCCTGATTGCCATGCGCACAATTGTGCAACCCGCTATGTAGGTGCGACCGCCTCCACCGCGGACGCCGGCCCCATGCCTTTACCCGCCGCCTACGCTTGGTCCATGCCGGACGGTTCCCTCGGGCGTATCCTCGACGCCGCCTACGCGGGGATGCTGGAGCAGGGCCTGCGCCGGTTGACCATGGACGACGTGGCCAGGCGCGCCGGGCTGGCCCGGATCACCGTCTACCGGCGCTTCGCCCGCAAGAGTGACCTGATCCAGGCGGTCGTCATGCGCGAGCTGCGCCGCTTCCTCAGCGCCTTCGAGCAGGCCATGGCGGCGCTGCCGACGGCTGAGGAACAGGTGGTGGAGGGGTTCGCGGTCACGTTGCGGCTGGTGCGCGCGCATCCGCTGCTCGGCCGGTTGCTCGCGGACGCGCCGGAGACGATGTTGCCGCAGCTGACGCTGGAGGCGGGGCCGTACCTGGCGGTGGCCAGGCAATACCTGGCGGAGAGGCTGGAGGTGCCGGACTCGGCGGTGGTGGCGGAGACGTACATCCGCATCGCGCTGTCGTTCGTGCTGACGCCGGACAGCGTGATCCCGCTCGGCAACGACGCGGACGCCCGCGCTTACGCCCGCCGTCATCTCGTGCCGCTCTTGCCATCAGAGGGGATCAACTAGACTTATGTGGTCGCGACTTCGCGCGGCCGACCCCACGACACAGAGCGAGACGTCATCATGCCTTTGAACAGCCGCGACGACCTGCGGAACATCGCGATCATCGCGCACGTCGACCATGGCAAGACCACGCTGGTCGACGCCATGCTCTGGCAGTCCGGGGCCTTCCGCGCCAACCAGGACGTCGACGACCGCGTCATGGACTCCAACGACCTCGAGCGCGAGAAGGGCATCACCATTCTCGCGAAGAACACCGCGGTCAATCACGGCGGCATGACCATCAACATCATCGACACCCCGGGCCACGCCGACTTCGGCGGCGAGGTCGAGCGCGGGCTGTCCATGGTCGACGGTGTCGTGCTGCTGGTGGACGCCTCGGAAGGGCCGCTGCCGCAGACCCGCTTCGTCCTGCGCAAGGCGCTGTCGGCGAAGATGCCGGTCATCCTCTGCATCAACAAGGTCGACCGTCCCGACGCCCGCATCAAGGACGTCGTGGACGAGGTCTACGAGCTCTTCATGGACCTGGACGCGACCGAGGAGCAGATCGACTTCCCGATCGTCTACGCCTCCGCGAAGGCCGGCCGGGCCTCGATGAGCCGCCCCGAAGACGGCGGCATGCCCGACTCGGAGGACCTGGAGCCGCTGTTCGACATCATCAAGTCGACCATCCCGGCGCCGACGTACGACCCGAACGCGCCGCTGCAGGCGCACGTGACCAACCTCGACGCCTCCTCCTACCTCGGCCGCATCGCGCTGTGCCGCATCCACCAGGGTGTCATGCGCAAGGGCCAGCAGGTGGCCTGGTGCCGCACCGACGGCACGGTCCAGAGAGTCAAGATCACCGAGCTCCTCATGACCGAGGCGCTGGAGCGCAAGCCGGCCGAGGAGGCGGGCCCCGGCGACATCATCGCCATCGCCGGCATCCCCGACATCATGATCGGCGAGACGCTGGCCGACCCCGACGACCCGCGCCCGCTGCCGCTCATCACCGTGGACGAGCCGGCCATCTCGATGACGATCGGCACCAACACCTCGCCGCTGGTGGGCAAGAGCAAGGGCACCAAGGTCACCGCCCGCATGGTCAAGGACCGCCTCGAGAAGGAGCTCGTCGGCAACGTGTCGCTGCGCGTGCTGCCGACCGAGCGGCCCGACGCCTGGGAGGTGCAGGGCCGGGGCGAGCTGGCGCTGGCCATCCTCGTCGAGCAGATGCGCCGCGAGGGCTACGAGCTGACCGTCGGCAAGCCGCAGGTGGTCACCAAGGTCGTCGACGGCAAGGTGCACGAGCCGGTCGAGCGGCTCACGGTCGACTGCCCCGAGGAATACCTCGGCGCGGTGACGCAGCTGCTGGCCGTGCGCAAGGGCCGCATGGAGCACATGACGAACCACGGCACCGGCTGGATCCGGATGGAGTTCGTGGTGCCGGCGCGTGGCCTGATCGGCTTCCGTACCGAGTTCCTGACCGAGACGCGCGGCACCGGCCTGGTGCACCACGTGTTCGACTCGTACGAGCCGTGGTTCGGCGAGCTGCGCACCCGCAACAACGGCTCCCTGGTGGCCGACAGGTCCGGCCCGGTGACCGCGTTCGCGATGCTCAACCTGCAGGAGCGTGGCACCCTGTTCGTCTCGCCGACGACCGAGGTCTACGAAGGAATGATCATCGGCGAGAACTCCAGGTCCGACGACATGGACGTGAACATCACCAAGGAGAAGAAGCTCACCAACATGCGCTCCTCGACCAGCGAGGAGACCGAGAAGGTGATCCCGCCACGGGTGTTGTCGCTGGAGCAGGCGCTGGAGTTCATCCGCGAGGACGAGTGCGTGGAGATCACCCCGGACGCCGTACGCATCCGCAAGGTCGTGCTCGACGCCTCCATCCGGGGGCGCGCCGCCGCCCGCGCCAAGCGCGCGTGAACGTCTTCTTCGCTGAGCAAAGCACCGCTCTCGGGTAAGTGCGGCCAGTAGAAGTCCGGCCCCATCGGCGAGCGCTCCCATGTCGTCTCGTCGTCGTTCGGGGGCGATCGTTGGGTGCGCCATGGCGGCCAGACCGGTAGCGGGGCCCGCGGTTCTCACGAGCGCCGCGGACCCCGATCCGTGGGTGGCCGCAACACCCCGCCGGCGCCGGGCGCCGGGGTAGGTGGTCAGCGGCGAGGGAGCTCGCTGCCGCGGACGTGGGTGCAGAGCCATTCGACCAGCGGGCCGAAGGCGCGCCACGTGCGCTCCACCCGGGAGCGGGCCTCCGCCGTGTGCACCCAAGGCTCGGGCTCGAAGCGCATCCCCGCGTACAACGACTTGTGACGCAGCAGGTCGATGCGCGGGTGCTCCTCGCTGAAACCCCGAGGTTTGGTCTTCAGGCGCTCGCCCAGCAAGGCGTAACCACCCGCCGCCAACGCGTCGGTGATCGCCGACAGCGGCTTGCCCGACAGGTCCTCGTCCACCGCCGCCCGATACCGAGCCACCTGGTCGGCCGCCTGCGTGTAGAAGCCACCAGCGGTGAACAGCCCGGACGCGCTGATCTCGACATAGAACCCGATCCCCGGCATCAGATCCACGAACGCACCCTGATGGGTCTTATAAGGAGACTTGTCCTTGGCGAAGCGCACGTCCCGATAGGGCCGGAAGAGCTGCGCGGGCCCGAACTCGGCGGCCAGCTCGTCGGTGAGCGCGAGCATGGGCGCCCGCACGGCCTCCTCGTAAAGCTGCTTGTGCCGGGCGAAGTAGGTCTTGCTGTTGTCCGCCTCGAGACCCTCGTAAAAGATGAACGCCTCGTCGGGGAAGCCGGTGAAACCCATGCCGTCAGGGTGCCACGTCCCACCGACATCCCGGGTCACCGCGAGATGTACGTCCGCCCCGGCAGCGGCGTCTTGCCGTACAACTCCGACACCGTGACGAACGTGTAGCCCTTCCTGGCGAGCGTGTCGAGCATCGCCGGCACGGCGTCCACAGTGCTGCGGTGGATGTCATGCAGCAGGACGATCGACCCGGGTTTGGCCTCGCCCGCCCGCTTGGCCACGGTCGCGGCCGCCCGGTCTCGCCAGTCGAGCGTGTCGACGTTCCACAGGATCTGCGCCAGCCCCTCGCGGCGGGTCTCCGCGGCCACGGCGTCGTCCGTGGACCCGTACGGCGGCCGCATCACCCGCATCCTGACCCCGGTCACCCGCTCCACGATGTCCTCGGTGTACCGGAGCTCGCGCCGGACCGCCTCCTGCGACAGTTCGGCCAGCGGCGGATGGCTCCAGGAGTGGTTGCCGATCTCGTGGCCGTCGTCCACGATGCGGCGCGTGATGAACCCGCCCTTGTCGGCGGCCACCATCTGCCCGATGACGAAGAACGTGGCCCGGACGTCACGCTGGCTGAGCAGGTCGAGCAGCCGGCCGGTGTACTCGCCGGGTCCGTCGTCGAAGGTCAGGGCCACACACTTGATCCGCGCGCAGTCGAACTTGCGGCTCTTCGGCCAGCCGGCCTGCATCGACGCGAGCCGTTTGGCCAGCGCGACGGGATCGATGCTCGCCGGTCGCATCGGCGCGATCACCGGTGCTTCGGCCGATCGGCGGTACGCCACCGAGTACGTGACGCAGGCCACCAAGGCGAGCAGGGCCAGCGGCAGGGCCCATACGCGCATGCTTCCCCCCGGAACACCGCATGCGGGGGGCCGACGCTATGGATAATCCTGGACCGGTTTCCCCCGCATTTCCCTGGCCAGGTCGTCCCACCAGAGTGGGATATCGGCCTGCAGTTCCTTGTAGCGGCGCGCCACGCGTATGGCACATCCAACCGGATCCGTACCCAGATGCCGACGTTTCGCCGTTCCTTCCTGCCAGCGGTAAAAACCATCCCTATACCGCACGACAAGGCCTATCCACACCGAGATGGTGGCGTCGTCGCCCACCTCGTACGCGCTGGTGACGCCCAGACCATGAAGTTCCGTATGGAGCTTCTCCGTCGCCGCTCGGGCCTCACTCACCCGTCACCCCCTGCCGACGTCCCGCAGTACACCAGGGATGTACCCAGCAACGGGCATGAGCCGTCCAAGATATGCCGTACGTGTAGGCCTCCCGAACGTGCCGTCACTGGTCATGTGTGTCGCGTGGCTCGGCGACCACCATGATGAGCCTGAGCTCCTCTTCGCCCCGGTTCGCGTACCGATGGGGCCGGTCGGCGGTGAAGAGCACCGCGTCGTCCGTGCCGATCACGTGAGTCTTGCCGTAGACGCTGAGCGTCAGCTCACCCTCCAGGACGGTGAGCATCTCGCGGGTGCCGGGCGGGTGCGCGTCGCCGTCGTGGTGCTCGCCCGGCGCCAGTCGCCAGTCCCACAGCTCGAGGATCATCGGCGTGTCCGCGCCGACGAGCAGCCGCGCCTGCACGTCGCCCTGGTGGAACGTGACCACGTCGGCCTTGTCCACGATGCGCACCATGGGCACGTCGGCCACCTCGACCAGCCGGGCCACGGTGACGCCCAGCGCGGAGGCGATCCGGGTGAGGGTGGAGACGCTCGGGTTCGTACGCCCCTGCTCCACCTGGACCAGCATGCCCCGGCTCACGCCTGATCTGGCGGCCAGCTGGTCCAGCGTCAGCCCTCGGTGCGAGCGCTGGAAACGAACGTTGTTGGCGATGGCCTGGTTGATCAGCGCGGGGTCCTCCACCAGTTCAGTCTAGTGATACCGATTTGCACTCTGTTGCACCTAATGTGTTGTACTACGTGTGCAACACATTGAACTGTCCCCAAGGAGGACAAGGGTGACCGCAGTGATCTTGGCGACCGCCTGCGCGGTGGTCTACGGGACGGCCGACTTCTTCGGCGGCCTGGCCACCCGACGGACACAGGTGCTGTCGGTCGTCGTGCTCTCGCAGCTGGCGGGGCTGGCGCTGATCCTCGGCCTGCTGCCGCTGCTGCCGGGGACCTTCAGCGATCGGGCGATCCTCTGGGGGCTGGCCGCCGGGCTGTCGGGCGCCGCCGGACTGGCACTGTTCTACCGGGCACTGGCCACCGGCGTCATGTCGGTGGTCGCGCCGACGACTGCGGTGACCTCGGCGGCCTTGCCGGTGGTGTTCGGGCTGGCGACGGGCGAGCGGCCCGGGTTCTGGGCGCTGGCCGGCGTGGTGCTGGCCCTGGGCTCGGTGCTCCTGGTCAGCCAGGACGGGTCCCCGGGCGGGCGCGCCTCGCTCGGGGCGCTGATGACCTCGCTGGCCGCCGGCGCCGGGTTCGGCGGGTTCTTCATCCTGCTCGCCATGGCGCCCGTCGACGGGGGTCTGTGGCCTCTGGTCGGGGCGCGGCTGTCCTCGGTGACCGCGGTGGCGCTGGTGGCGCTGGCCGCCCGGCGTTCGCTCCGGCCGCGGGCTGGTGCGCTGCGCATCATCGTGGCCGCGGGCGTGCTCGACATGGCGGCGAACGTGCTCTTCCTGCTCGCGCAGCGCGAGGGCCTGCTCAGCCTGGTCGCCGTGCTGGTGTCTCTCTACCCCGCCAGCACGCTGCTGCTGGCCAGGCAGGTGCTCGGGGAGCGGCTGAACACGATTCAGGTGACCGGTGTGGCATGCGCGCTCGGCGCGGTGGCCTTGATAGCCGTTGCGTAGCCCACCGGCGCTTGTTACGTTTCGCCCGTGCGCCCTGAGCGGGCACGTTTCGATGGCGAGGGTCTGCGGCACGTTGGCGTGCCTTACGACTCCGATGAGTCCTTTCTGGATCTCACCGTGCCCCGCGTGCGGGCCGCGCTCAACGAGGGCAGACGGGTCCTCGTGATCACCGGCGCGACCAAGCTCGCCCGGCTGGCCGACGCCCTGGGCCGCGACGCGGGACGCGTCGACACACGGGTCTCCACCTCCTGGTACGGCCACCCGTACCGCACGCTGGCCGCCTATCACGAGTACACGCGCGGGCGCCGTACTCTCGTGATCGGCGAGCCCAGCTGGGAGGGCAGGAGCGGCCGCGAGATCAGGGAGCTGATCCGCTACGAGTCCGTGGTCAACGCCGCGCTCAGCGCGGTCTCGGCCGTCATGTTGTGCATGTACGACCTCCGCAGGGTGCCGCCGGCCGTGCTGGCGTACAACGAGGTGAACCATCCCCTGCTGCTCGGCGCCCAAGGTGAGACGACGAGCACCCGTTTCGTCCCGCCCCACGAGCTGGTGCTCGACGATGACCACGCGCCGCTCCCCGAGCCGGGACCCGGCGCGGTGACCATCAGGTTCACCGGACGCGAGCTGCGGCGGCTGCGCCAGAGCGTCGGCGAGTACGCCAGGGCGGCGGGAATGGACCGCAACCACGTCACGTCGCTGGTCATCAGCGTCTCGGAGATCGCCGCGAACAGCATCGAGCACGGCGCCGGGTACGGCACGATCACGATGTGGGCGAGCGACGGTGAGCTGATCTGTGAGATCGCCGATCCCGGCGGCGCCCTCGACGACCCCTTACCCGGCTACATACCACCTGAGCCCGAATCCCCCAGGGGATACGGGCTCTGGATCAGTCGTCAGCTCTGCGATCTCGTGGAGCTGCGCACGGAAGGCGGCGTGTTACGCGTCCGCCTTCATCTGTCTATGGAGTCCTAGGCGGCACGCTGCGTCGGGACGCGGATCGCGCCCTCCTCGCGGGCGTACTCCTCCAGCATGCCGCGCAGCTGCCGGCGACCCCGGTGCAGGCGGGACATGACCGTGCCGATGGGCGTGCCCATGCGGTCAGCGATCTCCTTGTACGCGAACCCCTCGACGTCGGCCAGGTAGACGGCCACGCGGAAGTCCTCGGGCAGGGAGCGCAGGGCGTTCATCACGACGCTGTCGGGCAGCCGGTCGAGCGCTTCGTTCTCGGCCGACCGCAGCCCGGTCGAGCTGTGCGACTCGGCGGCGTGCAGCTGCCAGTCCTCGATCTCCTCGGCGGCGGACAGCTTCGGCGAGCGCTGCTTCTTCCGGTAGTCGTTGATGAAGTTGTTGGTCAGAATCCGGTGCAGCCACGCCTTGAGGTTGGTGCCCTCCCGGAACTGGTGGTACGACGTATATGCCTTCGCCACCGTCTCCTGCACCAGATCCTCCGCGTCAGCGGCGTTACGGGTGAGGCGCATGGCGGAGGCGAACAGCTGCGACGTCACGGGCACGACATCGCGCTCGAACCAGTCCTGACGCTGCTCATCGGTCATAGTGATCAAATCATTCCCCCTAGCGCTATCCCCCGTTTCGGCATAGGCCGCCTGACAGCGGTCCCATCATGGCAAGTCCCGGCTAAGGGACGCGTTAAAGAGGGTCCGCCTTGGTCAGAGGGGGTTTCCGTCCATCTGCTCGCGGCGTGTGTGGTCACGTCCACGGCCGGACAAGTCTCAGTATCATAACACTACCCACCCAAATTTGCAGTTCTAGTGGCCAACGTCACATGGGATAGCGTAAGGACATGGATTTCGTGGACCGTCACGATACGGGAACGCGCCGCTGGGTGGCGGAGGCGATACGCAAGGTCGAAGCCGACGCCAACCGCAGTTGCGACACACACCTGCACGTCTTTCCGCTGCCCTCGGACTGGGGTGTAAACCTCTACTTGAAAGACGAGTCGGTGCACCCGACCGGTTCACTCAAACATCGACTTGCCCGATCCCTCTTCCTGTACGGCCTGGCGAACGGGTGGATCGGCCCCACGACCACGATCGTCGAGGCGTCCAGCGGATCCACGGCCGTGAGTGAAGCCTACTTCGCCCGGCTGCTCGGCCTGCCCTTCATCGCCGTCATGCCGGCCTCCACGTCGCCGGAGAAGTGTCACCTCATCGAGTTCTACGGCGGGAAGTGTCATCTCGTGACGGACCCCGGCGCGATCTATGACGAATCTCATCGTCTCGCCACCGAGACCGGCGGCCACTTCATGGACCAGTTCACCTACGCGGAGCGGGCCACCGACTGGCGGGGCAACAACAACATCGCCGAGTCGATCTATTCCCAGATGTCCCTGGAGCCGTACCCCGAGCCCGCCTGGATCGTGGTCGGGGCCGGCACCGGCGGCACGTCGTCGACCATCGGCCGCTACATCCGCTACCGCCGCCACCCCACCCGCCTGGCCGTCGTCGACCCCGAAGGCTCGGCCTTCTACCCGAGCTGGATCTCCGGCGACACCTCCGTCACCGCGAAGGGCTCCCGCATCGAGGGCATCGGCCGCCCCCGCGTGGAACCCTCCTTCCAGCCGTCCGTCATCGACCGCATGATCGCCGTGCCCGACGCCCGCTCGATCGCCGCCATGCACTGGACCCGCGAGGTGACCGGCCTCGACGTCGGCGGCTCCACCGGCACCAACATGGCGGCCTGCGTGGAGCTGATCGACGAGATGCGGCGAACGGGCGAACAGGGCAGCATCGTCACGCTGATCTGCGACAGCGGGAACCGCTACAAGGGCACGTACGGCAACCCGGAGTGGCTCGCCGGCCGACGGCTGGACATCGAGCCACATCTGCGCGAGCTACGCGCCTGGATGCCTCGTTAGGCGGCCCTGGCCGGGTCCACGCCGAAGAACTCGGCGACGTCGTCCAGGATCGAGTGCGCGCCCTGGATACCCACCGCGGTCATCCACGTCAGGTCGGCGACGTCGTGCTTCTCGCCCTTGAGCTTGGCCCACAGCGGGTTGTCCAGGAACTTCTTCTTGGACTCCGCGACCGACGGGTCCTCGTAGGAGGAGACGAAGATGTGGTCGGCGTCCAGGTCCGGGATCCGCTCCTGGCTCACGTCCACCGCGATCGTGTCCTCAACGGTGGGCTGGCCGTCAGGGCGCGGGAAACCGACGTCCTTCATCACGATGCCGGAGTAGGACTTCTCCACGTAGAGCCGGACCGTGGGCTCACCGGCGAACCGCACGATGGAGATCGTCGGCAGCTCGCCCTCCTTCTCCTTGATCGACGCGCCGATCTTGGCGGCCCGGTCCTCGTACTCCTTGATCTTGGTGTCGGCGAGCTGCTCCTTGCCCAGGGCCTGACCCATGAGCCGGATGTTCTCCTTCCAGATGGCCCCGGTGGTCTCGCTGAAGACGGTCGGCGCGATCTTGGAAAGCTTGTCGTACAGCGCCTCGTGGCGGACCTTGGCCGAGACGATCAGGTCAGGCTTGAGTGCCATGATCTTCTCGAGGCTGGGCTCCTCCAGCGTGCCGACCGGGGTGGCCTCCTTGCCGTACTGCTCGGCGACGGTCCCCAGATAGTCGGGCAGCTTGTCGTCAAGTGAGCGGTACGTCGTGTGCCCCACCACAGGGGTCTCCAGCGTGAGGACCGCGTCCACGAAGCTCTGGTCGAGCGCGACCACCCGCTTCGGCTGGGCCGGGATCTTCGTCTCCCCCATCGCGTGCTTGATGGTGCGGAACGAGGCGTCCGCCGCGGAGGTGGTGGAAGTGGTGGCCGCGGGCTCGGCCGAGCCGCAGGCGGCGAGGCCCGCCACGAGGAGTGCGCCGACCAGCGCGCGCAACGGTCTCATGTGAAATCCCTTTCCCGAAAAAGTAAGGCAAACCTAAATTAGGTTAGCCCTGCCTAAGCTGGCATACTTCACCGGGATCGAGCAAACGCTGAGGAGGGACCGGGTGAGCGCAACCGCCGCCGCGCCGCGCCTCCAGGGCATTCGTCACCGCCGTTTCACCGTCTTGCTCACGCTCCTCGCCGCCGTGGCGGTGGCCGTGGTGCTGAGCATCACGATCGGCTCCAAGTCCGTCCCGCTCGCCGACGCCTGGGCCGCGCTGACCACGCCCACCGGCAGCGAGAACGACATCATTATCCGCTCGCTCCGCGTCCCGAGGACCGTCTTAGGAGTGCTCGCCGGCGTCGCGCTCGGCGTGGCCGGCGCGCTGATGCAGGGCCACACCCGCAACCCGCTCGCCGACCCGGGGCTGCTCGGCGTCACGCAGGGGGCGGCGTTCGCGATGGTGGCCTCGATCATCCTGCTCGGTGCGTCCAGCCTGCTCGTCTACATCTGGTTCGGGCTGGCGGGCGCGTTGGTCGCCAGCGTGGCGGTGTTCGCGCTCGGCATGGTGGGCGGCAGGGGCGGGCCCACGCCGGTCACGCTGGCGCTGGCCGGCACCGCGGTCAGCGCCATGTTGTACGCCCTCACCTCGGCCATCGTGCTCCTGGACGAGCAGGCCATGGACGTGTTCAGGTTCTGGCAGGCCGGCTCGATCGCGGCCAGGGGCGCCGACGTGGTCCGGCAGGTGCTGCCGTTCATCCTGGTCGGCCTGGTCCTGGCGATCCTCAACGCGCCCGGCCTGAACGCGCTCTCCCTCGGCGAGGACGTGGCCAGGAGCCTCGGCCAGAACATCGCCATGACCCGCACCATCGGCGTCGCCGCCGTCACCCTGCTGTCGGGCGCGGCAGTCGCCGCCTGCGGCTCGCTGTCGTTCGTCGGCCTGATCGTGCCCCACCTGGCCCGCCCGCTCTCCGGCACCGACCACCGGTGGCTGCTGCCGTACTCGGGGCTGATCGGCGCGGCGCTGCTGCTGCTCGCCGACGTGATCGGCCGCGTCGTCGCCCCGCCGGGCGAGCTGGAGGTCGGCGTGGTGCTCGCGCTGATCGGCGCCCCGTTCTTCGTGGCCCTGGTCCGCCGCAGGAAGCCGGTGCGGCTGTGATGACCGCTGTGTTGGGGCAATCTCATGCCGACTTCTGAGATCGCTGTCTCCCTCCGCGTCGGCACCCTGTCCTGGCGGCTACGCCTGCGCGGCGTCGCCATCACGGTGTTCGGTCTGGCCGTCCTCGCCCTGCTCATGGCTCTGAACATGCGCATCGGCGACATCGAGATGACCGTCGCCGAGGTGATCGCCGGCACCTTCGACCAGAACAGCCCCGCCCACTTCATCATCATGGAGTTGCGCCTGCCGCGCGCGCTGACCGGCGCCCTCGTCGGCGCCGCGCTCGCGCTGTCCGGCGCGATCATCCAGTCCATCGCCCGCAACCCGCTGGCCAGCCCCGAGATCCTCGGCGTCACCACCGGCGCCTCCGTCATGGTCGTGGCGGGCGTGGTGGCCAGCGGCAGCGTGTACGGCGGCACCAGCGGCCTGCTGGCCACCCTCGGCATCCCCGCGCTCTCCCTGCTCGGCGGCCTGATCGGCGCGGCCGTCGTGTACGGCCTGGCGTGGCGGCGCGGCCTGGACGGCTACCGCCTGGTCCTGGTCGGCATCGGTGTGGCCGCCGTCTTCACCAACGTCAAGTTCTGGCTCCTGACCGTAGGCGACGTCAACGACACCGCCCGCGCCATGGTCTGGATCAGCGGCTCGCTCAACGGCCGCGGCTGGGAGCACGTGATGCCCACGGCCCTCGCCCTTGCCGTGCTGGTGCCGCTGACCCTGCTCGGCACCCGCTCGCTCGACGCGCTGCGCTTCAGCGACGACACGGTCACCTCCCTGGGCGTGCGGACGAACCTGGCCCGCGCCCTGATGATCCTGGCCGCCGTGCTGCTGGCCGCCGTGGCCACCGCCTCGGCCGGGCCGATCGCGTTCGTGGCGCTCGCCTCGCCACAGATCGCGCTCCGGCTGGCCCGGTCCGGGCAGCCGCCGCTCCTGTGCTCGGCGGTCATCGGCGGCGTGCTCACCACGGCCGCCGACCTGATCGCCAGGACCGCGTTCTCCCCGCTCGAACTGCCCGTCGGCATCGTCACCGCCGTCCTGGGCGCCCCGTACTTGATCCACCTGATCTGGAGGGCCCGAAAGTGAGCCCGGAAGTGAGACTGCAGGCCACCGACGTCAAGCTCGGGTACGGGGACCGCATCGTCGTCGACGGGCTCGACCTGGGCGTCGAGGCGGGCACCGTGACCACGATCATCGGCCCGAACGGCTGCGGCAAGTCCACCCTGCTACGCGCGCTCGGCCGTCTGCTCAAGCCCCAGGGCGGCGAGGTCCTGCTGGACGGCAAGCGCATCGACAAGATCCCCACCCGCGAGGTGGCCAAGATCCTCGGCGTGCTCCCCCAGGCGCCCACCGCTCCCGAGGGGTTGACCGTGGCCGACCTGGTGGCCAGGGGCCGGCATCCGCACCAGACGTGGTATCGGCAGTGGTCTTCCGACGACGAGGGCGCGGTCGCGGCGGCGCTGGACATGACAGGCCTGGCCGACCTGGCCGAGCGGCCGCTGGACGAGCTGTCGGGCGGGCAGCGGCAGCGGGCGTGGATCTCCATGGCGCTGGCCCAGGGCACGGATCTGCTGCTGCTCGACGAGCCCACGACGTTCCTGGACCTGGCGCATCAGGTGGAGGTGCTGGAGCTCGTCCGGCACCTGCACCAGGAGGCGGGCCGCACGGTCGTCATGGTGCTGCACGACCTCAACCTGGCCGCCCGCTACGCCGACCGGCTGGTGGCCATGCGGTCCGGCAAGGTGATCGCGGTGGGCTCCCCGCACGAGGTGCTCACGGAGGAGCTGCTGGGCGAGGTGTTCGAGCTGGACGCCAAGGTCATCGAGGATCCTGTGGCGGGGACGCCGCTGGTCGTGCCGATCCGGCCGCGCTCCCACTGACGCGGTCAGCCCTGGCCAGCGCCTCCTCGACGTCCGCGTCGCCCGGGGCCAGCTCGGCGGCCCTGAGCAGGTCCTGCCTGGCCCGGTCCGGCCGGCCCACGGCTCGGTACACCACCGACCGGTTGAACAGCAGCTCGGCCGTCTCCTCCAGCTCCAGCGCCCGTGCCAGATCGGCCAGCGCCGCCTCGTGGTCGCCGTGCTCGAAGGCCAGCTCGGCCCGGCTCGCCCAGCCTGCCGCCAGGCCGGGATCCAACTCCAGCGCCCGGTCGAACGCGATGCGCGCCTCGGGGTGGCGGCCCTCGGCCAGCTCCACCTGTCCGAGCACACACAGCAGGTGGGGATCCTGCGGCGCGATCGCCAGCCCGCGTTCGACGTCCTGCCTGGCCAAAGCATGATCCCCGATCGCCACACAGAGACCGGCGCGATTGACGTACGCGGGCGCGAAGTCGGGATCGAGCTCCAGCGTATGATCCAGGTCGGCGCGGGCGCCCGTCAGATCGCCGGCGGCGAAGCGCAGCTCGGACCGGTTGTAGTACGCCTCGGGGAACGGGGGGCTCAGCCGCATGACGGCCTCGTAGTCGGCCAGCGCCTCCTCCGTCCTGCCTAACCTGTGCAGCAGGTTGCCCCGGTCGAGGTAGTAGTCGGGGTAGCCGGGATCGGCCTCGATGGCCCGCGTGTAGTCGGCCAGCGCCTCCTCCTCGCGGCCGGCCATGGCCAGGAGCTGGGCGCGGTTGGCGTGCAGCACGAGCCGGTGTATGGGGTGCTCGCCGGGCAGGTCCCGCTCGGCCAGGTCGATGGCCTGCTGCACGAGCTCCATTGCGGCGTCGTAGTGTCCTCTGCGTACCTCGACCAGGGCCTTGCCGTTGAGGTCGAAGCCGAGGTGGAAGGCTCGCTCACGCCGGTCGGGCAGGAGTGACGTGATCGTGATCGCCTCGTTGATCCAGGCCAGCGCCTGCTCGGGGTCACGCCGGTCGTGGTCGTGGTGGCGTACGAGGATCATCGCGGTGGCGTAGGCGGCGGTGGCGCGCTGCCGGGGATCGGTGCTCTCACGCCGGGCCCGGTCGTAGAGGTCGCGGGCCTCGTCCTCGCGTTCGATGGCCTCCAGGGCGGCGGCTACGCGCAGCAGGAGGGGCACGTTCTCCACGCCGCGCAACTCCACCAGGCCCGACTCCGCCATGGCGTGGTGGAAACCCTCGTCGCGATAACGGTCGAAGTCAGCGGGCAGCGGGCCCGCGCCGGGCGCGGACGGACCCTCCTCGATCCTGAGGAGCCCGGGGTCCAGCCGGCGCCGTAACACGGCGACGAGCTCGGCGTCGGTGTGGTCGGCCTCGCCGAGGTTCGTCACGATCAGCGTGAGCGCCCCGGTCCGGCTCAGATGGTCGCGGACGAACGCGGCAAGCCCGTTGGCGATCCTGAGGCTGCGCCGCGCGCCCGGCACGAGCACCCGCTGTGCCCTGGGCAGGTCGTCGGCCAGCGAGCGCCGTCGCGCCGGCACGGCGTCACGCAGGTGCGGCGCCGCCGCGCGGATCTCGATGTCGTGAGCGGCCACCAGGCCGGGCCGGCGCCGCAGCGCCTGCGGGACGAGGCGGTCGAGAAGGGCGGCGGCCAGCGTGTAAGGGCCGCCGACACGGCGGTCGGCATCGAGAACGATCGTGTCCACACGAACCTCCTAGGCACCGGCGCCCCCCGCGCGAGACGCCGGGCCGACGGTGTCAGGAGTGGTGTCTCGGCGCGGCCGCGGCCGTCGGCTTCACGGTCCCGGGCCTGTGGACAACGATCTTCTTCATGGGCGCCCTTTCCCTACTGCGATCATTGATGACCGATACATCTCAACACAGACATATGCGACCGATCACCATTTATCTGGTAAGGGCCATTCCCCTTGTCATTACCGCCCGTCCGGAAATCGATCACTCCCCCAGAATCGCGTCCACGAACACCTCCGGGTCGAACGGCGCCAGGTCGTCCGGCCCCTCACCGAGCCCCGCGAGCTTGACCGGGACGCCCAGCTCCCGCTGCACCGAGATCACGATGCCGCCCTTGGCGGTGCCGTCGAGCTTGGTCAGCGCGATGCCCGTGATGTTGACGACCTCGGCGAACACCTGAGCCTGGCGCATGCCGTTCTGGCCCGTGGTGGCGTCGAGGACGAGCAGCACCTCGTCCACCGTGGCCTTCTTCTCGATGACCCGCTTGACCTTGCCCAGCTCGTCCATGAGGCCGGTCTTGGTGTGCAGGCGGCCGGCGGTGTCGACGATGACGACGTCGACCTTCTCCTCGATGCCCTTGGCCACGGCGTCGAAGGCCACGGAGGCGGGGTCGCCGCCCTCGGGCCCGCGCACCGTGTCGGCGCCGACCCGCTCCCCCCAGGTCTGCAGCTGGTCGGCGGCCGCGGCGCGGAAGGTGTCCGCCGCGCCGAGCACGACCTTCTTTCCGTCGCCGATCAGGACACGGGCGAGCTTGCCTGTGGTGGTGGTCTTGCCGGTGCCGTTGACGCCCACGATGAGGAGCACCGCGGGCCGCTCGCCGTGCTTCTGGACGTGCAGCGTGCGGTCCAGATCGGGGTTGATCTGGGCGAGCAGCTGCTCGCGCAGCAGGCGGCGCACCTCCCCGGGCGTGCGGCTGCCCAGCACCTTGACCTTGGTGCGCAGCTCCTCCACGACGGCACGGGTCGGCGCGACGCCCACGTCGGCCGTGATCAGGCGCTCCTCGATCTCGTCCCAGACATCGTCGTCGAGCCGGTCTCGGGACAGCAGCTCCAGCAGGCCGCGCCCGAGCGCGCTCTGGGAACGCGCCAGCCGGGAGCGCAGCCGCACCATCCGGCCCGCGGACGGCGGCGGCACCTCGATCTCGGGCTTGACGACCATCGGCTCGGCCGGCTTCGCCGGCGGCGGCAGCGTGGTGGTCGCGCCCTCGCCCTCCTCGGCCGCCGCGGGCGGCCGCTCCGCCTCCTCGGGAAGGGGAGGCGCCTCAGGCGGCTTGACCGGCGGGGGCGCCTTGCGGCCCGGCCTGAAGAGCAGGAAGAGGCTGCCGGCCGCCAGCAGGGCGACGACGGCCACGATCACGATGACGGCGAGATAACCTTCCACAAGATGTCAGTTTTCCAGATCGTCCGGCATGGTCATGCACAAGACCACACCGATCAGGCGGACTCGCGCTCCCGAAGCCGCTGGCTGACGACCTGCGTCACGCCGTCGCCGCGCATCGACACGCCGTAGAGCGCGTCGGCGATCTCCATCGTGCGCTTGTTGTGGGTGATGACGATCAACTGCGAGCTCTGCCGCAACTCCTCGAACAACGTCAGCAGCCGCTGCGTGTTCGTGTCGTCGAGCGCGGCCTCGACCTCGTCCATCACGTAGAACGGCGACGGCCGCGCCTTGAAGATCGAGATCAGGAACGCGACCGCCGTGAGCGACCGCTCCCCGCCCGACAGCAGCGACAGCCGCTTGACCTTCTTGCCCGGCGGCCGGGCCTCGACCTCGATGCCGGTGGTCAGCATGTCGGTGGGGTCGGTCAGCACCAGGCGGCCATCGCCTCCGGGGAACACCCTGGTGAAGATCTGCTCGAACTCGCGGGCCACGTCCTCGTACGCGGAGGAGAACATCTGCTCGACCCGGTCGTCGACCTCCTTGACCACGGTCAGCAGATCGCGCCTGGTCTTCTTGAGGTCCTCCAGCTGCGAGGTGAGGAAGGCGTGCCGCTCCTCCAGCGCCGCGAACTCCTCCAGCGCGAGCGGGTTGACCTTGCCCAGCTGGTTCATCTGCCGCTCGGCGGCCCTGGCCCGCTTCTCCTGCTCTTCGCGGACGTACGGGATCGGCGGGTCGCCGGGGACCGGGACCTCGGGGCCGTACTCGGAGATCAGGGCCTCGATCTCGACCCCGAACTCCTCCATCGCCCGCTGCTCCAGCTGCTCCAGCCGCAGGCGCTGCTCGGTGCGGGCCACCTCGCTGCCGTGCACGCGGTTGACCAGCTTGTCCAGCTCCTGGCCGAGCTCGCGGACGCGCAGGCGCACCTGCTTGAGCTCTGCGTCGACGGCCACCCTGGCCAGATCGGCCTCGTCGCGCTCCCTGGCCGCGAGCCCGACGGACTCGGACAGGGCCCTGAGCACGTGCTTGGCGCCCTTGCTGACCGACTCGGCCACCGCCGCCTGCCGCCTGCGCCTGGCGCGCTGAGCGGCCGCCTGGGCGCGTTCGTGGCGCTCGCGCTGTGCGGCCCGGATCAGGCCGTCGGCGCGGCCCTCGATGCCCTTGACGCGTTCCTCGGCGGTGCGCACCTGGAGCCGGGTGTCCATCTCGCGCTGCCTGGCGACCTCGCAGCCGCTCGCCAGCTCGTCGCGCTGGTCGGTGGTGGGCTCGGACTCCAGCTCCTGGGCGTATTCGGCCTCGGCCAGGCGGACCTCCAGCTCGGCCAGCTCCTCCTGGCCCTCGGCGCGGGCCTCCTCGGCCTTGGTGACGCTGCCCGCCAGCCGCTCGGCCTCGGCACGCGCGGCATCGGCGGCGGCCTCGAGCTGGGCCAAACGCTGGGCCGCCGCGGCAGTACGCTGGTCGGCCTCCCGCTGGCGGGCCCTGACCTGGTCCAGCGTGCCCTGGGCGGCGCTCACGCCGGCCTGGGCGGTGGTGACGGCGGTCTGGGCCTCGTTCACCCGCGCCTGAGCGGCCTCCAGCGCCGCCTGAGCACGCTGCTCCTGGGCGAAGGCCTCGTCCAGGGCCTCTGCGGTCTCCTCGGCCCTGGCCTCGGCCTGCTCCAGGTCCCTGACGGCCTCGTCGAGCGCGGCCCGCACCTGCAGCACGGAGGTGCCACCCTCGGACCCGCCGCCGGCCAGGTGCGCCCCGACGACGTCGCCTGCCCGGGTGACGGCTTGGAGCGCGGGATGGCCCTCGACGAGCGCCCGTGCGGCCTCCAGATCCTCCACGACCACGACGTCCTTGAGCACGTGGTCCAGGGAGGGGCGCAGGTGGTCGGGAACGGTGACCAGGTCGGCGGCCCACTGACCGCCCTCAGGCGCCGTCGTGCGGGGGTGCCCGCCGCCGCCGTCTCCGTCCTGTGCCACCAGGAGTGTCGCCTGGCCCTTGCCGCCGGTGCGCAGAAGCTCCAGCGCCTCGACGGCCGTGTCCAGGGTCTTGACCGCGATGGCCTCGGCGACAGGTCCCAGGACGGCGGCCACCGCCGGCTCGGCCCCGGGAGTGACCTGCATCGAGGCGGCCAGCGGGCCGAGCACCCCGGCCAGGTCCGCGTCCAGCAGCGCCGCGCCGCCGTCGCCCTTGGCCAGGCCCAGCTCCAGCGCGTCCCGGCGGGCGGCCAGGGCGGCGACCGACCGCTGGGCCTCCTGGTCGGCGGACCGGGCGGTCCCGACCCCCGACTTGGCGGCCTGAAGCGCGGCACGCGGCGTGTCCAGCGCGGACTTGGCCTCCTCCGCCGCGACCCTGGCCTCGTCGGCCACGACCTTGGCCTCCTCGACCAGGGACTGAGCCATGGCCAGCTCCTCGGCCAGCGCGGGATCGACGGCGGGCTCCTCCTCCCGCCGGGCCTCGAGGTCCTCCCTGGCCTGCCGCTCGCGTTCGGCCGCGTCGGCCACGGCCTGCTGGAGCCGCCCGATCTCCTCCTCGGCGGCTCTTGCCCGGCTCCGTACGGAATCGACCTGGCCACGCAGCTTGGCCAGACCTTCGCGGCGGTCGGCGGCGGCCCTGGCGGCCAGCGCGAGCCGCTGCTCCTCGGCGCTCAGCTCGGCCTCGGCGTCGGCCCGCCGCTGCACGGCCTCCTCCAGCAGCTCCTGCGCGTGCTCCAGCTCGGCCTTGAGCACAAGCTCCTGCTCGCGTACGTCGGCCGCCTCGCGTTCGAGGTCCTCGGGGTCCCGGCCGCGGCGCTCGATGGCGGCGGCGTCCAGCGCGTGCCGGTGCCGCTCGGCGGCGAGTTGCTCCAGGCCGGTGATGCGCTCACGCAGCGACGAGAGCCTGAAGTACGTCTCCTGCGCGGCCGCCAGCCGGGGCTGGGCCTCGGCCTCGGCCGTCTCCAGCACCCCCTCGCGCTGCTGGGCCTCGGCCAGCTCCGCCTCCACCTGGTTGCGCCTGGCCATGATCGCGGCCTCGTCGGCGGCCTCGCGCTCCAGCGTCGACCGCAGGATGCCGAGGTCGTCGGCCAGCAGCCGCAGCCTGGCGTCCCGCAGATCGGCCTGGATGACGGCGGCCTTGCGGGCGATCTCCGCCTGCCGGCCGAGAGGCTTGAGCTGACGGCGCAGCTCGGTGGCGAGGTCCTGGACGCGGGTCAGGTTGGCCTGCATGGCGTCCAGCTTGCGCAGCGCCTTTTCCTTGCGCTTGCGGTGCTTGAGCACGCCGGCGGCCTCTTCGATGAACGCCCGCCGGTCCTCGGGCCCCGCGTGCAGGACGGCGTCGAGCTGGCCCTGCCCGACGATCACGTGCATCTCGCGGCCGATGCCCGAGTCGGACAGCAGCTCCTGGATGTCGAGGAGGCGGCAGGTGTCGCCGTTGATCGCGTATTCGCTCTGCCCCGACCTGAACATCAGCCGGCTGATCGTGACCTCGGTGTAGTCGATCGGCAGCGCGCCGTCGGTGTTGTCGATGGTCAGCGTCACCTCGGCGCGCCCGAGCGGCGGGCGGGACGAGGTGCCGGCGAAGATCACGTCCTCCATCTTGCCGCCGCGCAGCGACTTGGCGCTGTGCTCGCCCATCACCCAGGCCAGGGCGTCGACGACGTTGGACTTGCCGGAGCCGTTGGGGCCCACCACACAGGTGATGCCGGGCTCGAACCGCAGGGCGGTGGCGGAGGCGAACGACTTGAAGCCACGCAGGGTGAGGGTCTTCAAATACAAGAGACCCTCCTTCTCCCTGATCCGGCTTCGGAAAGCCTACTGGTCCTGACTGCCCTACGGGGGCATGTACAGTCCGGGACCGCGTTGACCAGGGAGTTCGGGCAAATAACAAGGGACGCCTCGCTGAGACGTCCCTGGGTCTTGCGCTCCGATCACTCTCAGGTGAGTGCCGGCTCGCGCTCTTGCATGCGGCTGAGTGCCTCGTCGCGGGTTTGCGCCGCAAGAGCGTCATTCGTGGCCTGAAGTCGGATGAGTTCTGCCTCCAGGTCGCGGATACGCTGCTGCAGGCGGCGCATCTCCGAGACCATCCGAGGGTCAGGACCGCCGACGTGGCCGAGTAGAGCCTTCGCCATGGTAAAGGGTCCTCCACGCTGAGTGACCAGACTGGTTCGCGCACTTCTATTCCGCGGGAGGGGTGCGCGTGGTACCTAACAAGAGTCGCACCGGCAGTGTGGGCGGTCAAGTCGAACAAACCGCTGCGCCCTACTGATGGGCACTCCCGACATACAACTATACCCTATTTGGGCCGTTTATCGGAAGCCGCTATCGCTCTACAAAATCGCCCAAACTACCTCGGGGTTCGCTCCAGCGTTCTACTACTCCATCGACCCTGCCCGGCGTGTCGCAACCTCTGAGCAGCTCCAGCAGCTTGACGCAGCTCTCCCGCGGCCCCTCCGCCACGACCTCCACCCGGCCGTCCTCGGTGTTGCGCGCCCAGCCCGCCAGACCGAGCTCCAGGGCTCTGGCCCGGGTCCACCAGCGGAACCCCACACCCTGGACTCTCCCCCGTACCCAAGCCGTCAGTCTTGCGTCATCCAAATTTTCGTGCATCTTTCCTCCCCTGAGATCAGGCCACCAGGGCCTCCACCCCGAGCGCGTGCCCCGCCGCCGCCTCCTCGAACGCCCTGATCGCTGCCGTCTCCGCCGCCTTCACCCAGGCCAGGCCCAAGATCGACGGGGGTAGCCCGGTGACGGGGACGAAGCTTAGGTCGGGGCGCCGGTGGTGGGCGGCCGTGGGGGTGCAGAACAACATGCCGCCCCGGTCGAGCGCCACCTGGGTGAGGCCCTCCTGGGTGGTGGCGACCGTACCGGCGCGGGGAATCGGACGTCCTGAAGGGGTCACGGAGGGTGCGACGCGCTCCCGCCACCAGCGCGGCGCCGGGCCCTCCAGGCCGATCAGCGGAACCGACGCCAGCTCCTCCACGCCGATGCTCGCGCGGGCGGCCAGCGGGTGGCGAGCGGACACGCCGAGCCGGTACGAGACCCGGTTCAGCGCCGTACCCGTGGCCAGGTCCGGCTCGTCCACCGGCAGCAGCGTGAACGCGATGTCCACCCGCCCGGCCCGCAACTTGCCGAAGGGGTCGGAGAGCGAGATCTCCACCAGCTCCGCCTCGCACTCCGGGTGACGGCGCTCGAAGGCCCGTACGGCGCCCGTGACGGCGTCCGTGGGCGTCGCCAGGAAGCCGACCCTGAGCACGCCCGTCACCTCGCGGGCGGCCGCCATGGCGCGGCTCACGGCGTTCGCCAGCCCGTCGTAGGCGGGCCTCAGATCGGCCAGGAAGCGCTCACCGAGGGGCGTCAGGCGGACGCGGCGGCTGGTGCGGTCGAAGAGCCTGGCGCCGATCCTGGTCTCCAGCGCGCGCATGAGCTGGCTCACCCGGCCCGGCGACAGGTAGAGGCGTTCGGCCGTACGCGCGAAGTGCAGCTCCTCGCTGAGCACCACGAAGCACTCCAGCTCCCTGAAGTCCATCCCCACCTCCGGGCGATCGCTTAGCCTGCCTAAACCAAGTCTTCGACCTTCGCCATTGTTCCCGCCCTTGGTGCGGCAACAGGCTGAGGCGCATGACGACATCCCTTGTTCCCGCCCCCGTACGGGCGCGCTGGCTCGCCGTGTCCTCGCTGGCGGTGGGCACGTTCACGCTCGTGACCAGCGAGATGCTGCCTGTCGGCCTGTTGACCTCGATCGCCGCCGACCTCGGCGTGTCCGCCGGCACGGCCGGGCTCACGATGACGGCGCCAGGGCTGGTCGCCGCGGTCTCCGCGCCCGTGCTGACGATCGCCACCCGCCGGCTGGACCGCCGTACCGTGCTGCTGGGGCTGATGGCGCTGCTGGCCGTGGCCAATCTGGCGGCCGCGCTGGCGCCCGGCTACGCGGTCATGCTGGCGGCCCGGGTGCTGACCGGGGTGAGCATCGGCGGCTTCTGGGCGTTCGCGGCCGGCCTCGGAACACGGCTGGCCCCGGAGCGGCACGTCGGGCGGGCCACGTCGATCATCTTGTCCGGGGTGTCGGTGGCGTCGGTGCTGGGGGTGCCCGCGGCGACGTTCGTCTCGTCGTTCGCAGGCTGGCGCACGGCGTTCGCGGCGATGGGCGTGCTCGCCCTGGCCCTGCTCGCGCTGCTGGCCGCGACGGTGCCGCCGCTGCCCGGCGAGGCCCACGGCGCCCGTGCCGGGCGGCTCTCGGGGACGCTGAAGGTCGCCCTGCTCCTGACCGTCCTGATCGTGTCCGGCCACTTCTCGGCCTACACCTACGTCCGGCCGTTCCTGGAGCAGGTCGCGCACGCCGGTCCCGCGCTCGTGAGCACGGCGCTGCTCGTGTACGGGGCCGCGGGTGTGCTCGGCAACTTCGCCGCCGGGGCCCGGGCGGCCAGGAACCCCCAGCCGGTCCTGATCACGCTGGCCGCCCTCATGGCCCTGGCCACGGCGGCGCTGCCGCTGATCGGCCTGCCGCTGCCCGCTCTCGTGGTGTGGGGGCTCGGCTACGGCGGCGTGGGCGTCACCCTGCAGCTGTGGATCATGCGGGAAGGCGGCGGCGAGCTCGGCACGGCGCTCTTCGTCGCCGCCTTCAACGTCTCCATCGCGCTCGGCGCGTTCGCCGGCGGCCGGATCGTGGACGGCGTGTCGATCTCCGCGGTGATGTGGGCAGGGGCCGCGCTCAGCGTGCTGGTCGCGGCCGTCGCTGGCATGTGGGGCAGGAGTAGGACGACCGGTTCATGAACGCCTCCCGCCTGATCGGCGTGCCGCATCTGGAGCACGGCAGGTCGCGGCGGCCGTAGACCTCCAGGGAGCGGTCGAAGTAGCCGCTCTCGCCGTTGACGTTGACGTACAGGCTGTCGAATGACGTGCCGCCCTGCACGAGCGCGGCGGCCATGACCGTGCGGACGGCGGTGACCAGCTCGGCGATCTTGGGGCGGGTGAGCGTCTGCGTGGGGCGGGCCCAGTGCAGCTTGGCGATCCACAACGCCTCGTCGGCGTAGATGTTGCCGACGCCACTGATCAGCGACTGGTCGAGCAGTGCCCGTTTGATCTCGGTGTGCTTGCCCCTGAGCCGGCGGGCGAACTCGGTCTCGTCGAACGCCGGCTCGAACGGGTCGGGGGCGATGTGGGAGATCGGCTCGGGCACCCCGCCCGCCATGGCGGCGATCATGACGTGGCCGAACGTCCGCTGGTCGATGAAGCGCAGGTCGGGGCCGCCGTCCACGAAGCGGAGGCGTACCCGCAGGTGCTTCTCCAGCGGCGCGTCCTGGTCCACGACGAGCAGCTGGCCGCTCATGCCCAGGTGGGCCATGAGGGCCTCCTCGGCCCCGGACAGCGGCAGCCACAGGTATTTGCCGCGGCGCTCCGCCGACAACACCGCGCGGCCCTTGAGCCGCGCGGCGAACTCGTCGGCGCCGGGCACGTGGCGCCTGATGGCACGGGGGTGGTAGACCTCCGCCGCGGCGATCTCACGGCCGGCGACCCACTGCGCGAGGCCGCGCCTGACGACCTCGACCTCCGGCAACTCCGGCAACCCGCACCTCGCCCTCTGTCCGATGGCCCCGTCGCCTGCCCGGAAACTTCCGGAGGAGGCGCTGGGCCCAGTATCGGGCACCCGCAGCCCGGCCGGTGCCGGCTGAGCGGCTCAGCCGGCCGGTTGGCTCTCCCGCTGCTCGCGGCGGGCCCTGATGCGGGTCCACGCCGCCTCGGCCGCCTGCTGCTCGGCCTCCTTCTTGCTGCGCCCGGTGCCCGAGCCGTAGGACTCGCCGCCGACCCGGACCATGGCCGTGAACGACTTGGCGTGGTCGGGGCCGCTCTCCTCGACGTGGTATTCGGGCACCCCGAGCGCCTCGGAGGCGGTCAGCTCCTGCAGCGAGGTCTTCCAGTCGAGCCCGGCGCCGAGCGAGGCCGAGCGGACGATCAGCGGGTCGAACAGCACGTGCACGACCCGGAACGCCTCGTCGAGCCCCTTGTCGACGTAGATCGCGCCGATCAGGGCCTCCAGCGTGTCTGCCAGGATCGACGACTTGTCGCGGCCGCCCGTGCCCTCCTCGCCCCTGCCCAGCCGCAGGAACCGGCCCAGGCCCAGGTTGCGGGCCACGTCGGCGAGCGCGCGCATGTTGACCACCGCGGCCCGCAGCTTCGCCAGCTGGCCCTCGGGCAGGTCGGGGTGGTTGCGGTAAAGGGTGTCGGTGACGACCAGGCCCAGCACCGAGTCGCCCAGGAACTCCAGGCGCTCGTTGGTGGGCAGGCCGCCGTTCTCGTACGCGTACGAGCGGTGCGTCAGCGCCCGCTCGAGAATGTCGGGGTCGAGACCGACCGACAGGACCCGCTCCAGCTCGTCTTGGGCGACCTCCACGGCCACCGGCTTAGGACCTGCGCCCACGTGCTTCCTCCTCGGACATCTTCGCATGGCGCGTGGACTGCGGAAGATGCCCGAAAACGTGGTGGGCGTCGGGGTAACACGTAGCCCCGGCGTCCACCACGGCCGCGGGCGAACCGCTGCCGCACGCTTCTGAGACGGTAACGCCGACCGAGGCACAATGGCACCCGGTCGGCATCACGTCAACTGTCAGCGGATCAGGCGGACGGCTCGACGACCTGACGACGGTTGTAGGTGCCGCAGGTGGGGCACGCGATGTGCGGCTGCTTCGGCGAACGGCACTGAGGGCAGCTCACCAGGGCGACGGCAGTCGTCTTCCACTGGGAGCGACGGGCGCGGGTGTTGCTCCGCGACATCTTTCGCTTCGGGACGGCCACGTCACTTCTCCTGATCGTTATCTTTGTCGGTAACCAGACCTTGCAACGACGCCCAACGGGCGTCGATATTCTCGTGCCGGTGATCCTCGCCGGCCTCGGCCAGCTTGATCCCGCACTCCGCGCAGAGCCCTTCGCAGTCCTCACGGCACACCGGGCTCAGCGGCAGTGCGAGCACCACCGCGTCGCGGAACGCCGGCTCGAGGTCGAGCAGCTCACCGTCGAGCAGCGAGTCCTCCTCCGAGGCGTCCTCGTCGGAGTAGAAGAACAGCTCCTGCAGGTCCACCTCGATGTCCGAGGAGACCGGATCCAGACAGCGAGCGCACTCCCCGGCGAGCGGGGCCTGCGCCGTGCCGGACACGAGCACGCCTTCCATCACTGCTTCGAACCGGAGATCCAGCTCGACTTCGGCGTCCTTGGGGACACCGATCATGTCGACGCCGAGATCCACCGGTGCCGGGAGGGTCAGGGTCATCCGCCGCATCGTGCCCGGCCGCTTTCCCAGGTCATGAGTGGAGATCACCCACGGGGAGCGGGGGTCGAGGTGCTGAGTCATCCTGCTCTCGCTAGGCGTGGCGAAAACAATCGCCGTCGTACAAGGCCGAAATGAAAGGATAGCAGGTCGGCGTCAGCTCCTGAGCCGCTCGATGAGCAGCTTGTGGACCAGGTCCGGGACCAGGCCCGAGACGTCCCCACCATATCGGGCGATCTCCTTCACCCGGCTGGAGGACAGGAACGAGTATTCGGGGTTCGTGGGCATGAACAGCGTCTCCACCCCCGAGAGGCGGTAGTTGAGCTGGGCCATCTGCAGCTCGTAGTCGAAGTCGCTGACCACCCTGATGCCCTTGACGATGGCGGGGATGTCGTTCTGCTTGCAGAAGTCCACGAGCAGGCCGTGGAACTTCCGGACCTTGACGTTGTCGAATTCCTTGGTCACGGTCTGCAGGATCTCGATGCGTTCGTCGACGGTGAACAGACTGCTCTTCTCGACGTTGATGAGCACTGCCACGGTCACCTCGTCATAAAGGCGGGCCGAGCGGCCGATGATGTCGAGGTGGCCATTGGTGATGGGGTCGAACGACCCCGGGCAGACAACGCGGCGCAAGACGCCTCCCAGGTCTACGGGTTCCCGGCGGCGCGACCGTACCAAACGGACGCTTCGCCATAGCGACGGACCCTCTCCTCAACGTACCCTTCCGGCCATACCAGGGCCTTTCCCCTGCTTTCCCGCTCGAACGCCACCAACCCCTCCTCGACCAGCCAGCCGTGGTCACGCAGCAACTCCAGGACCGTGCGGACCTCGGCGTCGGAGACGGCGTAGGGCGGGTCGGCGAAGACGATGTCGAACGGGGCGTCCGGCGTCTTGGCCAGCACCCGCTCCACCCTGTCGGCCACCACGCTCGCGCCGTCCAGCCCCAGGGACTGGACGTTCGCCTTGATCGTTCTGGCCGCCTTCGGGTCGGACTCGACCAGCACGGCCTCGGCCGCTCCGCGTGACAGCGCCTCCAGGCCGACAGCCCCTGATCCGGCGTAGAGGTCCATGACCCGGGCGTCGTGGAGTCCGTACAGTGAATCGAGCGTCAAGAAGATCCCTTCTCGTGCCCTGTCACTGGTCGGTCTCGTCCCGCGCCCCGGCGGGACCGCCAGCCGCCGCCCACCCGCGCTCCCCGCGATGATCCGAGTCATGTGCCCCATTCTTTCGCATGTTGACGCAGGTCAAGAGTGGACAAGTGTCTGCCTCGAGTGCGCAAGGGTGATTCACATCGGTGCGACGGGCCCGCATGATGAGTCTGCGGCCTTCAAGGTGACCCACATGAAGGCCGACCGGCGTGATCGTGAGCCCTTCCGCACGCCGGTTCCCTCGGCACCTGACCCGAGGGTGGGCCCAGCCGGGGACGGCATTCGGGGGGAGGCCGTCCCCGCGGCTGGGTTCTTTTTTCATGTTTCACGCGGTGCCGTGGTCCGCCATTCGCCCCACCGCACCCGTCACGTCTTCTCCAAATACTCCGCCCGCTCGTCCTCCAGCAGCCGGTCGATCTCGGCCCTCAGCCCTTCGTGGGACGTCAGGTCCGGGTCGTCGACCAGGAGGGCGGCCGCCTCCTCGCGGGCCGTGGCGATGACGTCCTCGTCCCGCAGCAGTTGCAGCAGCTTCAGCGACGAGCGCTTGCCCGACTGGGCCGCCCCCAGGACGTCGCCCTCCCGCCGCTGCTCCAGGTCCACCCGCGACAGCTCGAAGCCGTCCAGGGTGGCGGCCACCGCGTCCAGGCGGAGGCGGGCCGGAGTGCCCTCGGGGAAGTCGGAGACCAGGAGGCACAGGCCGGGGAGGCCGCCGCGCCCCACGCGGCCGCGCAACTGGTGGAGCTGGGAGACGCCGAAGCGGTCGGCGTCCATGATGATCATGACGGAGGAGTTGGGGACGTCGACGCCCACCTCGATGACCGTCGTGGCGACCAGGACGTCCAGCTCGCCGCGGGTGAAGGAGCGCATGATCGCGTCCTTCTCCTCCGGCGGCAGCTTGCCGTGCAGGGTGCCGACCCGCAGGTCGTGGAAGGGGCCCTGGGTCAGGAGCTCGGCCACGTCCAGGACGGCCAGCGGCGGCCGGCGCTCGTCGTCCGCGGCCGCCGCCACGACCGCCATGTCGCCCTCGTCGCCCTCCAGATCGCCGATGCGCGGGCACACGATGTAGGCCTGCCGCCCCAGCGCCACCTCCTCCCGCACCCGCTCCCAGGTGCGCTCCAGGTAGTGGGGCTTGTCCGCGGCTGGTACGACGTGCGTGGTGATCGGGGCGCGGCCCGACGGAAGCTGGGACAGGGTCGAGACCTCCAGGTCGCCGAAGACCGTCATGGCGACCGTACGAGGAATCGGCGTGGCCGTCATGACCAGGACGTGCGGGCGGCCGCCGCCCGCCTTCTCACGCAACGCGTCGCGCTGCTCGACCCCGAAGCGATGCTGCTCGTCGACCACGACCAGCCCCAGGTCGGCGAACTGCACGTGCTCCTGCAGCAACGCGTGCGTGCCGACGACGATCCCGGCGGTGCCGGAGGCGGCGTCGAGCAGCGCGGAGCGCCGGGCGGCCGCGCCCATCGAACCGGTCAGCAGCGTGACCGCGGTGCCGCCGAACATGCCGCCCTGCGCCAGGTCACCCAGCATGTTCGTGATCGAGCGGTGGTGCTGCTGGGCGAGCACCTCGGTCGGGGCCAGCAGCGCGGCCTGCCCACCGGCGTCCACCACCTGCAACATCGCGCGCAGCGCCACCACCGTCTTGCCCGCGCCGACCTCGCCCTGCAGCAGCCGGTGCATCGGGTGTTCGAGCGCGAGGTCGGCGGCGATCTCCTCCCCCACCTGCGCCTGCCCCTCCGTCAGCGAGAACGGCAACCGCTCGTCGAACGACGCCAGCAGCCCGTCACCCCGCCTGGGCCGCGGCTTGGCCGGCCAGGCGGTGGCCGCCTGGCGACGCTGCAGCAGCACGGCCTGCAACACGAACGCCTCGTCGAACTTCAGCCGTTTGCGCGCCCGCCCCACCTCGGCGAAGTCCTTCGGCCGGTGGATGGCCACCAGCGCCTCGGCCAGCGGCTGCAGGCCGTGCCGCACGCGCAGCTCGGCGGGCAGCGGGTCCTCCAGCGGGCCGAGCGTGTCGAGCACGATGCCGACCGCGCGCCTGATCGCCCACGGCGTCAGGTCCTTGCCCGCCGGATAGATCGGCACCGGCACCGCCGCGAACTCCTCCGCGCTCCCCTCGCTCTCCTCGAACAGCTCGAACTCCGGGTGCGCGAGCTGCCAGCGCGGCCTGCCCCGCGCCCCGAACAGCCCCACCTTGCCCGCGAACATGCCGCGCCGCCCCGGCTTCAGCCGCGACTCGGCCACGTGGGAGCCCTTGCCGAAGAACGACAGGTAGATCTTGTTGCCGTTGCCGTCGACGACCTCGACCTCCAGCCAGGTGCCGCCGCGGTTGCGCATGGGTTTGCGCATGAGCCTGGTCACCTCGCCGACCACGGTGACGTGCTCGTCCACCTCGAGCGCGTCCAGCGAGGTCAGCTCGCCACGCTCGGCGTAGCGTCGCGGGTAGTGGCGCAGCAGGTCGCCGACCGTCTCCAGGTCGAGCACGCTGTGCAGCAGCTTGGCGGTCTTCGGGTCGAGCGCCTTCGTCAGAGGCTCGTCGAAACGGCTCACGGCATTAAGTTCTACCGCCTGCGGCCGACAGGAATCCCGTTCCCGCCGCTTTGCGGGCGGTGGCCGCCCCGGCTCGCCTTACTCCACGCCGATCAGCAGCGGGTAGCCGCCCTGCTCGCCGTCGTAGACCACGAGGTCCACGTCCGGCCGCGTACGTCTCAGATGCTCCTCTACGCAGGCGGCGAGACCCGCGGGCGCCTCGGCGCCCGTGACCAGGGTCACCAGCTCGCCGCCGCCCGCCACCATCCGGTCCACGATCATGGTGGAGACCCGCTCCAGCGTGTCGCCGATCACCGCGACGTCACCCTCGATCATGCCGAGCACGTCACCGGGACGGCACACCCCGGCGCTCGTGAACGCCTCCCTGTCGGCCACCGTCACGTGTCCGTGCCTGGTCTGGCTCGCCGCGTCGGTCATCGCCACCACGTCGTCGTCGAAGCGGCGCAGCGGATCGTGGACGGCCAGCGCCGCCAGCCCCTGCACGGTGGCCTTGGTGGGCAGCACGCTGACCGCGACGCCGTCCTCGCGGGCGATCTCGGCCGCGGCGACGGCGACGGCGCCGACGCCCTCGTCGTTCGGCAGGACCGCGACCTCGCTGCCGGCCTGCCTGATCGCGGCCAGCAGGGCCGGGAGCGCGGGCCGGGCGCCGGGCGCGCGGCGTACCACGACGGCCCCGCACTCCTCGAACAACGCCGCGATCCCGTCCCCGGCGGCG
Organism: Nonomuraea turkmeniaca; assembly: GCF_005889735.1. GTDB lineage: Bacteria > Actinomycetota > Actinomycetes > Streptosporangiales > Streptosporangiaceae > Nonomuraea > Nonomuraea turkmeniaca. Next base: position 113,618 of record NZ_VCKY01000002.1, read on the forward strand.
ACCGCCACCACGCCCCTGCCGGCGCTGCCGCGGTGGGTACGCTCGGCCAGGTAGGTGATCTTGATCCGGTGCGGCCGCCCCGCCCGCAGCCCGGCCTCCACGGCCGGACCGGCCTCGGCCACGTGGACGTGCACGTTCCACAGGCCCTCGCCGCCGACCACGACGAGCGAGTCGCCCATGGCGTCGAGCTCCTCGCGCAGCCCGGCCACCGCCCGGTCATCGGCGTCCAGCAGGTACATCACCTCGTAGCCGGCCCCGACCTCGGTCATCGGCGCCACCCGCGCGGTCGGCGGGGGCACGTCGTAGTGGTCGGCGTACGAGTCGGTGATCACGGCGGCCAGGGTCTCCAGCACGATCGCCGCTCCCGCGCCGCCCGCGTCCACGACGCCGCTCCGGGCCAGCACGTCGAGCTGGTCCGGGGTACGCCGCAGCGCCGCCCGCGCCTCCCCCGCCGCCTGCCGCGCCACCTCGTGCAGATCCCCGTCCAGATCCTGTACGGCCCGCGCGGCGGACTCCAGCACGCTCAGCACCGTGCCCTCGACCGGCCGGGCCACCGCCTCCCTGGCCAGCACGGCGGCCCTCAGCAGCCCGGCGCGCAGGTCGTGGCCGTCCTTCAGCACCTCGGCGAGGCCGCGCAACGCCTGGCTGACGATCACGCCGGAGTTGCCGCGGGCCCCGACCAGGGCGCCGTACGAGAGCGTCTGCCATACCACGGCGGTGTCCACGTCGTCGGGCAGCGACTCGACGGCCTCGGCCGCGGACAACATGGTGAGATGCAGGTTCGTGCCGGTGTCGCCGTCGGCGACCGGGAATACGTTGAGCGCGTCGATCTCCGCCCTGGCCCGGCCCAGGGCATCAGCCGCCAGGCGGGCCCAGCGGCGCACCGCGGTCGGGTCGAGGATCTTCATCTACGCCCTCCGACTGTCTCCCCGACCAACCGACCCTGTATCCCCAGCCGACCGACCCTGTATCCCCAGCCGACCGACCCTGTAGCCCCAGCCGACCCCTCGGCAGCCCCGCATGCGCTACCGTTGTTGGAGGAGAATATCCCCGCAGGGGGCTACGTGGAGCGCTCGCCAGCGCTCCGGTTCGCGCCCAACGGTATGGATCGGATATCCTCATCAGGCTGGCCGGTTGTCCCGGCCTGCCCTCCGCCCGGAAACGCATCAGCGGACAGGGCTACATCGACTGTTTTAAGGAGCGATACCGTGGCTTCCGTCTGCGATGTCTGCCGCAAGGGGCCGACCTTCGGCAACAACGTGTCCCACTCGCACCGCCGCACCCGTCGTCGTTGGAACCCCAACATCCAGACGGTTCGCGCGGTCGTCGGCGGCACGCCGAAGAAGCTGAACGTGTGCACCTCGTGCATCAAGGCGGGCAAGGTCACCCGCTAGTTCCACACTTACGCGCATGCCCGTTGCTCCTGAGGGAGTAACGGGCATGCGCGTTTTCGGGGCCCGGGTCAGCGCCAGGGCCAGGCGTGGTCCACCGGGCCGATGCCGGCGCCCAGGGGGAAGCCGCGGGCGATCGCGCCCGTCACGTACTCCTTCGCCTTGCCCACCGCCGCAGGCACGTCGTCGCCCAGCGCGAGCCGTGACGCGATGGCTGACGCCAGTGTGCAGCCAGTCCCGTGGGTGTGGCGGTTGTCGAGGCGTTCGGCGGCGAAGCGGTATTCGCTCGTGCCGTCCGTGAGCAGGTCCACGGGCGCGCCGGGCAAGTGACCGCCCTTGATCAGCGCCCACGTGGGTCCCAGCTCCAGTACGGCGTCCGCCGCCCGCCGCAACCCCTCCTCGTCCTCGACCTTGACCGAGGTGAGCTGCTCCACCTCCCACAGGTTCGGCGTGGCCACGGCGGCCAGGGGCAGCAGCCGGGTTCGCAGGGTCTCGACGGCCTCGGGCGCCAGCAGGGAGTCACCGTGCTTCGACACCCCGACGGGATCGACCACGACGGGCGCGGCATAACCGCCCAGCACGTCCGCCACGATCTCGACCAGCGCCGGAGAGGCCAGCATGCCGGTCTTGACCGCCTGGGCGCCGATGTCGCCGAGCACCGAGTCGAGCTGCGCCCGTACGGCCTCGGGCGGCAGCTCCCAGTAGCCCTGGACGCCGAGCGAGTTCTGCGCGGTCACCGCCGCGATGACACTCATGCCGTGGACGCCCATGGCCAGCATGGTCTTCAGATCGGCTTGGATGCCCGCGCCGCCTCCTGAGTCGGAGCCGGCGACGGTCAGCACGCGTGGAGGGGTCGAAACCGTCATGTCCCCCATCCAACCATTCAGCTGATGGAGCACTCCCCGGTGACCATGCCGCAGGTCTCCGCCTCCTGGCCGCGGCCCGTGGCGGTGAACGACACGTTGGCCGAGTCGCCCGCTGCCAGCGTCCCCGCCAGGTCGAGGATCAGCAGGTCGCCGTCCTGCGTCCACTCGGCGCCGCTCACGCTCACCACCCGGCCGTCGACGGGCACGGACACCGTGGGGCGGTCCAGCTGTTCCTGCGAGGTGTTCGAGAGCGTCATGTCGGCTCTGTAGGTGGTCAGGCGCTGGCTGATCGTCTGCCTGATGTTCACCGAGGCGCCGCTGCCACCGGAGTTGAACGTCCCCGCTCCGGAGGTGGGATCCGGCGTGACGCCGACGGTCGGCGTGCCGTCGTCCACCGGCGACGGGTTCTCGCTCGGCGAGATGGTCACGCCTTCCTCGACGGGCGCCTCCGACGACTGCGTCGGCGTAGGCGTCGGCGCGGTGGACTTCTTCACCTTGGTCTTGGCCGGCGTCGGTGTAGGCGTGGCCGAGGTGGTGCGCCGTGGCGTGCGAGGGGCGTACGAGGCCGTCGGCGTCGGGGTGTCGGAGGGTGTGGTCTCCTCCTCCGCGGCCGTGTCCTCCTCCGGCTCGGTCTCCTCCGGGGCGGGGTCGGAGACGGCGGGGTCTGGCTGGCCGCTCGCGGTCTGTGCGGCCGCGCACGTGGTGCCCTCGCACTTGGCGGGGGCGCCGGAAGAGCTCATGAGCTTGACGCCGGCCACGGTGCCGCCGAGCACGATGGCCACGGCCGCCACAGACAGCAGCGCGACCCGGCCCTTGCCTGCTCCCGACGAGGGCGCGAGCAACTCGCCGTCGCCACGCCCGCCGCCACCGCCGCCGCCACGCCCGCCCTTGCGGCGGCCACGGCGGCCCTTGCGCTCGTCCGGCTCGTCCAGGCCGGAGTCGTTCGACCAGCCGGAGCCCAGGAACCCTGTCTCGGTCTCCGCCCACGCCGGTGTCTGCACGGCCGTCGGCTCGCCGGCCACCTTGATGTCGCCCGGCTCGGGCGGGCTGATCGACCCGGCGCCGAAGCCCTGGGTCTGGTCGAAGCCGGCCGTACGGTCATCGGGCCCGCCAAAACCACCATCACGGTCATCGGGCCCGTCGAAGAAACCGTGGCGCTCGTCCGGGCCGTCGAAGAAACCATTGCGGCCGTCCGGGCCGTCGAAGGGTCCGGGGGTGCCGCCGGGGCTCTGACCCCCGAAGAACCCTGGCCCTTCGCCAGGCATAGGTCCGCCGAAGGCGCCGCGCTCGTCGCCGGGTCTCGGCCCTCCGAAGGCGCCGGGACCCTCACTGGGCCTTGGCCCGCCGGGACCGCCCGGTCCTCCGGGAGTACCGGGACCGCTGGGCCGCTCGAAGGCGCCGGTGGCAGGACCGTCGAAAGCGCCAGGGCCGCGGAAGGTGTCAAAACCACCGGCCTGCCCCGGGCCGTGGACCGGGCCTGAAGCGCCGAAGGGGCCTGCCGGTCCTGAAGTGCCGAAGGGGCCTGCCGGTCCTGAAGTGCCGAAGGGGCCTGCCGGTCCTGGGGTACCGAAGGGGCCTGGAGCGTTCGAAGGGCCTGGGCCGTCCGGGAAGTCGTTCCGGGAGCCCGGACCGTTGGCGGGGCCGAGGAGGTCGGGAGGTGCGTCCCACTCCGGCGGGCGGACGAACGCGCCCGTCGTCTCAAAGGGCCCGGCCTGCTCGCCGTACGGGCTCGGCGGCGGAAAGCCGCCTCCAGGGTGGCCGGCCGCCGGGAAGGCGCCGGCAGGGTCGTTGGCCGGTGGCATACCGCGGGTGGAGTCGTTGGGCAACGCGAAGGCCCCGGTGGTCTCGAACGGCCCGGGCTGCGGCCCATGCGGCGACGGCGGCTCACTCTCGCGGCGCGACATCGGGGCCCACTGCCCCGTCACCTCGGGCCGGTCAGGCATCGACGGCCAGCCCGGCTGGTCATCAGGCTCGTCAGGACCCCAGAATGCGCTGCCGTTTCCCCCTTCATCCCCGTCGTCGGATCCACCTGTGCCGTGGCGGCCCATGGTTGCCCTTTCTGCCGGGTACAGTGGCCGCCAATCTTCATAACACCTTTGCTACGCCGTTGTCACAGCAATCCCACTAGTGATACCCCAAATCAGGAAAATATCACTTAAATCGGGACAGATCATCACCCAAAGTGATCCCATCCGCGCTGTCCTATCTCACGTCCGTACACCAGTACGCCGTCCCCCGCGACCACCCGGCCCACGACCTGCCACGACGCCGGCAACCGTACCCCTCGGGGAAAGACCGCAGCGAGTGCGTGATCCTCGCCCCCCGTGAGCACCCACTCCAGCGGATCCACCCCCAGCTCCTTGGCCGCCGCCGCCACCGGCTCGCCGACGGCGAACGCCTGCGGATCCAGCTCGATCCGCACCCCGCTGGCCTTCGCGACGTGGCCGAGATCCTGCAGCAGCCCGTCGCTGACGTCGAGCATCGCGGTCGCGCCCAGCTCGGCGGCCCGCGGCCCCTCCGCGTACGGGGGACTCGGCCGCAGATGCCCGGCCACCGCCTCCTCGAGGACGGCGGAGGCCACCGGCGCCCCGGCTTCGAGCAGCGCCCACCCGGCGGCGGAGTACCCGAGC
>NZ_VCKY01000300.1 GCF_005889735.1 Nonomuraea turkmeniaca
CTGTACGGATGAGGATGGACTCCAGGCGTTCTCGGAGCCCCTGACGCTGAAGATCTTCGGGATTGTCGGCCTTCATCCCAGGCCGGGCGCCCCCGGGCGCGCCCGGTCCCGGCCGACCCTCGCCGGGCGAGCTGACCGAGCCGGGCGGCTCGGGCGGGCTGTGCGCTCGTCGACGATCAGTCGCTGGAGCCTGGCCCGGCCCCGCGCGACCGTCTCCTCGGAGGGTCCCGGCGCGGCGAGGTGCTCCCGCACCGCGGACAGGTCATTCATCTGCGTCTCCGTTCATGGGGTTGACGTCGCCGAGCACGGCTCGGACCCGCTTGCGTGCCCGGTTGAGCCTGGAGGCGACCGTGCCTGCGGGGATGTCCAGCGACTCGGCGGCCTCCTCGTAGCTCAGCCCGGCCACCGCCACCAGCAGCAACACGTCCCGGTCGCCCGCCGAGAGCCCGGCCAGCGCCTTGGAGAGCGGCCCCCGCACGCTCGCCGCGTCCACCCGCCCCGTCACCCGGTCCTCTGGCCCGGCCTCGATCGCGTCATGGGCCAGCGCGCGGCGGAAGGCGGCCAGCATCCTGACCAACCCTCTGCGATGCCCGGCCACGAGATTGGTGGCGATGCCGTACAACCAGGGCCGGACGGCGCCACGCTCGGCGTCGAAGGTGTGCCGCTTGCGGAAGGCCACCAGGAACGTCTCGGCCGCGAGGTCGTCGGCCGCTTCCGTGCCGAGCCTGGCGGCCAGGTAGCGGTAGATCTCCTCGAAGTACCGGTCGTAGAGGATCGCGAACCGCTCCGGCCGGCGTACGGACTCGCTCATCACGGTCGCGTCGTCGGTCTCTCTCGGGGGGTCGCCCACCTCTGGGGGAGCGGTCATTCGGGATGTCCCTTCTGTTGGCTATACCCCTACTCCACCGCCGGCCCCTTTTGTCTTCACGTCGGCCGCCCGTCGGACGTCGTTAACCCGCGGGCCGTAGCGTGCCCGCATGGCGGATCGTTACCCCACGTCGATGCCGTACCGGCGGGCGACGGATGGTTACCACACGTACCGGATCCCGGCGGCGGTCGTGACGAAGGCCGGCACCGTTCTGGCGTTCGCGGAGGGACGGCGCGCCTCGGCCGGCGACTCGGGGCACATCGACCTGGTGCTCAAGCGCTCCACGGACGGTGGCCTGACCTGGGGCGGCCTGCAGGTGGTCGCCACCGAGCCGCGGCGCGGCACCGCCGGCAACCCGGCCCCGGTGGCGCTGGCCGACGGGCGGATCGTCCTGGCGTTCGTACGGCAGGGGCCGTCGGCGACCGAGGAGAAGATCCGGCGCGGCCAGGTGTCCGCAGCCGATGGACGGCGGGTGTTCGTACAGGTCAGCGAGGACGACGGGGTCACGTGGTCGGCTCCGCGCGAGATCACCGGCAGCGCGAAGCGGCCGGAGTGGCGCTGGTACGCGACCACGCCGGGGCACGCGATCGAGCTGCGGCACGGCCCGCACGCCGGGCGCATCGTGGTCCCCGCCAACCACTCCCTGCCCCCGGCCGGCCAGGACAACGGGACCGAGGGCAAGTACAACGGCGGTCATGCGTTGCTCAGCGACGACGGCGGCCAGACTTGGCAGATCGGCTACGTCGACGACAACCCCGACGGCTACGTCAACGTCAACGAGACCACCGCCACCGAGTTGCCCGGCGGGCGGATCTACCTCAACACCCGCACCGACTCGACCGCCCCCGGTACCAGGGCGGACGCGTACTCCGCCGACGGCGGGCAGACGCTGGAGCAGCCGTTCCGCCCCCAGACCGGGCTGGTCGGGCCGGTGGTGGAGGGCAGCGTGTTGTGGTGCGAGTCGCCTGACGTGCTGCTGTTCTCGGGTCCTGCGGCGCCTGACGCGCGGGCGCTGATGACGGTACGCGCCAGCGACGATCACGGTGTGACCTGGCGGGTCGCGCACACGGTGTCCGGGCTGCCCGCCGCCTACTCCGACCTGGTCCGATTGGACGGGGACGATAGGGACACGGTGGGCCTGCTGTTCGAGACCGGGAACTTCGGCCCGTACGAGAGCATCGCCTTCCGCCGCCTCCCCGTCGCCGAGCTGGCACCCTAGATCGCGTGCAGCGGGTTGGGGATCTTCATCCAGCTGTCGTCCGGCGGCGCGCCTTCCAGCTGCGCGAGCAGGAGCGCCTTCACCGTGAGGTGCGGGGCGAACAGCGCGTCGCGGTCGGTACGGACGTCAGGACCGCCGGGGAGGGTGCCGAACGCCTCCCGGGCGGCGGCCGCCACGACGGCCCACAACCGTGACTCGGCGGCCCGGTCGCCCGCGCAGAACACGGAGATCAGGCTGCCGAACGTGGTGCCGACGAGCGAGCCGAACAGCTTGGCGTGCAGAACGGCGGGGTCGTCGCTGAGCAGCCTGGGGCTGACCGGCGGGACCTCGATCCCGCTGCGGGCCAGCCTGGCAGGGCTGAGCCGGATGTCGGCCAGGTCCCGGTAGACCAGGCGGGCGGGCAGGCCGCGAGCTCCGTCGAGCACGATCAGCAGGTTCTGGCCGTGTGCCTCCAGCGCCGCGCCGTGCGCCAGCATGCCCAGGGCGGCGGTCAGGGCCAGATGGGCGAACGCCGCCAGCCACTCGGCCGGGTCGCGGACCATCTCGCGGGTGACGGCGGCCACGGGCAGGACGGTCCCGGACCCGGCGACGGCGGAGGTCGGCTCGCGCAGCATGACCGACAGGTCGGCGCTCGGCTCGCCCTTCGCCGCGGCGGCGGCCCCGGCCAGGTAGCGGGCCACGCGCGGGTGACCGTCCAGTCGCGCCGACAGGTCCGAGAGCAGGTCGGACAGTGCCACGCAGTCACGGATGGAGCCGGGGGAGATGTCCCTGACGTCCGAGGTCATCCGGGTGGTGAACGCCGTTTTCAGATGCGGGCCGCCGTCGAGCGGAGCCAGCGTTCGTACGGACATCAGCGGGTGTGCCGGGATCGCGCCCGTCGCGTACGGCCGCAGGCCCAGGCCGGGCAGCACGTGCCGGGTCTGCCAGGGGTGCACGGGCAGCAGCAGCCGGTCCCCGTCGGTGAGCGACGCCGGCCACGGACCCGTGACCAGGCAGTCCGCGGCAGGCATCGCCACCAGGTCCAGCGCGACGACGGGGCGGTGCTCCGGCATGTACGCCAGCTGTTCGGCCACCGAGACTCCCGGCCGGTTGCGGCAGCACGGGTGGTAAGGGTGACCGTCGACCACGCTCTGCTCATAGGTCACCGGCGTGGCGGCCGCGATCCGGGGCTGGGCGGCGGCGCTCGCCCGGGACAGGGCCAGGGAGGCGACGCTGTTGGCCAGGTCCTCGATCAGCCGTCCGGCACCGGGCACCCCGAGTGCGGCCAGCAGCTCGGCCGGGTGCGTGCAGGGCAGGTCGTCCAGCCACAGGACAGGTTCACCGCCCAGGTCGTACGGCAGCCGCGCCCGCCCGGCCACCCGCCGCCCGTCGGACAACACCACAACGGCCTGCCTCGCCCCGTCAGGAGGCTCACCTGCCGCATGAGCCGGTTCACGCCTACCTGGAGGCCCGGGGGCCGCCTGAGCCGGTTCACGCCTACCTGGAGGCCCGGGGGCCGCCTGAGCCGGTTCACGCCTACCTGGAGGCAAGGAGGCCGCATCCCCGGCTCGTCCGCAAGCGCCGTGCGCGGTGTGGGAGGCGTCCAGGCCGGGGAGGGGTTCGTGGAGGAGGCTGCGCCACAGACGGCCCAGGACGGCGGCGCGGGCCCCCGGCAGGGCGGCGGCGTAGGCGGCCGACAGGTCGGGGCGCACGGCCGAGAGTTGCGCTGCGAACTCGCTCTCCACTGCCCCATATTTCCCTTTATTTCCAGAAACATCCTGGGTAGCTACCCTGTGGCCACGGATGGGGACAAACGGTAGGAGCAGGTCGCCATGGCATCCACTGACGGCCTCCTTCCGTCCCACGGGCCGGAGCGAGAGGCATGGGCAGGCGCCGAAGCCCTCGCGGTCACGGCGCTGCTCAATTGCTTGCTCCGCGAGGTCGCGAACCCAGGCCCGGACCCCGGGACGTACACGCTGCCCGCCACCGGCCACGTGCTGTGGACAGAAGGCGATCGTTTCCCCACCGCGCCCGCGCTCCGCACGCCGGACGGCTGGCGCCCGCTGACATGGGAAGACCTGACCGCGCTGACGGCGGCCGAGCTATGCGCCGGCACCGGGATGCGCAATGACGTGCTGCTCGCCGAGATCGCCCACAGCAGGGACGTCACGGCCGTCCTACTGGCCGCGAGGCGGACGAGCCCACCGCCCGCGGACCCGTACCTGCGCTCCGAGCAGGCCCTCGTCGCGGGCCACCGCTACCACCCCGCTCCCAAGGCTCGCGGCGGGGGCGGGCCGGAGCAGTGGCTGCGGTACTCGCCGGAGGCGCACGCGAGCTTCCCGCTGCCGCTGTTCGGCGTGCCGAGGGAGCTCCTGGTGGCGGAGGGGGACACGGGCGCGCTCGACGCTCTCGGGCCGCCCGTGGAGGACGGCTTGATGCTGCTGCCCGCCCATCCCTGGCAGGTGGAGCTGCTCGGCGGGCTCCGCGGCGGCCCGCTGCGCCACCTCGGCAGGACGGAGGCCCCCGCCGTGCCGACCGCGTCGATCCGCACCGTGTACCTGCCGGAGCGGGACCTGTTCTGCAAGTTCAGCCTGGACGTGCGGGTCACGAACGACATCCGCCGCCTGTGGCTGCGCGACCTGCACCGGCTGGGCATGGTCGCCGACCTGGTGGACGGCGCGTTCGACGGCCTGCCCGAGCACGTGCCGCGGCCCGCCGTGCTGCGCGACCGCGGCTACCGCAGCGCGGAGCTGGGCGGGGACGGGGGCGAGGCGCTCGCGGTGATCGTGCGGGACGGGCTGCGCGAGCACCTGCGCCCAGGGCTGACGGCGTTGCTGGCGGCGAGCGTCAGCGAAGGTTTCCCCGGCAACCCGCTCGACGGGCTGGACGAGGACAGGTCGCTGCTGTGGTGGGAACGCTATCTGGAGCACGTGGTGCCGCCGGTGTTGCACGCGTACCTGCGCCACGGGGTCGTGCTCGAATGCCACCTGCAGAACGTGCTGATCGCGGTGGACCGGCACGGCACGCCCGCCCGGGCCCTCTTCCGCGACCATGAGGGCGTCAGGATCGTCGCGGACCGGCATCCCGAGCTCCCGGACACGGCCGTGGCGAGCCGGTCCTACAGCTGGGAGCGGCTGGTCTACTGCCTGGTGACCAACAACCTCTACGAGATCGCCGGAGCCGTCGCCGCGCGCCATCCGCGGCTGCGGGCCGAGTTGTGGGCGCGGGCCAGGGTCGTGTTCGCCGGTGTGGGGAAGTACTACGGCGATCCTGAGGAACTGCGAGCCCTGCTCACCGATGCGCACATCCCGGCCAAGGCCAATCTCCTCCTGCGGTGGACGGACGCGGAGGGCGAGGCGATGCGGTGCGTGCCCGTGCCCAATCCGCTGCGGATCCGCTGACCGGAGGTGTCCGCGCGACCAGCGGTGCTAGACGTCGGGCGGCAGCAGTTGTTCGGACAACGATTGCATGCGCCCGATGATGGCGGTGGTCGAGCGGTCGGGAAGGTAGCCGAGCACACGGACCTCGCCGCCCAGCGCGCGCACCAGCGGCGCTTCGGGCAACATCTCCGGTGTGTAGTCGCCGCCTTTGACATAGAGGTCGGGGCGGATCATGCTGAGCAGCCGCTCCGGGGTGTCCTCGTCGAACTCGACCACATAGTCCACGTCGTTCAGTGCCGCGAGCACGGACATGCGGTCCTCGCACGAGTTGACCGGCCGGCCCGGGCCCTTCAGCCGGGCCACGCTCGCGTCGCTGTTGACCGCCACCACGAGCACTTCGCCGAGCCGCCCCGCCTGCTCCAGATAGGTCACGTGCCCCCGGTGCAGCACGTCGAAGCAGCCGTTGGTGAACACGACCCGCTCGCCCCTGCGCCGGTGCTCGTCCAGCAGCCGGGCCAGCCGCTCGGGCGTCTGCACCGCTCCCTCACGGCGGCGCAGGGCACGCAGCAGGTCGTGCCGGGTGCAGATGGCCGTGCCGGGGCGGCGTACGACGACTCCGGCCGCCGCCTGGCCCGCCTGCGCCGCCTCCTCCGGCGACGCGCCGCCCGCCAGCCAGAGCGTGAAGGCCGCGGTGTAGGTGTCGCCCGCGCCCGTGGCCATGTGGGGCGGCGCGGGCTGCGCGTACGTCCGGTACGCCGGTCGGCCGCTCCTGTGCAGCAGCGTGCCCTCGCCGTCCAGCGTGGTCACCACGATCCCGGCACCGGTCAGCTCCAGCAGCCGGTCGCTCCGCGCCGTCAGGTACGCCGGCCGGTCCACCGCGCCGTCCTCGTCCCCCAGCAGGCGTACGACCTCGGCGTAGTTGGGCAGCACCGCGGCCGGCGCGCACTCCCGCCACGGCGCCACCGCGTGCGCGTCCACCACCAGCAGGCCGACCCCGGCCAGTGACCGGCGCACGGCGGGCGTGCACACGCCACCCCCGTAGTCGCAGGCCACCACCACGTCGGCCCGCCGCACGGCCGCCTTCACCCGCTGGAGCAGCTCCTGCTCGGCCTCCATGGGGAGGACGTCGTGGTCCTCCTCGTCGTAGCGGGCCGTGAGCTGGCCGCTGGCGACCAGCCGCCGCTTGTGCGCGGTACGCCGCCCCGGCACGGTCAGCAGGTCCGTCTCGACGCCGAGCAGCCGCAGCGACTGCACCAGCTCGTCACCGGGAGGGTCGTCGCCCACGACGCCGACGAGCCGGACGCGGGCCCCGAGCGCCACGAGGTTGGCGGCCGTGTTGGCGGCGCCGCCCGGGGCGTTCTCGGTCGCCTCCAGGCTCATCACGGGCACCGGCGCCTCCTGGGCCAGCCGTTTCGCGGAGCCGAGCAGCCACGAATCCAGCATGACGTCGCCCACGACCACGGCGTTGACGGTCTTCTCGTTCGCGGTGCTCATGAGGAGCGAGTACCTGTGAAAGCTGTGCTCAAACCCATAAGGCCAGGTTATGGACGGTGTGACCGGGGGTAGCCGGGCGGCCGGGGCCGTGGACGACGGCCTGTCCTGTGTGCGGCGCCGGCGGCGTGGACCCGTCGTGGGTGACCGACGTGTCCGTGGGCATGGTGATGGAGCAGGTCAGTGACTTGCTCACGGTGGAGGGGAGAGGTGGACATGAGTGACCACGCGGTGCTCGACGAGCTGCGGCAGGCCATCGACGAGGCGTTCGGGGAGCGTGACCGGGTCTCGATCCGGGAGGTGTACTCGCACGCCTCCGAGCACGTGAACCTGCCTGCCGACCTGCTCGCGCACCTCAACGAGCTGCCCGAGGGCGCCTACAACAGGCAAGAGGTGACCGAGGCGATCAACGACGTCATCCGGCGCCGGGGCGAGCAGGAAAGTTTGGGATTGCTGGATTCTCCGGATTCAGGCGCATAGCGGGGCGGCGGCGCGGCGTCTGAAAGGGTGACGCCAAACCCTGGAGGTGATCGTGGACGCCGCGGACGAGCAACGTTTCCGCGAGTTCGTCGCCGCGCGTTCTCCCGCACTGATGCGGCTCGGGTTCTTGCTCACCGGTGGTGACCAGCACGCGGCCGAGGACCTGGTGCAGAGCACGTTGGCGAAGCTGGCGGCCAAATGGCGGCGGGTGGACGCGCCGGAGGCGTACGCCAGGCAGATCATGTACCGGCAGCAGGTCAGCTGGTGGCGGGCCAGTGGCCGGCGTGGCGAGGTGGTCCAGCCGAACCTGCCCGAGGGAGCGGGCGTCGGCACGGTCAGGAGCACCGCGCACCGGTCCCTGGCGCGCCTGCGGCAGATCGCGCCCGAGCTGGCACAGGAACTGGAGGTGGCCAGGTGACCCAATTGCTTCGCGACACCCTGCACGAGTGGGCCGACGAGACGCGCGATCCCGCACGATCTGGCCGACCGGGCGCTACGGAGGCGCGCCTGGAAGCCCGTCGGTGCGGCTGCGCTGGTGGCGGTGCTGGTGGCCGCGGTCGCGGTGTTCGTCACCGGCCAGAGCGCGCCCGAGATGACGGTACGCCCCGCCGACGGCGTCACCCTCCCGGCCCGGCCCTCGCCCGCGCCGACCGACGTGCGGGCCGACACCGAGAACAACCCCCCGGCCAAGCTCGTCGCCGCCGGCCGGATGGCCGTGTCCGCGTACTACACGACCACCCGTGAGCAGATCGCCGAGGACCGGCAGCGGTTGTGGCGCATCTGGTCGCTCTACGACCCCCGTACCGGCGGGTATGAGCGCACCACCTGGGCGTGGCTGGACGTGGCGCCCGGCCTGCAGGTCGCGGCCGTGCTCGAAGGGGATCTGCCCGGCAAGCGGCTGGGCATCCTCGACATGAACAGCCGGCAGGTCATGAAGTGGTTCGACCTGGAGCACCCGGTAGCCGCTGTCTCGTGGTCCCCGGACGGCACCAGGGTCCTCGCCACGGCGTACTCCGAGAACCCGGACGTCGTACAAGGAAAGGGCGACGACGTGATTCCGATCGGCGGCGACAGGAGCAGCCCTCGGACCGGCTACTACATCGTGGACGTCGAGAAGGGCCAGGCGGACTACCACCCGCTGCCGCCCATGTCCCCGGACGCGCGACCTTCCAACACAAACGCCCGCCAGGACCTCGGCTGGACCCTGGACGGCGCCATGCTCTGGGCCCCCACCGACACCATTCCGGACCGGGTCTTCCACAGCCTCGACGGCCGGCCGCGGGACGCGCCCGAGGGCCAGCGGTACGTGGACTATTCGAGGGAGTCCGCCGTATCGCCGAACGGCCGCCTCGTGCTCGGCCCCGACGGCCTGCCCACCACGATCACCGATCGCGAGACCGGCGAGATCGTCGGCCGCCAGAACGTGCTGCAACTGCACGCCTGGGCGGACGACGACAATGTGCTCGCGCTCGGCTGCGTCGGCTCGTGCGAGAACGAGTTCAACAACGGCCTGGTCCTGGTGAGCGTCGACGGGACGCGGATGACCCAGCTCGCCGCCAACCGCGACACCAACAAGGACGGCACCTGGCGCTGGGTCCTGACCGCCAGGTGATAATTTTTGACCGATCGTTCTCGATAGTGTTAGCGTTGCCGCCGTGGCACGGAGCAAGGAATTCGATCCCGAGTCCGCCCTGGAGAAGGCCCTCGAGCTGTTCTGGGAGCGCGGCTACGAGGCGACGTCGATGGCGGACCTCGTGGCGCATCTCGGCATCGCGCGGGCCAGCATCTACGGGACCTTCGGCGGCAAGCGCGAGCTCTATCTGAAGGCGCTGGAGCTCTACCTTGCGCGGCACGACGTGGTCGCGCCGCTGTCCCAGCCGGGTCCCGCACTGCCCGCGCTCCGCGCGTTCCTCGACTCCTACGTCGCGGAATGCCTGGCCGACGAGGCGCGTCGGGGCTGCATGGTGGTGAACACGGCCATCGAGTTCGCCTCCCGCGACCCGGACGTGTCCCGCAAGGTGGCGGCCAGCTGGACGGAGCTGGAGACCGTGATGGCCGCCACCCTCGTCAGGGCCCGCGCCCAGGGCGAGATCCCGGCGGACAAGGACCCCCACGCCTTGGCCAGGTTCCTGCTCGTGCTGCTGCAGGGCCTCAGGGTGCTGGGCCGGGCCGACCCGGACCCGCGCCGGCTCCGTGACGCGGTAAATCAGGCCATGACAGCCGTCCAAATTTGAGAACGATTGGTATGGAATTGAAGAGATTCGAGGGCAAGGTCGCGCTCGTCACCGGCGCTACCGGAGTGGTGGGCGGGGCGGTCGCGCGGGCGTACGCGAAGGAGGGCGCGGCCGTGCTGGTCGCCGGGCGTGACGCCGGGCGACTGGCCGCGCTCGTGAAGGGGATCGAGGAGGACGGCGGTCGGGCGAGCGCGTTCGCCGCGGACGTCACCAGGCCGGCCGAGGCCGCCGCCATGGTGGAGACCGCGGTCTCCCGGTACGGGCGCCTCGACGTCGCCTGCAACGCGGCCGGGATCTTCGGCATGCTGGCGCCCGTGGCCGATTACGACGAGGACGTCTGGGACGAGGTGCTCGCCGTGAACCTGACAGGCGTGTTCCTGTCGATGAAGCACCAGATCGCCCACATGCGCGCGCATGGCGGCGGCGCCATCGTCAACGTCTCCTCCAACCTGGGCGCGCACTGGCGCCTGCCGGGGGCCGCCGCCTACGCCGCCTCGAAAGCCGCGGTGAGCCACCTGACCCGCACCGCCGCCCGCGACCACATCGCCGACGGCGTGCGCGTCAACGCCGTCAGCCCGGGTCCGATCGACTCGCCCATGTCCACACGCCCGGGGGAGACCCGTGACGAGCGGGACGAGCGCATGCGCGACGCGCTGCCGATCGGCCGGGTCGCCATCCCCGAGGAGATCTCGGCCGCGGTGTTGTGGTTGTCGTCAGAGGAGTCGAGCTTCGTCGTCGGCCAGGATCACGTGATCGACGGCGGCGCCACCGCCTAACCGTCACACCTCGCGAGCCAGATGACGAGCACCCGCCTCGTGAGGATCCCCGCCGCTCGCTGATCACGCACCTGACGCTCGTGGCCGATGTGTCACGCTGGCCACGTGACCTGCTTCTTTCTCGAAGGGGGACGAGACGATGCCTCAGGTCGCCGGTCTCCGGCTCGGGGTGCCCTTGTCCCTGTCGGGGAGACACTCCCGGTTCGGTGAGCAGGCCAGGCTGGGGCTGGACGTCTGGTGGTCCTTCGACGAATCCGTGGAGCTCGTCGTCGAGGACGACCGCAGCGATCCAGGGGTGCTGGAGGACGTTCTCCGCCGGTTGTCGGCGCGCTGCGACATCCTGCTGGGGCCGTACTCCACCCAGCTCACCAGGCGGGCGGGGAGCGTCGCGGCGGCGCTGGGCAGGGTGATCTGGAATCACGGCGGTTCCGGCGACGACGTCCAGGCCGCCCACCCCGGCCACGTCATCTCGGTCCTGACCCCGGCCGGCCGATACGCCGAGCCCTTCCTCCGCCATCTCGCCGAGCACGGCGATCGCAGCCCGCTCTGGATCGCCGAGGGCAAGGGGAGCTTCGGCCGGCAGGTGGCGGCGGGTGCGGCGGCCTGCGCGCATGAGGTCGGCGTTCCGGTGACCCGCGTCAGGGCTGGGGACGCCCTCCCGGCGGGTGGGGACTGGAATCTGCTGTGCGCGGGGTCCTTCGGCGAGGACGTCGAAGTGATCAAGCGGGCGGGGACTCCGCGGGTCGTGTGCGCCGTGGCGGCGGGGGTGCGGGAGTTCGGCGAGGCCGTGCACGATCCTCGGGGGG
>NZ_VCKY01000301.1 GCF_005889735.1 Nonomuraea turkmeniaca
ATGTTGCGGGACGTGCTGGCCGGGGAGATCCCGACATTGTTGTACGACCGCCAACTGTACGCCGTTCCGGCGATGCTGGGGTCGGGGGTGATGGCGGCGGAGTGGTCGTACGGGCTGCACGGGTGGGCGGCGACGCTGGGGGCGGCGCTGCTGGCGTTCGGGCTGCGGATCGCGGCTATGCGCCGCAAGTGGTGCGCTCCCCTGGCCAGGGGCATCGGGGAGTGACGCGCCCTCACACCATGGCGATGAGCGGGTCCGGGGAGCGGGAGGCGGCGACGGGGCCGTGGTCGCGGGCGGCGCGCAGGCGGGTGACCGCTTCCGACAGGACCTGGGGCGGCTGCGTGTACGGCAGCCGCAGGTAGCCCTCGAGCGTGCCCTCCAGGCCGAACCACGGGCCGGGAGCAAGGCGCACACCGTAGCCGGCGGCCGCCTCGGCCAGGAGGGTGGCGCTGGAGTCGGGGGCGTTCGGATGCGCGGAGTCGCCGTTCAGGCGTACCCACAGGGTGCCGCCGCCGCGCGGCACCGTGAACGTCCACTCGGGCAACTGGGAGCGCAGCGCCGACACCAGCGCCTCCCGTGCGGCCCTCAGCGATCGGCGGCGCTCGGCACGCGTCTCCTCCAGCCGGTCGAACAGCCGCGCCACCACCAGCTGCTCCAGCACCGGGCTGGCGATGTCCACGGCCGCGCGGTGCATGGCCAGGCGGCGGGCCAGCGCCGCGGTGGTGCGGATCCAGCCGATGCGCAGCCCGCCCCACCACAGCTTGGACGCCGACCCGATGCTGATCACGCGGCTGTCGGTGTCGAACGCGCCCATGGGAGACGTGTGCGGCACCTCGTCCAGTGCCAGCTCCAGCCAGGTCTCGTCCACCAGCACCAGCGTGTCGGTACGCCGGGCCGCGCCCACGACGGCGGCGCGGGTGGCGTCGTCCATGAGGGCGCCGGTCGGATTCTGGAAGTCGGGCATGAGGTAGGCCAGGCGTGCCCCGGACTGGCGCATGGCCCCGACCAGCAGGTCGGCCTGCCAGCCCTCGTGCGAGATCCCGACCGGGACGATCCTGGCGGAGCGTTGCCGGGCCACGTCGATGACGTGCGGGTACGTCGGCGACTCCACCAGCACCGGGTCCCCGGGGCCGACGAGCAGGCCGAGCACGAGCTGGATGGCGTGCTGGGAGCCGGTGGTGACGACGATCTGCTCCGGCCTGGTGGCCAGCCCTCGGGCCGTGTAGCGGGCGGCGATGCGTTCCCTGAGCACCGGCAGGCCGATGGGGTCGTAGCCGTTGCCCATGCCGTACCGGGGCAGGTCGTCGACCGCCTCCAGCATCGCGCTCCGGAGGGCGGAGGGCGCGGGCGGGGCGGCGCAGTGGAGCTGGACCAGGCCGTCGCCGTCGGTGCTGAGCCACGGGTTGTCCGGCGTGGTGGCCGGATCGGGCAGGGCGGTCCAGCTGCCCGAGCCCTGGCGGCTCTCCAGGTAGCCGCGCTCGCGCAGCAGGTCGTAAGCCGACGTCACGGTGGTGCGGCTGACCTTGAGGATCTCGGCGAGGTGGCGCTCGGCGGGCATGCGGACGCGTACCGGGATCTGGCCGTCCATGATCAGGTTGCGGAGGCCGTCGGCGAGGGCGCGATAGTACGGGCGGGCGCCCCGGTCGACGTTGACCAGCCGGGCCACTTGGGCCGCCGAAAGATGCCTCATAAGGCCACTTTTCGTGATTGGCCCTGTTTTGGCAAGTGAGGGGCCTGCCACTCTGAGGCCATTATGAGCGAGACAGTCCTTCCTAGAGTGAGTTCTTTTCCCGCCCGCCTGGCCCGGCTGTACGGCGGCCTGGTCCTGTACGGCATGGGCATCGGGCTGCAGGTCGAGTCCGGGCTGGGCAACGATCCCTGGGACGTGTTCCACCAGGGCGTGGCGATCAGGGCCGGCGTGTCGATCGGCACGGTGATCATCGGCGTGGGCGCGCTGGTGCTGCTGCTGTGGATCCCGCTGAAGCAGAAGCCCGGCCTCGGGACGATCAGCAACGTGGTGTTCCTGGGGTTGTTCGCCGACGCCGCGATCTTCCTGCTGCCCACACCCGCGCATCTGGCGTTCCAGAGCATGTACGTAGTGCTGGGCGTCGTCGCGGTCGCGCTGGCGACCGTGCTGTACATCGGCGCCGGTCTGGGCCCGGGACCGCGGGACGGGATCATGACCGGGCTGGTCCGGCTCGGGCTGTCGGTGCGGCTGGGCCGGTTCCTCATCGAGGTCACCGTACTGGCCGCGGGCTGGGTGCTCGGCGGCACGGTCGGGATCGGGACGCTGGTGTTCGCGCTGGCCATCGGGCCGCTGACGCAGCTGTTCACCCGCTGGTTCCCGCTGACGCCGGCCGTTGATCGAATCCTGCCGCAGGGTCGCGCCTTTTCCGAGTAGCGTCTATAGGCATGCGGATCGAGGATTACGCCCTGATCGGAGACATGCAGTCGGCCGCGCTCGTGGCCAGAGACGGTTCCATCGACTGGCTCTGCCTGCCCAGGTTCGACTCCCCCTCGTGTTTCGCCGCGCTGCTCGGCGGCGAGCGCAACGGTCACTGGTGGCTCGGCCCGACCGGCCGCAGGCACGCCGACCGGCGGCGGTACCGGCCCGACACCCTCATCCTGGAGAGCGAGTGGGACACCCCGACGGGCACGGTCCGCGTGATCGACTACATGCCGCCCCGCGACCGCAACCCCGACGTCGTGCGGATCGTCGAGGGCGTCTCGGGGACGGTTGAGGTGTCCACGCAGCTCAGGGTGCGCTTCGACTACGGCAGGATCGTGCCGTGGGTGCGGCGCAGCAACGGACACCTGCAGGCCATCGGCGGGCCCGACTCGGTGTGGCTGCACTCCCCCGTGCCGCTGAAGGGCGGCGACTACGCGCACCGGGCCACGTTCACCGTCAAGGAGGGCGACCGGCTGCCGTTCATCTTCACCTGGCATCCGTCGCACGAGCCGATGCCGCAGCAGATCGACGCCGACGACCAGCTCGACGAGACGGAGGCGTTCTGGGCGGAGTGGGTCGCCAAATGCACCTATGACGGGCCGTACCGGGACGCCGTGGTGCGGTCGCTGATCACGCTGAAGGCGCTCACGTACGCGCCCACCGGCGGCATCGTGGCCGCTCCCACCACCTCGCTCCCCGAGGACCTGGGCGGGGTGCGCAACTGGGACTACCGGTTCTGCTGGCTGCGCGACGCCACGATGACGCTGGACGCGCTGATCTCGTCCGGATACCTGGAGGAGGCGGCGGACTGGCGCTCGTGGCTGCTGCGGGCGATCGCCGGCCGCCCGCAGGACCTGCAGATCATGTACGGCGTCGCCGGCGAACGCCGACTGCCCGAGCTGCGGCTGGACTGGCTGGACGGCTACGAGGACTCGCGGCCGGTCCGGATCGGGAACGAGGCCGTGAAGCAGCTGCAACTGGACGTGTACGGGGAGGTCATGAACTGCCTGTACGTGTCGCGTTCCCGCGGCTTGTGGCCCGACGACCGGGCGTGGACGATCCAGCGGCAGCTGCTGGACTACGTGGAGGACCACTGGGACGAGCCCGACGAGGGCCTGTGGGAGGTGCGGGGGCCGCGGCGCCACTTCGTGCATTCCAAGGTGATGTGCTGGGCGGCGCTCGACCGGGGGGTCAAATACGTGGAGCGGTTCGGGCGCACCGGGCCTGTGGAGAAGTGGCGGACGTTGCGGGACGTCGTTCACGCGGAGATCTGCGAGAAGGGGTACGACCCGCGCAGGAACACCTTCACGCAGTCGTACGGGTCGTCGGAGCTGGACGCCGCCCTGCTGATGATCCCCGTCGTGGGATTCCTGCCCATCGATGATCCGCGGGTGGTGGGGACGCTGGCGGCGATCGAGAAGGAGCTCCTGTCGGACGGGTTCGTCCTGCGGTACCCGATCGCCGAGGACAACGACGTGGACGGGCTGCCGGGCGGGGAGGGCGCGTTTCTGGCGTGCAGCTTCTGGCTGGTGGAGGTCATGGCGATGCAAGGGCGGAAGGAGGAGGCGAAGGACCTGTTCGAGCGGCTGCTGGCGTTGCGCAACGATGTGGGGTTGCTGGCGGAAGAGTACGACCCCCGGTATGGGCGCTTGGTGGGCAACTTCCCCCAGGCCTTCAGCCACGTGCCTCTGATTCACGCCGCCCGCGCCTTGTCCTAGGGGTGGAGTAGGCCCCGTCCAGCGTGTGGCGGCGAAGAACACGCCGATACGGGCTTGGCCATCAGGGTCGGCGTGATGGCCAAGGTGAGCGAAGGCAACTCGCTGGCCGACGCCGACCCCCACGACGCGTCAGCGCGCCGCGGAGGGGCGCCCCGTGGACTGCGACCTCACGGCGCGGAGCACGGCGTCGAGCAGACCGGGAAACAGCCTCTCCAGGTCGTGGCGCCGCAACCTGATCAGCCGTGTCCGTCCGTCCACGGTCGTACGCGTGAGACCCGCCTCGCGGAGCACGCGGTAGTGGTGCGACAGCGTGGACTTGTGCAGCTCGATGCCGGTGCCGATGGCTGTGCAGGTCTCGTCGCCCTCAGCAAGCCGCTCGACGATCTCCAGCCGAGCTGGATCGGACAGCGCGTGCATGAGCTGGGCCAGCGTGATGTTGTCCGCTGACGGGTGCGGTAGTTCGCGCATCAGCTCTCCCGTGCCATTGCCCTGTATGCGACTCGATGCATTCACGGTAGCGCAGTTTTACTGTTGGACAAACATCAAACCTAAGCACTAGTTTGATGGGTGCCCAACAATCCAACGAAAGGTGGATCGTGTTCGTGCGGTTGCTTCCCCTGGCGCTGGCCACGTTCGCGGTGGGCACCGACAATTTCGTCATCGCCGGGCTGCTGCCGGCGATGGCGGAGGATCTCGGCGTCACGGTTCCCGCCGCCGGGCAGCTCGTGACCGTGTTCGCCCTGACTTTCGCGGTGTCGGCCCCGGTCCTGGGCGCGGCCACCAGCGGGATGAACCGGCGCACCGCGCTGCTGCTGGCCCTGGCTGTCTTCGTCGCAGGAAACGCCGCCACGGCGCTGGGCACCAGCTACGGAATGGTCATGGCCGCCCGCATCGTGACCGCGGCCGGAGCGGGCATCATCACCTCCGCCGCGTCCAGCACCGCCGTGGCCGTGGTGCCGCCCGAGCGGCGTGGGGGCGCGCTGGCGTTCGTCATGGGCGGCCTGAGCGCCTCGACCGCGCTCGGCCTTCCCCTCGGCACGCTCATCGGCGGTGTTGACTGGCGTCTCACGCTGTGGGCCGTCGCCGGCGCGGGGATCGTCGCGGCCGTGGGCATCGCCGTAGGCCTGCCCAAGGTCTCGCTGCCCGCCGCCGGGTTCCGCGCCCGGCTCGCACCCATGAAACAACCCTGGGTCCTGGGCGTCCTGGTCGTCACCATGACGGTGTTCGCCGGATCGTACCTGCTCTACCCCTACGTGGGAGTCGCGGCGGAAGGCCTGACCGGCGGCTCGGCGACGGCGCTCACCGTCCTGCTGCTCGCCTGGGGACTGGGCACCCTGACCGGAACCGTCATCGCGGGCCCCCTCACCGATCGGCACCGTCCCGAACGCGTCCTGGCCGCATCACTGCTCGCGGCGGCGCTGGTGCTGGCGGTCAGCCCGGTCATGCTGGCCGGCCTGACGTCCGCCGTGGTGTGGGCCGCGCTCTGGGGCCTGTGCGTCGGCATCCCCGTCATACCGCAACAGCACCGCCTGGTCGCCCACGCGCCGGCGGCTTCCCCGATCCTGCTCGGCCTCAACTCCGCGGCGGTGTACATCGGCATCGCGCTTGGCGGCGGCCTGGGCGGACTCGCCCAGACCTGGATCACTCCGGCCCGGCTCGGTCTGCCGGCCGCGGCGATCACCGCGCTGGCATTCGCCCTCACCCTGGCAACGACCCGGCGACCGGTCACCGGCGCGACGTCGGCGTCGGCGTCGGCGTCGGCGTCGGCATCTCCCCCTGACCTCGCCCACCGAACCGAAACAACCTGATGTGCCCCCGGCGCATCACCATTCACCCGACAAGTGAGGACCAACAATGACCGAATTCACCATGACCATCAACGCCACGTCAACGGCGGGGGCAGGCACCTTCGACGTCATCGATCCCGCCACCGGGGAAGTCTTCGCGCAGGCGCCGGACTGCGGCACAGAGCAACTCGACGCCGCCATGGACGCCGCCGCCCACGCCTACCGCCGCTGGAAACTCGACGACAAGGCACGCCGGCGCGCCCTGCGCGACGCCGCCGACGTTCTGGACTCCGGCACAGAACGGCTCGCGCGGCTGCTCACCGCCGAGCAGGGCATGCCCCTGTCCAACGCGCGCACCGAGATCGGCTGGGCCACCATGTGGCTGCGTTACTACGCCGACCTGGAGATCCCGCGCGAGATCGTGCAGGACGACCAGACAGGTTTCGCCGAGGTGATACGCCGCCCGGTCGGCGTCGTGGCCGCCATCGTGCCGTGGAACCTGCCGATCATCCTCGCGATCTGGAAGATCGCGCCCGCACTTCTGGCGGGCAACACCGTGGTGCTCAAGCCCTCGCCGTTCACACCGCTGGCCACCCTGGCGATGGGAGAAATGCTCCGCGACATCTTCCCGCCCGGCGTGCTGAACGTCGTCAGCGGACAGGATCCCCTCGGTGCCTGGATGACAGCGCACCCCACTCCCCGGAAGATCAGCTTCACCGGGTCGATCGCGACCGGCGCGAAGGTCGCCGCCGCGGCGGCCACGGATCTCAAACGCGTCACCCTGGAACTGGGCGGCAACGATCCCGCCATCGTGCTCGAGGATGCCGACCCCGGCCGGGTCGCGGACGACATCTTCACGGGCGCGTTCATGAACAACGGCCAGCTCTGCATGGCGATCAAACGAGTCTACGTCCATGAGCGACGCCATGCCGAGCTGGTGGAGGCACTCGCGGCACGGGCGCACGCGGCGCGGGTCGGAAGCGGGTTCGACGAGGGTGTCCAGCTGGGCCCGATCTCCAACCGCCCGCAGTTCGACCGGGTGTCCGAACTGGTAGCCGACGCCATCGACCACGGTGCGGTCGCCGCGGCCGGAGGACAGCCACTGGACCGCCCCGGCTACTTCTTCGCACCCACCATCCTGACCGGCGCGGCGGACGGCACCCGCATCGTGGATGAAGAGCAGTTCGGCCCCGCACTGCCCGTCATCGCCTACCGCGATCTGGACGAAGCCGTCGACCGGGCCAACGACACCCCCTATGGCCTGACCGCGTCGGTGTGGACGGACGACGCCACCCGGGCGGCCGACGTGGCGTCGCGGCTGGAGTGCGGACAGGTCACCGTGAACGCCCACGGAAACGGCCTGCGCCCAGACCTGCCCTTCGGAGGCCACAAGCACAGCGGAATCGGCGTGACCAACGGACCATGGGGTCTTCACCGCTTCACCGAACTGCAGGTCCTCACCGGTCCCGCGAGGGTAGCGGGAACATCGCAGAACGCGCGGCAGGCCGATTGACCTCAGGCATTCAGCCGAGGCGGCGGCTGTCTTCCAGATCATGAGGAAAGGTGCCCTTGGAAGGATTTGGGTGTCGAAGCCATATCCGCCGCAGTGGCAGATGCACCTTTCCGGTGAGTGAGCGGCTGCCCACAGCGATCGTGTGCGGTGCGCGGAGCGTGCTGGAAGCCGAGCGGCTGCAAGCCCATCAGGCGGTGCCCCCTCCTCAGGGAGATCGCCGAACACACCGTGCAGGATGTCCACGGGCGTTCTGGCGAGCACCTCCAAGGCCGCCATGTGCTCTGTCGAATCCGGGGAATGCTTAAGCGCCCACCGCAATACAGCGCGCCCGTCTGGCGACTCGTAGAACCTTTCCGTAGACGAGGTTCCGTGCTTTGCGGATGAGTTCTCTGTCCTTTGTGCGCGCGCTCACCCGGAGGCGGCCGTCATCGGCACGTCCGAGCACAACCCGTGGACTTGCGCACCTACGTCGGCCAGGCCGTAGGTACGGTGGCCGACCACCACACACACCACGATCGAATATCTAAGTGGCGCTGAATCTGTCACTGAGGGCGTCCTTGGAGTCCAAGGTTCCGTGGGAACTTGTTGAATTCATCGTAGAGCTGTCCGGGGACACCGGCGGCGTGGAGATCTCCGCCGGCGAACGCCCATCCTGCGCCTGTCGACCAGCCGCCGGGCGAATGGCCCCGTCGCCGGGTCACGTGGCATGACCCGCATATCCTCCCTGAAAGAGGTCAAGAACTACCTAGCCAGGCGCGTGAGAATGCAACTGCAGGGAGTCTCGACCATGCCGACACCGCCACGTCTGCGAGTCACCTCCGTGACGATCGGAACCTCACAACCGCGAGAGCTTGCACACTTCTACTCCCGGTTGCTGGGCCTGCCTGTGACGACAGAAGACGGCCCCGGGCCGGGCGAGCCTGACAACGGAGGCTGGGCGCAGATCCGGCCGCCTGAGCACGTCACCGCTCCCTCCCTCAGCTTCGAGTACGAACGCAGCTACACCCGCCCGGTGTGGCCGAGCGTCTCCGGTGAGCAGACCGCCTCGCAGCATCTCGATATCGAGGTCGACGACCTGCCAGCGGCGGTGGAGTGGGCGGTCGCGTGCGGTGCGGTGCTGGCCGAGTTCCAGCCGCAGGACAACGTCCGGGTGCTCTTGGATCCCGACGGGCACCCTTTCTGCCTCTTCCTCTAGAAACTCCAGGCCGGAGGCGAGGGGCTACCGGTGGTCAGGGCCGCTGACACGCCATGTGCGGAAATGATGGCGGTCACCGTCACCGCCTCGTAGCCCCTCTCCAGGATCAGCTCGATCAGCGCCTCGCCGATGGCCCGCCGGGAGCGCCGTCCACGTCGATCGACGCGGTCGTTGCCGTGGTTTCCGAACACTTCACCGCTCCTGTTTGGTACGGGACAGCCGAGCGCATCTGCTTGTTGCCCCGCTCGCGTTGGCGAACGGACCCTTTATAACCGGACAGGTTGTTCGGCCACGGCGACGATAGCGGCGGCCCGATCACCTACCCCCGCGCCTCTACGAGATCATGACCGAGGCCGGGTTCGCCGCGCGCCGCCGGGCCGTGTTCACCCGGCTGGCAGCACACGCCCCACACGCACAGCTCACTGGCATTTGCTGATCTCTTGGCGTTCATGTCCGATTCATCCGGTTCCGCCACGCTCCCGCCGTAGCCGGAGCACCCTCATTCCGGCGGGACGGAGACATGAAGTCATGGGACATGGGCACCACCACCATGATCACGATCACGGGCAGGAGCAGCCGGGCGAAGGGGATGTCGCGGCGGCGCGGGATCTGTCGATTCCGGATGGTGAGCTGTCCCCGGGGCAGCTGTCGCGACGCCGGATGTTCCGGCGGGCCGGGCTGCTGGGCGCGGGGCTGACGGCCGCCGGGGTGCTGGGGACACCCCAGACAGCGGCGGCGGCGGACGGGGAGTTCGGGCGCGGCAGGGAGGCGAAGGACGGGTATCTGTGGCTGGCGGGTGACCACCACATCCACACCCAGTACAGCAGCGACGGCATCTACCGGGTCATCGACCAGGTACGGCACGGCAACGCGTACGGGCTCGGATGGATGGTCATCACCGACCACGGTGCCGCCACGCACGCGAAGATCGGAGTGGACAAGGTCAACCCGGACATCGTGGCCGCCCGCGCGGCGGTCAAGGACACGCTGGTCTTCCAGGGGCTCGAGTGGAACATTCCGGCGGCCGAGCACGGCACGGTGTTCGTCGCGCCCGGGAGCAATGAGGTGGCGACGCTCAAGGAGTTCGAGAACTCCTTCGACGGCTCGGTCAAGGGCGCGGGGTCGAACACGCCGCAGAACGAGGCCCTGGCGATCGCCGGGCTGAACTTCCTGGCCGAGGCCGTGCGGCGGCGGCGGGTTCCCGACGCGTTGTTCCTCGCCAACCACCCGTCCAGGAAGGGCCTGGACTCGCCGCACGAGATCCGCGGCTGGCGGGACGCGCAGCCGTCGATCGCGATCGGCATGGAGGGCGCGCCGGGTCACCAGGCCGCGGGCATCGCCAAGCCGAACGGCCCGGGCGGCGGGCGCGGCTACTACGACAGCAACCCGGGCGCGGACTCCTTCGCCGGGTACCCGGCCGAGAGCTACAAGACGTTCGGCGGGTTCGACTGGATGACCGCCACCGTGGGCGGGTTGTGGGACAGCCTGCTGGCCGAGGGCAAGCCGTGGTGGATCACCGCCAACTCGGACGCCCACTGGGTGCACGCCGACACCAGCGACCGCGGCCCCGGCAGCGATTTCACCGCCAACGGCAAGTACGAGGACCCGGTCTACAAGGGCGTGGCGAACTTCGGGTCCGGGGACTTCTGGCCCGGGTACTACAGCCGGACCCACGTCGGCAGCCAGGGCTTCGCGTACCGGGCCGTCATGGACGGGCTGCGGGCCGGGCGGATCTGGGTCGATCACGGCGGGCTGATCAGCGGGCTGGTGGTGCGAGCGCGGGCGGCCGGGACCGGGCAGCGCGGGGTCACCCTCGGCGACGCCCTGCACGTGCGGCAGGGGGCGCGGGTCGAGCTGGCCATCGAGATCACCCTGGCCGGGCGGCCGAACTGGGCGCAGGTCGTGCCGTCGCTGGCCCGGGTGGACGTCATCCAGGGCGACGTCACCGGCCCGGCCGCCGACAAGGACACCTTCACGACGCCGAACACCAAGGTCGTGCAGTCGTACGAGGTGAACAGGAACAGCGGGACCGTGACGTTCACGTACCAGCTGGGGCCGGTCGATCGGCCGGTGTACGTGCGGCTGCGCGGCACCGACGGCAAGCGCGGCGCGCCGGGGCTGCTGGGGGCGGCCGTGGACCCGCACGGGCCGGCGATCGACGTGTACGGCGACGCCGATCCGTGGAACGACCTGTGGTTCTACAGCAACCCGATCTGGGTGCTGCCGCGCCGATGATTCTCGGTTTCGACGCGGGGTCGAGAACCCTTCAGGAGGCCGAGCACCTGCTGCACACCGTGGCGCAGGCGCTCGGCCTGCCGGGCGACGCCATCGGCTGCACCCATTTCGTCCCGGCGAGCGCAGGCGGCGATCCGCATGTCGCGTGCTCGCTGGCCGTCTCCGAGCCGGTCACGGACGTCCCCGCGGACGTGTCGTGGGTGCTCGGCGAGCGCCGGGCGCGCCGAACGTTCGCGTCCATTCAACGGCCGGCCACCCCTCGATGCC
>NZ_VCKY01000302.1 GCF_005889735.1 Nonomuraea turkmeniaca
GCCCCCAGTCGTCCTGCTCCGGGCCTCGTCCCCACTCGTCCCGCTCCGGACCTCGCCTCCAGTCGTCCCGGCCCGCCGCAGGTCCGGCGCCGGTGGGCCGCTGCGGGCCGCTTCCCGCAGGCCGCTCCTGGGGTGCGTCCGGATCCCGATCGGAGTACCCGTGGCCGGGATCGCGTTCGGCGGTCCTGCGGATGCGGGGGTTCCACGGCTCGTCGAGGTCTTCGCTCTCCCCCGCGTCCAAGTCGAGCGGATGCGGCTTCCGACGCGGCTCCTCGGCACGGCGCGGGCCCCACGCGGGCTCCGTGTCCTCTGGAGGAGTACGGCGATGCCTGGCCCCTGGCAGAGGCGGCCAGACACGGTGATCGCCCTCCATGGCACCTCCTTGTCCGCTGTCCTATCACTCCTCGCCACGCGGATCCGGCGAACCGTGATCGCTGTGACAGGAGGTACGGAATTCAGCGGATGCGCCCGGCGAGCACGGTGGCGGCCAACCCGATCACCGCCATGAGGAGGCAGATGACGACGAACCCGGTGGCGATCTCGGCGGAGGTGTGCCCGATGAGGTTGACCAGCGCCCCGCCGACCCCGATCGCCAGCGCGGACCCCAGCATGTCCGTCACGGACAGCGCCGCCGAGTTGGCCCCCTGCTCGTTCACCGGCGACTGCTTGAGCGCCGTGACGCTGATGGTGGCCATGCCGAGCCCCATCCCGAACCCGGCGACGATCCACGCGGGCACCGCGACCCACCCGGCCACACCGGGCAGGACGGACAGCACGGACAGCAGGATGCCCGCGGTCACGCCCGCCGCCCCGAACCTGATCCTCCGGTACGGCGCCACCTCCCGCCGGCTCTGCAGGTACGACCCGGCCGACCAGCCCAGCGCCCCCGTCGTCAGCGCGATCCCCGCCTCCCTCGCGTCGAACCCCTTCACTTCCTGCAACGCCAGCGGGATGAAGGAGTTCACGCCGAAGAAGGCGGCCGAGAAGAACCCGCGCATCAGCACGGTCGTGGGCAGCCCGCGAACGAATCGCAGCGCGCCGGGCGGCAGCAGCCGGTACAGGCCGTAGATCAGGAACCCCACTCCGGCCACCGTCTCGAGAGCACCCTGCACCGGAGCGAGGTGCAGCCGGTCCACCCCGTGCAGGAGCGCCGAGGCCCCACCGGCCGTGGCGGCCGCGGCCAGCGTCATCGCCAGCGGTCGCGACCGCGGACCGTCCCCCGGCCCGTCGTCGGCGGAGCGCGGGTGACGCAGCGCCGGGACGAGCATCACCAGCGCGGGCACGATCAGCGGGATGATCCCGAAGAAGACGTACCGCCAGCCCCATTGCCCCGCCACGGATCCCGCGACGGCCGGCCCGACCATGGAGGGCACCACCCAGGCGGCGGAGATCGCGGCGAACGCCTTGGGTCGCATCTCCGCTGGATAGACCCGCGCGATCATCACGAACAACGCCACGATCGAGGCCCCGGCGCCCAGCCCCTGCACGGCCCGCGCAGCCAGGAACATCATCGCCGACTGCGCGGCCCCCGCCAGCCCCATTCCGGCCACGAACAAGATCAGCCCGGCCACGAACGGCATCGGGTAGCCGCGGCGGTCCGCCCAGAGCCCGGCCACCACGTTCGCGAACAGGCTGGAGATCAGGAAGGCCGAGAAGCTCAGGCCGTAAAGGTCCAACGCGTCCAGCTCATGCGCGACGTCCGGCATGACCACCCCGACCGACATGCCCTCGAAGGCAACGAGCGTGACGACGAGCAGCATGCCGAGGGTGGCGGTGCGGTACGCCGGGCTGAAGATCCGCAGAGGTTGGTGGGGAGCGTCGAGTGCTTTCGGTCCTGTCACCCACACATCGTAATTTGCCGCACAAACTAAATATCTGAGGTGTGCCGGTACACCTTCCACATCTGGTGCATGCGCTCCGCCTGTCCCTGCGTGAACTCGGCCATGCACCGGTCGTGGGCGTAGTCCATGAAGTTCCGCATGGGATCCTGGCCGGGCAGGGCGCAGGTGTCCTTCTGCGCCGGGCACGCCTCGGTCGGCTTGGCCTCCGCCGGGGTGTCAGCGATGCCGTCGCCGGGCTCCTGGCAGCCGTTCTCGAAGGTGTGGAACAGGCCGAGCCAGTGCCCGATCTCGTGGACGCCCGTGAACCCCCGGTTGTAGTTGGTCATCGCGCCGCCGGGCAGGCTGCGCCAGTCGATCACGACGCCGTCGAGCAGGGGCGCGTCCGCGTACCAGTAGGGGTAGCTGGCGAAGCCCAGCATCAGCTCGCTGAGCTGGGCGATGTAGAGGTTGAGCGTGCCCGCTCCGCCCTTGTGCAGGGCATTCTTCATCGCCTGCTCGTGGCCCAAGGGGTCGGCGAACCAGGCGGCGTTGTCCTTGACCGAGATGCTGTCGAGCCGGAAGCGCACGCCGGTGTCCACGCCGCCGAAGGCGCCGCCGTACGCGGAGTTGAGCACCGCGATCTGGCTCTTGACCGCCTGGTCGGAGACCTTGCGGACACCCCGGGTGAGGACGTGCACGCGAGTGGGTACGGTGATCTTCGTCGGCGGCTTGACCCCGGCCAGCCGCCGGTCGATCTCGGCCATGACCTTGGCCACGTCCCCCGGCTTGGGTGAGCGCGGCCCCGGCGTGGTCGTGCGCAGCGATCCGGCGCAGACGTCGGCTCGGGCGGCACCGAGCTGGAGCGGTGGCGCGATCCCCACTGTGAGCAGGCATGCCAACGAGACGGCGGTCGCGCGCCGGGCCATGCGGTCCCCCATGACGGTATGAGCTGGTCAGGGTACAGACCGTAGCCCTACCTGGCGGGATTACCGCTCAGCAACACTCACTGCTTGTTGTCGCCCTTGTCGCCGCCACCCACGGGCAGGCTCTCGTAGATCTCCTTGCACTCCGGGCACACCGGATATTTCTTGGGGTCGCGGCTGGGCACCCAGACCTTGCCGCACAGGGCGCGGATGGGCGTGCCCGTCACCATGCTCTCGGTGATCTTGTGCTTGTCCGCGTAGTGCGCGAACCGCTCGTGATCGCCGTCGCCGTGCGACGTCTGCGGCGTGGTTTTCTGCTCTGGGAGGATCTTCGTGCTCACCCCACCGAGTTTATGCCCCCGCCGTGACCGTCTCCCCACATGCCGGTACGGCCCCCGCCACGCGGCGGAGGCCGTACCGGATGATCAACCCACGTGGACCGGCTGGTTCTCGGTCTTGCGGCCCGCCTTCACGAAGAGGGTCAGTGCCGCGGTCAGCACCGCGATGACGGTGCTGACGAGGAAGGCCACGGACATGCCGTCCATGAACGACTGGTGCACGGCGTCCACGATCGGCTGCGCCACCCCGGGCGGCGCCGCCCCGAACGCGGCCGCCTTCTCCAGCCCCGCCAGCTGTGCGGCCGGGATCGCCTGGGCCGCCGGGCCGAGGTGACCGGGCAGCGTGCTGGAGATCTCGGCGGCCATCACGGCGCCCAGGATCGCCGTGCCGAGCGCGCCGCCGACCTGCATGGCCGACTGCTGCACACCGCCGGCCACGCCGGTCAGCTGCACCGGGGCGTTGCCGACGATGATCTCCGTGGCGCCCACGAACACCGGCGACATGCCGAAGGCCAGCAGCAGGAACGGGATGCCGCTCTCGATGAACGACGCGTCGATGCTGAGCCTGGACATGAGGAACATCGAGAACGCGGTGACCAGCAGACCCGTCGCCATCGTGATCTTCGGCCCGAACCGGCCGAGCGCCATGCCCGCCAGCGGCGAGGCGAAGATCATGCCGGCGCTCATCGGCAACATGCGCAGGCCGGCCTCCAGCGGGGACAGGCCGTGCACGCCCTGGAAGAAGAAGCCCAGGAAGAACATCGCGCCGAACATGGCGAACGCGACCATCATCATCAGCAAGGTGCCGATGGAGATGGAGACGTTCCTGAACAGCGACAGCGGCACCAGCGGCTGCCTGCCGATCCTCTGGGCGACGCTCTGCCAGATGATGAACGCCGCGATCAGCACCACGAACACGGCCACGAAGGTCAGCGTCGTGCTGTCGCCCCAGCCCCACTCGGGCGCCTTGATGATCGTCCAGACGAGCGAGAACATCGCGCCGGACAGCAGCACCACGCCGAGCCAGTCGATCCTGGCCATCGTCTGCGCGCGGCTGTCCTTGATCAGGAAGATGCCCATCACCAGGGCGACGACGCCGACGGGCGCGTTGATGAAGAAGACCGTCTCCCAGCTCGCCCGCTCGACCAGCACGCCGCCCACGATGGGGCCGGCCGCGCTGGACAGGCCGATGATCGCACCCCAGGCCCCCATCGCCTGGTTCAGCTTCTCACCGGGGAACGCGGTACGCAGCAGCGCCAGGGCGGCGGGCTGGAGCAGCGCGCCGAACAGACCCTGCAGCACCCGCAGACCGATCAGCGCGCCGACCGGCGTGACGCCGGGAATGACGTCGGCCAGTTCGGCGCTGAAGCCGATGCCCACCGAGGAGAGCGCAAAGCCGCCCACACCGATGAGGAAGACCCGCTTGTGCCCGAACAGGTCGCCCAGCTTCCCCGCGGTGATCAGGAAGACCGCCAGGGCCAGCAGGTAACCACTGGTGACCCACTGCAGGTCGGACAGCGAGGCCTTGAGGTCGACCTGAATGGACGGGTTGGCGATGCCCACGACCGTGCCGTCGAGCATCACCATGATGACGCCCAGGCTGACGGCGAGCAGCACCAGCCACGGATTGCCCCCTGTCCCCGTCTTCACAGAGCCAGGCGATGGCGGTACGTCGACCGCCTTCGCGTTCGCCATGAAGTCCCCCTCAATACACGTACGCCCACACCAGGGCATAGATCTCGTAAGCCTCCGGTAATGTATGACAGTTGATGACAAATGACAAATGACCTTCATTCGGCATCGGCTGACTTATGGCACACTGTGACAGAAGGGTTTCGAAGGAGTGACCGCTGTGGGTCTTCGGGAACGCAAGAAGGAAAAGACGCGCCTGGCGCTCCTGGACGCGGCGCTCGACCTGTTCCTCGAACAAGGATACGAGTCGACCACGGTGGAGCAGATCGCGGGTGCCGTCGACGTCTCCCCCCGCACCTTCTTCCGTTACTTCACCAGCAAGGATCACCTGGTGCTGTGGTTCCACGACCACGGTGAGGAGATCATGCTGGAGACCCTGGAGTCCCGCCCACCGGACGAGCCCCCGTTCACCGCCCTCATGCACGCGCTGCGCGCGGTGCTGAGCGACATGCAGGGCTCAACGCCGGAGGAGTCGGCGAGGTTCCTGAAACTACGCCGGATCCTGGAGGAGAATCCGCGGCTGATCGGCCAGTCGGTGGCCAGGGGCGCACAGACCGAGCATCGCCTGGCGGAGCTGGTGGCAGGGCTGCGCGGCGCCGATCCCGACACCGACCAGCTCTCGCACCTGATCGTGGCGTTCGCCATGTCCACCTTGCGGGTGGGCTTCGAGTGCCCGCGCCGCGACGGGACGCTGGTGGAGATCACCGACCGCATGAGCGAGACCATCGAGCTGGCGGAGCGCTCGCTCCAGCCGGGCTGGGACCTGCGCTAGTTCATCGTCGGGTCGTCCGGGCACGTGGCCACGAAGGCCAGCTCGCCGGGCTGCCTGCGCAGCACGTGCCGCCAGAGCGAACCCGGATCCGCGTGGAAGGTGTCGCCGACCTCGGAGTCGACGACGTACCAGGCACCTTCGGCGATCTCGCTCTCCAGCTGCCCCGAGGACCAGCCCGCGTACCCCGCGAAGATGCGCATCTGTGCGATCTCGCCCTGCAGGATCTCCGGCGGAGCGTCCAGGTCCACCGTGCCGAGCCGGGACACGGCCGGGGTGCCCGCGTGCAACCGGCGCCAGCCGAGCGGCTCCTCCCCGCTCGGGACCGCCGCCAGCGCCAGCGCGCTGTCGGTCTGCACGGGCCCGCCCTCGAAGAGCACCGGCGGCCCGGTCACCAGCGGGTCCCACACGGGAAGCACCTGGGTGACCGAGATGTCGCTCGGCCTGTTGAGCACCACACCCAGAGTGCCCCCATCGTGGTCGTGTTCGAGGACCAGGACGACGCTACGCCGGAAGTTGGGGTCGTCGAGAAGCGGCGTCGCCACCAACAAACCGCCGACGTAGATCGCTTCCGCCATACATCCATCATGAAGGGTCGAAGGGGGTTCGCGCTGCCCCAGTGGGCCCATGTTACTTTACGCGTTCATATGGGGACCTTAGGTAGTGATCATGAGCCTCGCCACCTACGGGATGAACGCCCCGGCCCGGGCGGCGGCCAGTGCCCGGCGGACCGAGTGTTCGGCGACCTGCGGGGTCACCGGCTCCCGCGTGACCACGAGGCGGTAGTAGAGCGGGGCCGAGACCGCCCGGATCAGCTCCAGAGCGTCGGTCCCCTTGGGCAGCTCACCCCTCTGGACGGCCAGGTCCACGACGCCGGCCCATTCCTCGATGCGGCGGGCATAGAAGTCCCGCAGGGCGTTGGCCGCCTGCCGGTCACTGGTGGCGGCGGCGATCATCGCCTGGAACGTGGTCCCGAGCCGCCCGTCGTTGACCGCCTCGCACACGGCCAGGGCGTTGGCCCGCAGGTCGCCCTCGATCGAGCCGGTGTCGGCGTGCGGCGACGACTGATCGGCCAGCTCGGTCATGAGGTCGGTGACCAGGCCCGCCGGGCTCCCCCAGCGCCGGTAGACCGTGGTCTTGCCGACACCCGCTCTGGCCGCCACCTGGTCCATGGTGAGGCCGTGGAAGCCGTGCTCGACCAGCTCGTCCTGGGTGGCCTCGAGCACGGCAGCGCGCACGCGCGCAGTGCGGCCGCCGGGCCGCACGGTTCCCGCCGAGCGGGAAAGTTGTTCCATCTAGTCTCCTCGTTGGCCTACGGCATGCCCAGCTAACGGGACGGCTATCCCGTTAGCTGTCATGCGTGGGCGGCGCGGGCTGTTCCTGGGCTCGCGTCGTCGGCCGCGTTGTTCGCGGGGGCTCTCCGCGCTGTGGCTCCGAGGAAGCGTTGCCGCCGGCGCAATTCTAGAGCCGAGCGGCCTTCCGCACCGCGCGTTCGGCAATACCGAACCGCACTGCGCTAGGGTGCCGATTGTGGGAGAGACGATTCAGTCGGTCGAGCGGGCCGCCGCGATCCTGCGGCTGCTCGCCTCCGGTCCCCGACAGCTCGGGGTGGCCGAGCTGGCCAGGGCGCTGGGCCTGCCGAAGGGCACGCTGCACGGCATCCTGCGCACGCTCGTCCGCGTCGGCTTCGTCGAGCAGGACCCGGCCACCGGGAAGTACCGCCTCGGGGCTACCCTGTTGCACCTGGGCAGCAGCTATCTCGACGTCAACGAGCTGCGCACCCGGGCCATCAACTGGGCCGACGCGCTCGCCGGGCGGAGCAGGGAGAGCGCCTGGATCGGCACCCTGCACGAGGGCCACGTCCTGGTGATCCACCACGTGTTCCGGCCCGACGACAGCATGCAGACGCTGCAGGTCGGGACGTACCTGCCGACCCACGCCAGCGCGCTGGGCAAGGTCCTGCTCGCCTACGACCCGTACGGCGAGACCCTCGTGCCGCTGCAGCCGCACACCAAGAACACCATCGCCGACCCCGGCCTCCTGGAGACGGAGCTGGAGCTGGTCAGGACGCGCGGCTGGGCGGCCGAGATGGAGGAGCTGACCGAGGGCGAGGTGGCCATCGCCGCGCCCATCAAGGACTCGCGCGGCATCGTGGTGGGCGCCATCGGCATCCGCGGCGCGGTCGAACGGCTGGCGCCGGAGGGGGTCCTGCACATGGAGTTCGTCTCATACGTACGCGACGCGGCCCGCGCGATCACGCGCGATCTCGCCCGCTGAGCAAAACAGTTGAACGCCTCCGGACAACCGAATAACATTTCTCACGTTGTTCGACATTGTCGAACCCTAACCTTGCGAGGAACCCCAGTGCCTCGACCGGATTACGTCGCCGCCATCGACCAGGGCACCACGTCCAGCCGCTGCATCGTCTTCGACCAGGCCGGCCACATCGTCTCCGTCGCCCAGCGCGAGCACCGGCAGATCTTCCCCAGGCCGGGCTGGGTGGAGCACGACGCGGCCGAGATCTGGCAGGCCGTGCAAGGAGTGCTGGCGGATGCCCTCGGCGGCCTGGACGGCCAGATCGCCGCGCTCGGCATCACCAACCAGCGCGAGACCACCGTGTTGTGGGACCGGGCGACCGGGCAGCCGGTGTGCCCGGCGATCGTCTGGCAGGACACCCGCACGGCGCCGCTCACCCACGCCCTGGCCGAGCACGAGCAGCTGTTCAAGGAGAAGGCCGGGCTGCCGCTGACGACCTACTTCTCCGGACCGAAGATCCGCTGGCTGCTCGACGAGCATCCGGGGCTGCGAGAGCGGGCCGAGCGGGGCGAGGTGCTGTTCGGCACGATGGACAGCTGGCTGCTGTGGAACCTCACCGGCCGCCACATCACCGACGTCACCAACGCCAGCCGTACGATGCTGATGAACATCCACACGCTGGCCTGGGATGAGGAGTTGCTGGCCGCGCTGGACGTGCCGCGCGCGATGTTGCCGGAGATCCGCCCGTCCGCCGAGATCTACGGCCGCACGCGGGGCGGCTTCCCGGTGGCCTCGGCGCTCGGTGACCAGCAGGCGGCGCTGTTCGGGCAGACCTGCTTCGCGCCCGGCGAAACCAAGAGCACCTACGGCTCCGGCAGCTTCCTGCTGATGAACACCGGTCACGAGCCGGTCGTCTCCAAGCACGGCCTGCTGACCACGGTCGGCTACCAGATCGGCGACACACCGGCCACGTACGCGCTGGAGGGCGCGATCGCGGTCACCGGCTCCCTCGTGCAGTGGCTGCGCGACAACCTCGGCCTGATCTCCAGCGCGGCCGAGATCGAGACGCTGGCCAAGACCGTGGACGACAACGGCGGCTGCTATTTCGTGCCGGCGTTCTCGGGGCTGTTCGCGCCGCACTGGCGCTCGGACGCGCGCGGCGTGATCGCGGGGCTGACGGGGTTCGTCACCAAGGGGCACATCGCGCGGGCCGTGCTGGAGGCCACCGCGTGGCAGACCCGCGAGGTCGTGGACGCGATGAACGCCGACTCGGGACTGGATCTGACCACGCTGCGCGCCGACGGCGGCATGACCGCCAACAACCTGCTCATGCAGACGCTCGCGGACGTGCTGGCGGTGCCGGTGATCCGGCCCATGGTGTCCGAGACCACCGCGCTGGGCGCCGCCTACGCGGCGGGCCTGGCGACCGGCTATTGGCCGGACATCGACA
The DNA here is from genome assembly GCF_005889735.1 of Nonomuraea turkmeniaca. Lineage (GTDB taxonomy): Bacteria > Actinomycetota > Actinomycetes > Streptosporangiales > Streptosporangiaceae > Nonomuraea > Nonomuraea turkmeniaca. The sequence continues at coordinate 9,249 of NZ_VCKY01000302.1, forward strand.
GCCTGCGCGCCAACTGGCACAAGGCCGCCGAGTGGCGACCGGCGATTGACGAGACCGCCCGCGAGCAGGAATACCGCAACTGGAAAAAGGCCGTGGCCCGCACCTTGGACTGGGTGGAGCAGTAGGAGTATGTCGATGATGATCGCGATGGGGACCGAACGCGCGCGGATCCGCGAGGAACTGTCCAGCGCCACCTACGACCTGCTCGTGATCGGCGGCGGCATCCTGGGCACGTCGGTGACCTGGATGGCGGCGCAGGCCGGGCTACGGGTGGCGATGGTGGATTCGGGCGACTTCGCCGGCGCCACGTCAAGCGCCTCGTCCAAGCTCGTCCACGGCGGCCTGCGTTACCTGCAGACCGGCAACGTCAGACTGGTCGCCGAGAACCACCGCGAGCGGCGTGCCCTGGCCGCCGACATCGCGCCGCACCTGGTCAAGCCGCTGACGTTCCTGGTGCCGATCTACAAGGGCGGGCCGCACGGGGCGGCCAAGCTGGGCGCGGGCGTGTTCCTGTACTCGGCGCTGTCGGTGTTCGGCGACGGCATGGGCAAGGTGATCACGCCGCAGCAGGCGGTTTCCAAGGTGCCCGCGCTGCGTACCGAGGGCCTGCGGGCCGCCGCCGTCTACGGCGATCACCAGATGAACGACAGCCGCGTCGCGGTCATGACCGTGCGGGCCGCGGTGGACGCCGGCGCGATCGTGCTCAACCACGCCGAGGTCGTCGGCCTGCGCAAGACCGGCGGCACCGTGACCGGCGCCGACCTGCGCGACCGGCTCGACGGGAGCGAGTTCGGAGTCTCCGCCCGCCTCGTGCTGAACGCCACCGGGCCGTGGGTGGACCACCTGCGGCGGATGGAGGACCCGGACGCGGCCCCGAGCATCCGGCTGTCCAAGGGCGCGCACCTGGTCCTGCGCCGCCACGAGCCGTGGAAGGCGGCGCTGACCACGCCGATCGACAAGTACCGGGTGTCGTTCGCCATCCCGTGGGAGGACCACCTTCTGCTCGGCACGACCGACGAGGCGTACGAGGGCGACCCGGCCGAGGTACGCCCCACCGAGGCCGACATCACGCAGATCCTCGACGAGGCCGGGCATTCCGTACACGAGGAGCAGCTCAAACGCGAGGACATCACCTACGCCTTCGCCGGGCTGCGCGTGCTCCCCGGCGGCCCAGGCCAGGTGGCGGCGGCCAAACGGGAGACCGTGCTGAGCCGGGGCAAGGGCGGCATGTTGTCGGTGGCGGGCGGCAAGTGGACGACGTACCGGCACATCGGCAGGCACGTGCTCGACATGCTCGCCCATCTGCCGGGGCGGCCGCTGGGCGACGACCTGGCCGACATCCTGCCCGCCGTGCCGCTGCCCGGGCTGGCCAGCCCGGACGCGGTCGCGATGCGGCTGTGGACGGACCGCGAGCGGGGCGCCCGCATGGATCCCCTGGTCGCCAGGCATCTGGCCACGCACTACGGGTCGATCGCGTTCGACCTGGTCAGGCTCATCCGCGAGGACCCGGCGCTGGGCGAGCGCATCCACCCGGACGGGCCGGACATCTGGGCCCAGGCGATCTACGCACGCGACCACGAGTGGGCGGCCACGGTGGACGACGTCGTACGCCGCCGCACGACGCTCACCGTACGCGGCCTCGACACGCCCGACGTGCGGGCCAGGATCGCGCAGTTGCTCGGGCGTGCCCCGCTGAAGCCCTAGGACGCTGGTGTAAAGCAGGTCATCCCAGCTGAGGATTTTCGGGGGAGCTCGTTGGATGGCGCTATGCAGGAGTGTCGGAGTCCATGCTCGCGGCGGGGTCCTGCCGGTTGTGCGGGTCTGTGCGGTTGTCCACAGGCCCGCTGAAGGCCGTCACCTCGTCGCCCAGACCCCTTCCTCTCGGGTGAGGTCCCTGGTCAGGC
>NZ_VCKY01000303.1 GCF_005889735.1 Nonomuraea turkmeniaca
AACGGCCGCCCCCGACACCCCCCAGCAGCGCCTGGACGACTACCAGCGCCTGTTCGGCCGGTTCCTCATCGGCCGGGAGAAGACCGCCGAGGGCATCCGCTTCAGGCTGCGCGCCGAGCCCGGTGTCGAAGAGGAGGTGCGCGACCTGGCCGCGCGGGAGAAGGCCTGCTGCGCGTTCTTCGCCTTCGACATCACCACCGACGGCGAGCAGGTGATCTGGGACTGCGCGGTCAGCGACAACGACACCGCGCGCGCCCTTTTGGAGGAGTACTACCTTCTGCCCGAGACCGCCGACAAAGACCCCGACGAGACGGAAAAGCGCCTGGCCGCGAAGGGGCTGCACTTCATCACCGAACCGGGCGGCACCGTGCACCAGATAGCCCACGACTCGGCCTGAACCCCCGTCGCCCGGTCCGGGACGCCTCGGCCACCTGGGTGAAAATCTCGAACGACAGGCGAGTTCCCGATCCTGCCGGCGCTCATCGCCCAGGCCGGCGAGCCCGGTCAATGTCTCGGTAGGCGCAGGATCAGCCGCGCCCCTGGGGCGTCCCCGGCTTCCAGCGTGCCCCCATGAGCCGTGGCGATGTCGCGGGCTATGGGCAGCCCTAGCCCGCTCCCCCCGGTGTCCCAGGATCGGGTGTGATCGAGCCGCGTGAACCGTTCGAACACGCGCTCCCGCATGTCCTCAGGAATCCCCGGCCCGTCATCCTGCACCTCCACCACGGCCTGATCCGCTTGCCCCGTCACGGATACCCGTATTCGTGAATCGCCGTACCGGTCGGCGTTGGACAGCAGGTTCGTCAGCAGCCGCCCTAGCCGCAACCGGTTGCCCTCGACGTGAAGTCCGGGCTCCACGTCGGTGGTCACGGGCAGCCGGAAGTGCCGCAGGGCGATTTCCTCCTCGACCAGCTGCCCCAGATCGATCCGCTCCATCGCCGTCTCCACCCGCGCGTCCAGCCGGGCCATCAGCAGCAGGTCGTGGACGATGTCCGACAGCCGCTGGGCGCAGGTGATCGCCGCCCGCCACTCCTGTTCGTCCAGGTCCTCCAGGCCCGACTCCAGCCGTACCATGAGCCCGGTGATCGGCGTGCGCAGCTCGTGGGAGGCGTCGGAGACGAAGCGCCGATTGCGTTCCACGGCGTCCTCCAGCCGCGCCAGGGTCTGGTTGACCGTGGTGGCCAGCTCGGCGATCTCGTCCCTGGTGTCGGGCACGTCGATGCGTCGGCTCAGATCTTGGGCGCTGAAGTGTTCCAGCCCCGAGCGGATCCGCTCGACGGGGGCGAGGACCCGGCCGGTCCCGTACCAGGCGCCCCATCCCAGCAGTGCCACCAGCACTGCTGCTGCGCCGGACAGGAGCAGGGGCAGGAACGGCGTTGCCAGCAGGAACGGCTCGTGCATGGCCGCGTAGGCGACGACGGACCCGTACACGCTGGTGGGGTTGCTCGTTCCCACCACGACCAGGCACCCGTCAGGCAGGCACACTCGGTCCTGGACCCGCGAATCGCCCCCTGTAGGCCAGGCGCGGGTGAGGACCCGCTGGCCGGTGGGCCCGGCGTTGGCGGCATGTACCTGGCCGGTGGCGTCCACGATCTGCATGATGTACACGCGATCCCACGGCGGGATGGGGCCGGTGAAGGGCCGCTTGTCGATGACGGTGGCGAGGTGGCGGCTGGCGTCGTCGGCATGGGCCACGAGGTCGGCCCGCGCCCGCACCGGGTAGGTCAGCGAGATCGCCCACACCACCGCCAGGACGATGGCGCCGAACAGCGTCACCGCCGCGATCGTCATCCGAGCCCTGATGGAGCGACCGCACGCCATGCTCATATTCTGTCACTTACGGTACAAATGGCTGGTAAAGCGACCTAGGCCCGATGCGTGACAGCCAGTGTCCTCATCTCAGAGGGACTCTCCGGTCCCCGGCATCCCGGCCCTCCCTTCCGGCACCAGCCTGGCCGGTGCGCCTGCTGCTGCCAGGCGCGTGCGACTTCCGCGAGCGGCACCCCGATCGTGTCGCTCACGATCTGTCCTCGGGCGGCTCAGAAGTAGCCTCCGTCGACCAGCAGCGTTCGGCCGGTCATGTAGGACGCGTCGTCGGAGGCGAGGAAGGCGTACCCTGCCGCGATCTCGTCGGGCTGCGCGAGACGGCGCAGCGCCCCGTGCGTTGTCTCCCATTGCGACATGGGCACCGTTGTGGCCAGGTCGGGGTGCTGGTAGGAGGCGGCGTGCTCGGCGGCCATGTCGGTCGCGGTGCCGCCGGGGGCGATCGCGTTGATGGTGATGCCCCGTCGGCCTAGTTCGGCCGAGAGGTTGAGGACCATGGCCTCGACCGCTGCCTTGCTGGCGGCGTAGAGGGTGTGGCCGAACACCGCGCGGCGGGCGCTGACGGACGAGGTGAGGACGATCCGGCCGCTCGCGCGCATGTGGGCGACGGCGTGCTGGACGGTGAACAACTGCCCACGCGTGTTGACGGTGAAGACCCGGTCGAAGTCTGCCGGGGTGATGTTCTCCAACGCGTCGAAGTGCTCGATGCCCGCGCAGCTGGCCAGCACGCAGCTCGGCGACGAGCTTGACCACGGCCGTGTGGTTGCCCCGATATCCAATCGCCACGGCCGCTCCTTCGGCTGCCAGGCGGCGCGCTACGGCGGCGCCGATGCCCCCTGCTGCCGCCGGTCACCACTGCGGCCTTGCCGTCGAACCGTGAAATGCCTGCTGCCATGACTTACCTCGCCATCGTGCGTGAGCAGGTGGGGCGACCCAGGTGGAAACGGTGATCGCCCCGAACAGCGTCACCGCCCGCGCGCGGCATCCGCGCCCTGATGGAGCGGTCGCACGCCACGTTCATATTGTGTCACTTACGGTAGATACCGCAGGTAAACCCGGCAAGCAGCGAAGTCGCGTTGGTGTCAAGGATGACTTGCGCGTCGGCGTCGCCGAGGGTTTCGCTGATGAAGGCGACGGCGCCGTAGGTGGAGAGCGACCCGGTCTGGTAGGGGAAGTCACTTCCCATGACGAGGCGGTCTGCGCCGACAGCGTGTACGCCGGCCAGCAGCGCAGCCGATGAGCCGTGGCAGACCGTGTCGTACCACATCCGTCGCGCAGCCTCGCTGGGTACCATCTCCGGGTCACTGCCGCCGAGCCGCGACAGGTTGTCCCACCGGTTCAGCAGCATGGGCAAGGCGCCGCCGAAGTGGGAGTTGATGATCCGGACTCGGGGATAGCGCAGGAGATGGCCCTGGGTGATGAGCTTGGCGGCCGCGATCGTGTCCTCTACGGGAGCGCCGACCAGCCAACTCAGAGGGCCGTCGAGCTGTGGTGAGCCCGCGCGGTCTCCCGTGGGGTGCAGGAACACGACTGTGCCTCGCCGGTCGAGCTCCTGCCACAACGGCGCGAACTTCCGGTCGGTCAATGCCTTGCCGGCAACCGTCGTGGCCATCGTCATGCCCACCATGCCCGGTGTGGACAGAGCGCGATCGAGTTCGGCCAGCGCGTCGTCGAGATGGGGCAACGGCACGGTTGCGAACGCCCGGAACCGCCGTGGATGACGCTCCACCAGCTGCGCGTACCGATCGTTGATCAGTCGGGTCGCCCTGATGGCCGGAGCCCGGTCTGCGAGGTGGCCGAACATCGGTGCGGCGCTCAGGACTTGGAGATCGACGCCCGCCTGGTCCATCAAGCCGAACCGGGCGGCGAGATCAGCGCCGGTGTCATCGGCACCCAGTCCTCGATGCATGGCCGTCGTTGTGACGCCGCCCCGTTCAAGCAGGTCGAGGTAGTCGGTGGGATAGAGGTGGGCGTGGATATCGATCGGCATCGGCAGTCTCCGCCTCGAGGTGCGTCTAAGACTGCCAACGCTTCGAAGCATGATTTGCTGGTTAGGCGGTGGCAAATTCCTCGGCACCCTGGCCTGGCATCGCGGGTGACACCCAGATGGGCTCCAGCTGGCTGCAATCGCCCGGTACCGGCCGGCCGACGCGTAGGACCCCGGCTAGCAGGGATGCCCGGCGTATTGTGCGGGTGGCAGCCTGAGGCCGTGGAGTTGCGTTGCCTGATCGTCGACGACAGCCCGCGATTCGCAGAGTCCGCGTGCCGGCTGCTGGAGTCGCAGGGCGTACGGGTCGTCGGTGTGGCCGCCACCGGGGCCGAGGCGGTGGCGCGGGCCTCGGTGCTGCGGCCGGACGTGGCACTGGTCGACGTCGGCCTGGACCAGGAGAGCGGCTTCGACGTGGCCGCCCGGCTCGGCCCTACCCCGGTCATCATGATCTCCGCGCGGAGCGAGGACGATCTCGGCAGGCCGGTCTCGGCGAGCCCGGCGATCGGTTTCCTGCCGAAGCCCGGCCTGTCGGGGGCGGCCATCCGCTGGCTGCTCAACGGGCCTGAAGACGGGCTGCTCAACGGGCCTGAAGACCGGCTGCTCTACGAGCCTGAAGACCGGCTGTTCAACGGGCCTGAAGAAACGTGAGGACGGCCAGCACCCGGCGGTGGTCGTCGCCGGTCTCGGCCAGGCCGAGCTTGGTGAGGATGCTGCGGACGTGTTTTTCCACGGTGCCCTCGGCCACCCACAACCGGTGGGCGATACCGGCGTTGGATCGGCCCTCGGCCATCAGGGACAGCACCTCGCGTTCCCTGGCGCTGAGCGCATCCAGCGGGTCGTGGCGGTGCCGGGCCGACACCAGCTCCTGCACGAGCGCCGGGTCGACCACCGAGCCGCCGTCGGCGATCCGTCGTACCGTGTCGACGAACTCCGCCACGTCGGTGACCCGGCTCTTGAGCAGATAGCCGATTCCGCCGCCGCTGGCCAGCAGCCGCATGGCGTGCTCGGCTTCGGCGTGTGCCGACAGCACCAAGATGGCGACGTCGGGGTGTTGCGTCCTGATCTGCGCGGCGGCCTGTAGTCCCTCGATCGTGTTGGTCGGCGGCATGCGGATGTCGACGATGACCAGCCCGGGGCGTAGGTCGCGGACCAGGGCGAGCAGCTGCTCGGCATCGCCCGCCTGGCCGATCACATCCAGGCCGGAGCGCTGCAGGAGGCTGGCGAGCCCTTCGCGCAGCAACACGTCATCGTCGGCGAGGACCACCCCGGTACCGGCCATGCCACCATTATCGGACACGCTCCGTGGCCGATAAACTGCGGTAGTGGGTCTTGGCCGGGCACGCCGACCGGCAAGCGACGTCGGTCGCGGTCTGACTTTGCGCGCGGTGACGGCGGGAGTCGTGCTCGCGCTGATCGTCGGCGCGGCGTTCGCGATCCTGCTGTCCTCGATCGCCGACCTGCGCCGCACTCAACTGCGTGAGCAGCGCTCGGAGCAGGTGCTGGTGATGGCCAACCGGCTGGAGCGCCTGATCATCGATATGGAGACGGGGCAGCGCGGGTTCGCCCTCACCGGCCAGGAGCAGTTCCTCCAGCCGTGGCGCGCGGCCATCACGGCCTATCCCGGGGAGGTCGGCGCGCTGGAGCGGCTGGTGGCTGACACCCCTGCGCAGCGTGTGCTGGCCCGGCAGATCGCAACCGCGGGGGCCTCCTACATCCACGACTACTCCATCCCCCTGGTGGAGAAGACGCGTCGCGACCCGGCCGCGGTGCCGAGCCCGGAGGTCGCCGAGGAGAAGCGCCGGGTGGACGCGATGCGCGCGAAGTTCGATGCGCTGGTGGCGGCCGAGCAGTCGATGGTCCGGGGCCAGCAGCAGCGCTCCGACGCGGCGGCGCGCCGGGCCGGCACCGTGGGCGTCGCGGCACTGATCGTGTCCGTTTCCTTGATCGGGATCTACTCCGGCTACCTTGCCCGGGCGATCGCCGCGCCGGTGCGCCGGGTGGCCGCGACCGCGAGGCGGCTGGCGTCCGGCGATCTCGCGGCGCGCGTGCCCGTCCGGGGAGCCGGCGAGATCGGCCTGCTGGAGCGCAGCTTCAACACGATGGCGGCCACCCTGGCCCGCAACCGGGCGGAGTTGGCCGCCTCGCGCTCGCGCATCGTGACCTCTGCCGACCTGGCCCGCCGGCGCATCGAACGCGACCTGCACGACGGCATCCAGCAACGGCTGGTCTCGCTCGTGCTGGACGTGCGCTCCGCCCAGGCGGAGCTGGGTTCGGATCGGCTCGAGTTCGGCGGGCGACTGGACCGGCTGGCCGGCGGGCTGGGTGAGGCGATCGACGAGCTACGCGAGATCTCCCGGGGCATCCACCCGGCGATCCTGAGCGAGGCCGGGCTGGATCCGGCGCTGAGAACTCTGGCCCGCCGCAGCCCCGTGCCGGTCGAAGTGGACGTGGACGTGCCGCGCCGGCTGCCTGAAGCGGTGGAGGTGGCCGCGTACTACGTGGTGTCCGAAGCGCTCACCAACACGGCCAAACATGCCCATGCGACGGTCGCCACCGTGCGGGTCCACCTCGAGGATGAGGTCCTGCGTCTCGAGGTACGCGACGACGGCGTCGGAGGCGCCGCGGCCGGCGAGGGCTCCGGCCTGGTCGGGCTGGCCGACCGCGTCGAGGCGCTGGGCGGCACTCTCACTGTCCTCAGCCCGCCCGACCAGGGCACGACCCTCCGGGCCGATCTCCCGCTCGGCCAGTGGTAGCCCGGGGGATTCCTGCCAGCCGGTAGTCAGGATGGCCGCTGGCCGGGCAGATTGGCGCGGGCATCAGGTGCAGGCTTGACGAATAGCCCTTGATGCCCCGATACGGAGCCAGGGTGAGCCGGCCGTGAACGCGGCCATCGAGGAAGGACTCACGATGACGGCAACCAGCATGCCGACGCTCGGCTTTGTCGGCCTCGGCCACATGGGCGGAGCGATGGCCGGCCGTCTCCTCGCCTGCGGATATCGCGTACACGGGACGAGCCGGACACGCAGCCGCGCGAACCATCTCATCTCCGCCGGCCTGCGCTGGCACGATACGCCGCGCGAGGTCGCCGAGGCCGCGGATGTCCTGTTCACCTCCCTCCCGGACGACGAAACCCTGAACGTGATCGCCACCGCGCCGGACGGCGTCCTGGCGGGCCTCGCCGCAGGAACGACCTGGGTGGAGATGAGCACGGTGAGCCCTCACACCAGTCGCAACGTGGCCGTACTCGTCAACGCCCGCAGCTCCACCATGCTCGACGCGCCCGTGTCGGGAAGCGTGCCACAGGCGCGGGACGGGACATTGACGATCATGGTCGGCGGCGACAAGGAGGGCTATGCCCGCGTCGAGCCGATCCTGCGCGACCTCGGCACGCCGGCGCGCATCGGCACGAACGGGCAAGGGCTGGCGCTCAAGCTCGCGATCAACATCAGCGTCGCCGTCCAGATGATCGCCTTCGCCGAGGGCCTCCTGCTCGCCGACCGGTCGGGTGTCGACGACGAGCTCGCTCTCAAGCTGATGGCCGAGAGCACGATCGGCTCCCCCCTGCTGAAGGCGCGGGCGCCGTTCGTTCTCCACCTCCCCGACGAGGCGTGGTTCGACCTCCGTCTCATGTACAAAGATCTCGAGCTCGCGCTGGCTGCGGCTCGCGAGCTCGACGTCCCGCTGCCGACCGCCGACCGCGCCGACGAGGTCGTGCTCGCCGCGCACTGGCTCGGCTTCGAGCGGCGCGACCTGGCCGCCGTCTTCGAAGTCCTCGATCACATGACACCACGCCCCCCGGCCCGGCACGGCGCCACACCGGCGGCCCGCCGCACCGCTTGAAGGCGCTGCCATGAAGAGCATTCCCGCAGGATGTGGCCCATCCCTGTCGCACGAAGGAGAGCCGGACCCGCAAGCCGCCGGGTACGCGGCGCCGGACCCGAGGCGCTGGCGTGCCTTGATGGTGACGCAGCTCGCGGCGTTCATGATCCTGCTCGATGTCAGCATCGTGAACGTCGCCCTGCCCTCCATCGAGCGCGAGTTCGCCGTGCCGGCGGCCACGGCTCAGTGGGTGGTGTCCGGGTACGCGCTGACCCTGGGCCTGACGTTGGTTCCCGCGGGACGACTCGGCGACGCCTTCGGCCGGCGCCGCATGTTCCTGCTGGGCCTGGCCGCGTTCGTGCTGACCAGTGCCATGACAGGCGCGGCGCCGAGCCCTGGGGCGCTGATCGCCGCCCGGCTGCTGCAAGGCGTCGCCGGCGGCCTCCTCATCCCGCAGAACTCCGGGCTCGTCCAGGAACACTTCGCGGGCGCCGAACGCGGCCGCGCCTTCGGGATCCTCGGCTCGACGATCGGTCTGGCGACCGCGGCCGGTCCGGTCGTGGGCGGGCTGATCTTGTCGTCAGACCCCGGACAGGACGCGTGGCGCTGGGTCTTCTACGTCAACGTGCCGATCGGACTGATCGCCTTGCCACTGGCGATTCGGCTCGTACGATCCTCGACCGGACAAGGGCCCCGGACTACCCACCTGGACGCGCGCGGTTCGCTCCTTCTGGGCGCCGGCGTGCTCAGCCTGCTGATACCGCTGGTCGATGCAGGCGACGGCGGCGCGTACCGGTTGTGGTGGTTGTGGCCGATGGCGGCGTTGCTGTTGGCGGGCTTCTGCGCATGGGAAGCGCACGTCGTGCGGCGCGGGCGGCAGCCGCTGCTGGATCCGCGGCTCAGGCGAACCCCTGGGTACGTCGCCGGATCCGGCATAGGCCTCGTCTACTTCGTCGGGTTCACCGGCATCTGGCTGGTGCTGGCGTTGTTCTTCCAGGATGGGCTGGGCTATTCGCCGCTCCGCTCGGGGCTGGCGGTGACCCCGTTCGCGCTGAGTGTGGCGGTCTCCGCGATGGTCGCCGGCCGCCTGGTGGCCCGATTCGGGCGGTGGCTGACCATATGCGGGCTCGCCGCGGCAGTGGTCGGGCTGGCCGCGACGGCGCTGGAGTTGCGACACGCCACGGGCGGCGGTGCGGCGGCGGCGATCGTGCTCCCGCTGGTGGTGGCCGGGTTCGGCAGCGTCATGGTGACCTCGCCCAACATGACGCTGACGCTGCAGAACGTGCCAGTCGGGATGGCTGGCGTGGCCGGCGGGGCCGTACAGACCGCCCAGCGGATCGGCGCGGCGATCGGCACGGCCACGCTCGCCACGATCTTCTACCACCTGCTCGTGCGCACTGGCGGAAATTACGCCACGGCGATCTATGGCGCCGTCCTGGCCTCATGTGGGTTCATGGCGGTGGCCCTCCTACTGGCCCTCACGGACCTGGCCCGAAGGAAGTCGGCACGCCCTGCCTGATCCGAGGCCGGAGGCTTGGACCTAGTCGGCGATCGATGTGCCTAGGAGCGCGCCCAGGCCGATGCTGATGCCGGCGATGAGCACGCCGCCGAGGGTGACGGTGGCCAGCGAGCCGGCGAAGGAGACGCCGAAGAAGCGATGGCGCAGCCATGCGAGGACCACCAGCTCGACCACGACCACGGCGAGCGCGACGGCGAGCGCGGGCAGGTAGTCCGGGATCAGGAACGGCAGGGTGTGCAGGATGCCGCCCAGGAAGGTGCCGCCGCCGACGACGCAACCGCGTTTCCAGGCGTTGCCGCGTTCGGTGACCGCTCCGGTGTCGGACAACCCTTCGGAGAAGGCCATGCTGATCGCCGCGCCGATCGCCGTGGCCAGCCCCGCGACGAACGCGTAGCCCGGCTTCTGCGTCGACACCACCACGGCGAAGATCGGCGCCAGCGAGGACAGCGAGCCGTCGATGAGCCCGCTCAAGCCCGGCTGCACCCGCTGCAGCAGGAGAACGCGTTCCTCCTCGGCCTGCCTCGCCGCCTCCCGCTGGTGCGCGGTCGTCCGGCCGGGGTCCGGAGAGTCGGAATCCTTCGGCGCTCCCGCATGCACAATTCGAGTGTTTCCCCTGCTCAAGCCCACTGTCAAACAGCCACGAGGCGGTCTGCCGCCATCCGTGCCGCCGTCAGCTTCCCGATCGCTCACCATGACCCCAGGCTCCACGGTGGTCAGGCCGACAAGGGGCCGGACCTGCGGGATCGGTGAGACTAGGGCAGTCTTGCTGGTGTGATGGCGATTCATTCGTTGCCCACGCAGCCGCAGGCGGAGCCGTTTCACATGATCACCCACCTCTCACCGCCGCACCTGCGTCCGTACGTGCTGGGGTGGGCCGGCTTTCGCACCCGGGTGGGAGAGCCCGCCCACCCCAGCCGGATGCTGCCGCTCAACGCGGCCACCCTGATCATCGACTTCACCGGCATGAGCCCGATCGTCACCGGTCCCCGCGCCACCGCGACGTTCTCGGCCCATACGCCGTGGCGTCACGGGATGGCGGTCGGACTCACCCCCGCCGGGATGTCGGCGCTGACGGGGACACCGATACGCGAGGTGGCCGGCACGACCGCGCATCTCGAAGACCTCCTCGGCACCCGTGCCGAGGAGCTGACCGACCGGCTGATCGCGTCGGCGAGCTGGACGGACCGCTTCAGCCTGCTGGACGAGCGACTGACGTCCTGGCTGCGCCCCGACGCCGGCCCCAACGACGTGATCATGCACGCCTGGTGGCGGCTGCAGGAGCCGGCCGGCCCGCCCACCATCGGGGCCCTCGCCGATGAGCTGGGCGTCAGCCGTCGTTATGTCGAGCTCGGATTCCGCCGGGTGGTGGGCTTGTCGCCCAAGACGGTAGCCCGGATCGCCCGGTTCCAGCGGACCGTGGACACGTGGAGACGCCACTCGGCCACGCTGGGCGAGGCCGTCGCCTGCGGTTACGCCGACCAGCCTCACCTCACCCGCGAGATCCGGGCGATGGCGCAGATGACACCGAAGCAGCTGTTCGCATTCGTTCAAGACACCGATCGGCTCACCGGCTAGCGTGACCTTCCGCTCCGGACCGAACGAGTGCCGGGGAGAGGAAGGGGCAACACGTCATGGCAGGCGTTCTCGCGGCCGATCCCACCCTGGCCAGCTTCGGGCAGGACCCGCTGTGGATCACCCTCGTCAAGGCCGTGATGTTGTTCCTCTTTCTGGCGCTGGGAGTCGTCTTCGGGGTCTGGTTCGAGCGCAAGCTGATCTCGCGGATGCAGAACCGCTACGGGCCCAACCGGGCCGGTAAGTTCGGTCTGCTGCAGTCCGTGGCCGACGCGATCAAGATGGGTCTGAAGGAGGACCTCTTCCCCAACACGGTGGACAGGGTGCTCTACCTGCTGGCGCCCATCATCATGGTGGTGCCGGCGTTCCTGGCCTTCTCGATCGTGCCGTTCGGGCCGATGGTCA
>NZ_VCKY01000304.1 GCF_005889735.1 Nonomuraea turkmeniaca
ACCCACAGCTCCCCCGGGACGCCCGGAGGGACGAGCCGGCCCGCCTGGTCCAGCACGTACGCCCGCTCCCCCGGCAGCGGCCCGCCGATGGACACGCTGTCACCGACGGGGGCGGCGATCCTGGTCATGGTGGAGTAGATGGTCGTCTCGGTCGGCCCGTAGGAGTTCCACAACTCGCCGGTCCTGACCAGCATCTCTCCGGCCAGGGCCGGATCGAGCACCTCGCCGATGCTGACCACGCGGACCCGGTCGCCGCCCGCCCACCCGGCGGCCACCAGCATGCGCAGCGTGGTCGGGGTGGCGGTGAGCAGAGTGACACCGGAGTCGTCGATGCGCCTGGCTATCGCGTGACCGTCGACGGCCGAGGCACGGTCGAGGAGTTCGAGCCGGAGCCCGTTGCACAGGCTGACCCACAGGTCGAAGCCGAAGACGTCGAAGGAGAACGGGGTGAGGCCGAGCATGACGTCGTCCTCGCGGACCCCGGGCATGACCCTCATGGCCGCCACGAACGCGGCCAGGTTGCCGTGGGTGACCTCGACCCCCTTGGGCCGGCCGGTCGAGCCGGAGGTGTAGAGCACGTACGCCAGGCCGTCAGGGGTGGTGGCGGGCGGCACGTCGCCCACCGCCAGGCCGGCGAGGTCGGTGAGGTCCAGGACGGTCGCGCCCGTGGACTCGGCCAGTTCGCGCGCCACCTGGACGGTGTCGTCCGCGGCGAGCACGACGGTGGCGCCGGAGTCGGCGAGCTGGTGCCGCAGCCGCTCGGCCGGGTGGTCAGGTTCGAGCGGCACATAGGCCGCACCGGCCCTGGCCACGCCGACGAGCGCGGCGGGCAGGCGCCGGTCGCGCGGCAGGCACACGGCCACGACGTGCCCTTCCCCGGCGGTGGGCCGGGCCGGGAGCCGGTCGCGGAGGGCGGTGGCGATGCGGGCCGAGGCCGCGGCCAGCTCGGCGTAGGTCAGCTCGCCGGTCCCGTCCGCCACGGCCACCCGCCCCGGGTGACGCTCCGCCTGCTCCAGCACCTCATGGACGACGGTCACCGCGCCCGGCTCGGGCAGCGCTGCCCCGCGGCCCCAGCCCAGCAGTGTGTCCCGCTCCTCCTCGGTGACCAGCTCGAACGCCGACAGGGGCAGGTCAGGCCCGGCCACCGCGGCCTCCAGCAGCCGCACCAGCCGATCGGCGAAGGCCCCCGCCTCCTCCCTGGTGAAGTGGTCGGCGTCGTACTCGACCTGGATCTCGACGCCCTCCACGGTCGTGTTCACGAACACCGTGTACGGCGCCTGCGAGCCGCCACCGCTCAACTCGCCGAGCAGCTCCACGGTCAGCCCGTCACGCTCCAGCCGCACCGGCACGGCGGGCGGCTGGTACGACAGGACGACGGGGGTGAGCATCGTGCCACGAGGGCGCTCGATGCCGGAGACGGCCAGCCGTTCCCCGGGAGCCAGGCCGATGTGATCGAGCGACCGGGTCGTGGCGGCCGCCGCCTGCACGATGGCCCGCCGTACGGACAGGTCGCCGTCGAGGCGGAGCCGTACCGGGAGCACGTCGACGAGCGGGCCGACGAGACCCTCCAGCTCGGGATGGGCGCGGTCGGCGACGGCCGCGCCGAGCAGCACGTCGGGCCGGTCCGTCTGCGCCGCCACCAGCAGGCCGAGCACGGTGAAGTAGACCGCGAACGGGGTCGTGCCGGTCGCCGCGGCCAGCTCGCCCACCCTGGCCGCCGTCCCCGCCGGCACCTTGTGCACCAGCCGGGTGCCGCGGAACCGGCTGGGACCGCTCGGCGCGCGGGTCGACAGATCGTACGGCGGCGCCGCCCCGGCCAGCTCCTCGGCCCAGAACGCGCGCAGCCGTTCCATCCTGGCCGGGTCCGCGCTCAGCTCCTGCTCCAGCAGGGCGACGTCGCCGACCTGGACGGGCGGCTCCGCGACGGTGCCGGTGAGAGCCGCCATGAGCGTGGCGTTGGACCAGCCGTCGTACGCGGTGTGGTCGGTGACGACGATCAGCTCGGCCGTCCGCTCGTCGTGCCGGAGCAGAGCCGCGCGCAGCAGCGGGACGTCGGCGGACAGGTCGAAGCCGTGGACCGCGAGCCGCTCGGCCAGGCCGGGCGCGTAGCGGTGCTCCTCCAGCGGGACGGGCGCCGGCGGGCGCACCTCGGCGACCGGTTCGCCGTCCGCGCCGGCCACCGTGACGGTGCGCAGCACCTCGTGCTCGCGGACCAGCGCGTCCAGCGCGGCCTGGACGGGCTCGGCCGAGTCGAGCCCGGTCAGGCGCAGGCGGAAGGCGAGTGTGGTGGCGTTGCGGGTGCGGCTGACCTCGCGCAGCAGCCACATGCCGTACTGCGCGAAGGTGAGCGGGTAGCGGTCCCGGCCGGGGTGACGGGCCAGCCGGGGCGCGGCGGGCCCGGGGGACTCGGCCCTGGCGGCCTCCACGAGCGGGGCCAGCTCGGCGATCGTCGGCCGGCCGAGGAACGTGGTGAGCGCCACCCGCGCGCCCAGCTCCCGTTCGATGACCGCGCAGATCCGGGCGGCGGCCAGCGACTCGCCGCCGAGGTCGATGAAATGGTGGTGGACGCCGACCTGTTCGACGCCGAGCACCGCACCGACGATCTCGGCGAGCCGCCGCTCGGTGTCGTTGCGCGGCGCGACGTAGGCGCCGAGCTCTGGGGCGAATTCCACCGTCGGCAGCGCGGCCCGGTCGATCTTCCCGGTGGGTCCGAGCGGGATGCGCTCCATGAGCGCGATCCTGGACGGCACCATGTAGTCGGGCAGCCGCTCGCGCATCCACTGCCGGAGCCCGGCCTCGCTCACCTCATCCCCGCTCACCTCCTTCGGGGCCGGTTCCACGTAGGCGACGAGGCGGCGTACCTCCCGGGCGTCGTTCTGGGTCAGCACGACCGCGTGGTTCACGCCGGGGTTCCGGGTCAGGGTGCCCTGCACCTCGCCCAGCTCGACCCGGAACCCGGCCACCTTGACCTGGTCGTCGTTGCGGCCGGCGTAGAAGCAGATCCCGTTCTCGCGGCGGACGAGGTCGCCGGTGCGGTAGTGGCGCACGCCCTCGTCGTCGGTCACGAACCGTTCTGCGGTCAGCGCCGGCCGGTTCAGGTAGCCGCGGCCGACCAGCGGCCCCGCCACCCAGAGCTCCCCGATCTCGCCGTCGGCCAGCGGGCGTCCGCCGGGGTCGCGCACGGTGAGCACGGAGCCGGCGTACGCCGAGCCGATCGGCGGCTCGCCCTCCTCATCGCGGACCACCTCGTAGGAGGTGCAGGTGACCGTGCATTCCGTCGGCCCGTATACGTTTACAACACGGCGCACGCCTGGGTTGGCGTAGATGCGGTCCGCCAGGGCCCTGGTGAGCGGCTCGCCGCCGGCGATCACCGTACGGACGCCGGCCGGGAGCGGCTCGCTCAGCAGCGCCACCAGCGCGGACGGTGCGCCGTACACGGTGGTCACCTCGTCGCGGGCCGGCAGGGCGGGCAGGGCCAGCAGGTTGTCGGCGACGATCACGGTCCCGCCGCAGAGCAGCGGCAGGAACATCTGCGTCACGGAGGGGTCGAAACAGACGGACGTGGCGAAGAGCATGCCGTCCAGGTCGTCCGGATAGCGGGTGGCCTCGTAGCGCAGGAGCGCCATGACGTTGTGGTGCTCGACGACCACGCCCTTGGGGCGGCCCGTGGAGCCGGAGGTGTAGATGACGTAGGCGGCGTCCCCCGGACTGCCGGCCACGGAGTCGATGGATTCGCCGTCCTGGCCGGCCGACTCGATGAGGAGGGCTTCGGCGCCCGAGGCCCGCAGCACCGCGTCCTGCCTCCGGGCGACCGCCGCAGAGGTGATCAGGTGGGCCATGCCCGCGTCCGCCGCGATGAACTCCAGCCGATCGGCCGGATAGGCGGGGTCGAGCGGGACGTAGGCGGCCCCCGCCCGCCACACGCCCAGTAACGCCGCGATCAGCGAGTCGTCTCTGTCCAGGCACACGCCCACGGAATCGCCGGGCCCCGCGCCGCGACGGCGCAACTCGCCGGCGATCCGCCCGGCGCGGGCGTCGAGCTCCGCATAGGTCACGCGGGTCTCGCCCGCTACCACGGCGATGCGATCAGGGGTACGTCGCATCTGCTGCGCAATGGCGTGGTGAATGCGATCGTTTTCCAGGATGCCAGCCACGAAGGATCTCCCCGTTCAGCTCCGATTGATCGCGGCAAGGCTTGCATGATCGCGCGGCTCACGGAACTTCGTCAGGTACCGTTACCATAACAATGATCATGACTTTCGGTAAGCAGTCATACCCTGTTGGTAATGTCAGTCACCCCCCATTCCCAGGGGTGCAGAGGTCCGGCGAGACCCTGCCTCTGCGGGGCCGAAGGGCGGAGGCCATGGGGCGCTGCTTGGACGAACCAGCGGCGCAGCGCCCCCGTGACGGCTCAGCGGGTGTCGGAGTCGGTGTCGCTCAGGGCGGCGCGGCCGGCCTCCAAGCGGGCCACCGGGATGCGGAACGGGGAGCACGAGACGTAGTCCAGGCCCACGTCGTGGCAGAAGTGGACCGAGTCCGGGTCGCCTCCGTGTTCGCCGCAGATGCCCAGATGCAGGTCCGGCCGGGCGGCCCGGCCCTCCTCGACGGCGATCCTGATCAGGCGGCCCACGCCCTCCCTGTCCAGGGACTCGAACGGGGAGACGCCGAAGATGCCCAGGTCCAGGTAACGGTGGAAGAACGACGACTCCACGTCGTCCCTGGAGAAGCCCCAGGCCATCTGGGTCAGGTCGTTGGTGCCGAAGGAGAAGAACTCGGCGGCCTCGGCGATCTGGCCGGCGGTCAGGGCCGCGCGCGGCACCTCGATCATGGTGCCGATCAGCGCCTCGACGCCCACGTCGGCGAGGATCTTGACGGCTTCCTCCCGTACCGACTCCAGCTCCTGCACGGCGGCCACCAGCGGGATCATGATCTCCGGGCGCGCGCCCGGGACCTCCTTGGCGGCCTGGGCGATCGCTCGCACCTGCATCGCGAACAGGCCGGGGATCACCAGGCCGAGGCGGACGCCGCGCAGGGCGAGCATCGGGTTCTGCTCGTGGAGGCGCTTGACCGCCGCCAGCAGCTTGCGGTCCTTCTCGGTGACGTCCGATGACGTGGCCACCTTGACCGACAGATCCACGATGTCGGGCAGGAACTCGTGCAGGGGCGGGTCGATCAGGCGAACGGTGACGGGATCGCCCTCCATAGCCCGAAATATCCCGATGAAGTCGGACTTCTGGAGAGGCTCCAGCGCGTTCAGCGCCGCCTGACGTTCCTCGTCCGAGGACGCCAGGACCAGGTCCTCGACCAGTTGCCGGCGCTCCCCCAGGAACATGTGCTCGGTACGGCACAGCCCGATGCCCCGTGCCCCGAAGCGGCGGGCGCGGGCGGCGTCATCCGGGGTGTCGGCGTTGGCCCGCACGCCCAGCCGGCGAGCCTCGTCCGCGCGGCGCATGATGCGGTCCACGGCCTTGACGAGCTCGTCGCCGGGTTCGGCGCCCTCGAAGTACTCGACCACGGCCGACGGCACCACCGGCACCTCGCCCAGGAAGACCTCGCCGGTCGTGCCGTCGATGGAGATCACGTCGCCTTCCGAGACGACCACCCCGTCCGGCGCCGCGAAGGTCCGCTCGCGGGTGTCGACGTCGAGCTCCTCCGCGCCGCACACGCACGTCTTGCCCATGCCGCGCGCCACCACGGCGGCGTGCGAGGTCTTGCCGCCGCGGCTGGTCAGGATGCCCTTGGCGGCGATCATGCCGGCCAGGTCGTCGGGGTTGGTCTCGCGGCGGACGAGGATGACGTCCTCGCCCTGCTCGGCCAGCTCCACGGCACGTGCGGAGGAGAAGACGGCCTTGCCGACGGCGGCGCCCGGGGAGGCGTTCATGCCCTTGGCGATCTTCTTCCTCTCGGCGCCGGCGTCGAAGCGCGGGAACATGAGCTGGGCGAGCTGGTCGCCGGTGACCCGGGTGACGGCCTCGTCGAGCGTGATGAGGCCCTGGTCGACGAGCTGGGTGGCGATGCGGAACGCGGCGCCCGCGGTCCGCTTGCCGACCCGCGTCTGCAACATCCACAACGTGCCGCGCTCGATCGTGAACTCGATGTCGCACAGGTCCTTGTAGTGCGTCTCGAGCGTCTGCATGATGCCGAGGAGCTCGTCGTAGGAGTGCTTGTCGATGCGTTCGAGCTCCTCCAGCGGGATCGTGTTGCGGATGCCCGCGACCACGTCCTCGCCCTGCGCGTTCTGCAGGTAGTCGCCGTAGATGCCCTGCCGTCCTGACCCGGGGTCGCGGGTGAAGGCCACGCCGGTGCCTGAGTCGTCGCCGTAGTTGCCGAAGACCATGGCCATGATGTTGACGGCGGTGCCGAGGTCGGGGGGGATGCGCTCCTGACGGCGGTAGAGGACGGCACGCGGGGCGTTCCAGGAGTCGAAGACGGCCATGACGGCCAGGCGCATCTGCTCGCGCGGGTCCGCGGGGAAGTCCTTGCCGGTCTGCTCGCGCACGATCCTCTTGTACGCCTCCACCAGGCCCTGCAGCTCGTCCGCGTCCAGGTCGGTGTCCTGGCGCCGGCCCTTGAGCTCGTCGAGCGCGCGCTCGAACAGGTCGCCGTCGATGTCGAGCACCGTCTTGCCGAACATCTGGATGAGCCTGCGGTAGGAGTCCCACGCGAAGCGCTCGTTGCCGCCGGCCTGCTTGGCCAGTCCGTGCACGGACTCGTCGTTGAGGCCGATGTTGAGGACCGTCTCCATCATGCCCGGCATGGAGAACTTCGCGCCGGACCGCACGCTCACGAGGAGCGGGTCGTCGGCCTGCCCGAGCCTTCTGCCCATCTTCTTCTCGAGCGCGTCCAGATGTCCGGCGATCTCCTGCTCCAGGCCGTCCGGCATGGCGCCGGCCGCCAGATAGTGGCGGCACGCCTCAGCGGTGATCGTGAATCCAGGGGGAACAGGCAGCCCGAGATTGGTCATCTCCGCGAGATTCGCGCCTTTACCGCCGAGAAGATCCTTGAGATTCCTGTTGCCCTCGGTGAAATCGTAAACGTGCTTGGCCACCACAGCTCCAATCCAACGCCTCTGTCCCGGACTCTACCGGGGGAATTGATGATGAAACTGCACTCCTCTCACATAGCGGTGTTCTCGCTGGTGACAGCCGTACAACAGGTCTAATCCAATTTTATCGCAGGGCAGTGGAAAATTGGTTTATACCAATTGGTTTACACCAATTCTTGTGAAAGTGCGAGGGCCGGTGCAGAATCGGATCACACCCCCGCCGGGAGATCCCATGGCCACTCCTACCAAGCCCAAGAGGCGCGCTCGCATCGTCACCGGTTCGGCAAAGATGGCCCGCGACGCGTCGATCTATCTGGATGACCGGCTGCCGTTCGCGCGCTGGTTCCGGCCACAGCTCAGGAAGCTCTTCCCCAGCCACTGGTCGTTCCTGCTGGGTGAGCTGGCGCTGTACTCGTTCGTGCTGCTGGTGCTCACGGGCACGTTCCTGACGTTGTTCTACAAGCCCAACCCGGACGTGGCCTACGCCTCCACCGTGGAGATCAGCCTGGAGGTCCGGGGCGGACTGCTGATGCGGCAGCTGCACCACTGGTCGGCGACCGTGTTCGTGCTGGCGATCGTGGCGCACCTGTGCCGGGTGTTCTTCACCGGCGCGTTCAGGAAGCCGCGTGAGCTGACGTGGATGCTCGGGGTGGTGCTGTTCGGGCTGGTGCTCTTCGAGTCGTTCCTGGGCGTGTCGCTGCCCGGCGACCAGCTCGCGATGACGGGGCTGCGGCAGGCGCAGGGGGTGTTGTTGTCGATTCCGCTGGTGGGGACGTACCTGTCGGCGTTCGTGTTCGACGGCGGGTTCCCCGGAAACGTCATTCCGCGGATCTTCGTCACGCACGTGCTGCTGGTGCCGGGGATCCTGCTGGCGGTGGTGCCGCTGCACGCGCTGATCCTCACGTGGCGGCAGAAGCACACCGAGCGAAGGAGCTCGCGACGAGAGACGGCGGCCGGCGGGCGCACCGTGACGGGCGGGCCGTTCTTCCCGTACTTCGCGATCAAGAACGGGGCGACGGCGTTGTTCACGATCGGGGCGATCGCGGCGCTGGCCACGTTCGTCCGGGTCAACCCGGTATGGGAGCACGGGGCGTACAACCCTGGCGCCTATCCGCCGGGGGCCCAGCCGTTCTGGTATTTCGGGGTGCTGGACGGCGCACAGCGGCTCGTGCCGCCGTGGGAGATCGTGGTCGGCGGGTATGTGCTCCAGCCAGGGTTGTGGATACCGCCCCTCATCTTGACGGTGTTCTTCGGCGTGCTGCTGCTCTACCCGTTCCTGGAGCGGCGTTTCACCGGGGACGGGGACCACCACCACCTGCTGGACCGGCCGTCGCAGGCGCCGGTGCGGACGGCCGCGGGCGTGGCGGTCATCACGTTCTTCACCGTGTTGTGGGCGGGCATGTGGGTCTCGGTGATCCCGCCCGTGATGCGCTCCGCGCCCGGATTCCCGCAACCGCCGCCTGCTCCGCCCGCGTTGCTGACGGTGGCGCCCGCCACGTACGAGATGATCGTCGTCGGGTTGCGGGTGGCCGTGTTCGTGCTGCCGGTGGCGGCCTTCCTCGTCACCCGCGCCGTCTGCCGCAGGCGGTCACCGTAGCGGGTTGTCCTCGGGTGGCACGCCGGGCACGCCGTCGCGTGGTGGCAGCCACAACACGAACGTCGCGCCCTCGCCCAGCCGGGAGAACACCGCGACGCGGCCCCCGTGCGACTCCACGATCTGCCGGACGATGGCCAGGCCGAGGCCGGTGTGGCGGTCGCGGCGGCTGGTCTCGCCGCGCCAGAACCGGTCGAACACCCGCTCCTGGTCGGCCTCGCGCAGCCCCGGGCCGTCGTCCCGGACCGCGACCCACAACCAGCCTTCCGACCGGCCGGTCGCGACCCTGATCGTGCCGCCGGGGGGTGACAGGCGCACGGCGTTGGAGAGCAGGTTCGCCACCGAGCGCCGCAGCGCGTCGGAGTCGCCGATCATGTCCAGGCCGCGCCCCAGGTCACGGGTGATCGTCAGGTCGCGGGCGGCGGCCGGGGCCACGTGCTCCTCGCACGCCTCCCCCGCCACCCTGGACAGGTCGAGGTCGGCGTCGGCGAACGCTCCGCCCTGCCTCCTGGCGCTGGCCAGCAGGTCCTCCACCAGCCGCGTCATGCGGGTGGTCGCCCGGTCCACGATGGCCACGGCCCTGACCCGCTCCTCCTCACTGGCGGCGGGGTCGGCGAGCACGGCGTCCACGTTCGCCCGGATGATGGTCAGCGGGCTGCGTAGCTCGTGCGAGGCGTCGTCGATGAGCTGGCGCTGCGCCCGGAACGCCTGCTCCAGGCGGTCGAGCATGGTGTCGATGGTGTCGGCCAGGTCCTTCAGCTCGTCGCGCGGCCCTTTCAGCTCGATGCGCCGCTTGAGGTCGGTGGCCTGGATCTCCTCCGTGGTACGAGTGATCGACCGGACCGGGCGCAGCACCCGGCCGGACAGCACCCAGCCGATGCCCAGGCTGGCGACGTAGAGGGCGGCCAGCGTGTAGAGCGAGAAGTCGCGGAGCGTGGCCAGCGTCCGCACGTTGACGGCGTTCTCCACCTCCTCGACGAACACGACCTCCTGCTTGCCGACGTACTGGCCGTCGCGGTACGCCTTGGCGTACTCGGTCGTGTACGGGCGCTCGTGGGTGGACTTGGAGACCGCGTAGTAGATGCCACCGAGCACCAGCGTGGCCAGCACGAACAGCAGGCCCGAGTAGAGCACGGTGAGCCGGAAGCGGATGGTGTGGATCATGTCGGCTCCTTGAGCCGGTAGCCCCGGCTGATCACGGTCTCGATCAGGCCCTCCTCCTGCAGCTTGCGGCGCAGGTTGCCGACCGTGACACGCACGGTGTTGGTGAAGGGGTCGGCGTGCTCGTCCCAGACGTGTTCGAGCAGTTCCTCGGAGGACACGACGTGCCCGGGCCGGGTCATCAGGTAGTGCAGCACGCCGTACTCCTTGGGGGTGAGCGCCAGCGACCGGCCGTCCAGCGTGACCTCCAGCCGCGCCGTGTCGATCCTTAACCCGCCCACCTGGATGACCGACGTGCCGCCGCCGGAGTCCCTGCGCAGCAGCGCCCGCACCCTGGCCAGCAGCTCGGGGAAGGCGAACGGCTTGACCACGTAGTCGTCGGCGCCCTCGTCGAGCCCGCGTACGCGGTCGTCCAGCCGGTCGCGGGCGGTCACCATGATGATCCGCACGCCCTTGCCGGCCGCGCGCACGGTACGGCACAGCTGGAAGCCGTCACCGCTGGGCAGGTTGAGGTCGAGCAGGACCAGGTCGTACGTGTTGACCTGCAGCTTCTCGTGCGCGGCCGGCGCGTCGTAGGCCACATCCACCGCGTATCCAGCACGGACGAGACCCACGCGCAACGCGTCGACCAGGTCCTCCTCATCCTCCACCACAAGCAGTCGCATGCCTTGGACCCTAATTTCGGATGATGCGTTCCGCGATGGGGGCGGCCCGGTCGATGGGGATGGCGAAGCCGATGCCGATGTTTCCGCCGCCCCGCCCGGCCGCGATCGCGGTGTTCACTCCGACGACCTCGCCCCGGACGTTCACCAGCGGGCCGCCCGAGTTGCCGGGGTTGATCGACGCGTCCGTCTGCACGGCCGTCCGGCGGGCGCCGCCCAGCCGCACCTCGCGGTCCCGCGCGCTGACGATGCCGGCGGTGACCGTGCCCGACAGGCCCAGCGGCGAGCCGATGGCGAGCACCTGGTCGCCGACCGCCAGGTCCGATGACCTGCCGAGCGTGGCGGGCGTCAGGTCGCCGGGGTACGACACCTCCAGCACGGCCAGGTCCTCGTCGTCGTCCTCGCCGATCACCTGGGCGGGCAGCCTGCGGCCGTCGTTGAGTATCACGGTCACGTTGTCGTACCCGCTGACCACGTGCGCGTTGGTGAGGATGTGGCCGCGAGCGTCCACGACGAACCCCGATCCGCCGCCGCGCCCGACCTCCACGGACACCACGCTGGGCAGCACGCGGGCCGCCGTCGCGCTCAGGCCCGTGAGACTGGCCGAAGGGGCGGGCGCGGCCCTGGGG
>NZ_VCKY01000305.1 GCF_005889735.1 Nonomuraea turkmeniaca
TGCCTTCTCCTGTGAGGAACTCTCTCGTGACCGTGCCACCACTGACATCCGCCCGCCTCACCCACCGCGCGCCCAGGACGGAGGGGCCCGCATGACCGACACGCTTCCCGACCGCGCCGTGGCGTCCGACCAGTTCAGGCAGGCGCTCGCCGTCCACGCCAGCGGAGTCGTCGTGATCACCGCGCAGTGCGACGGCGCCCCCGTGGGCCTCACCGCCGCCTCGTTCTCCTCCGTCAGCCTCGAACCGCCCCTGGTCTCCTTCTACGTGGACCGTTCCTCGACCACCTGGCCCTGGCTGCGCGCCGCCGATCACTTCGCGGTCAACATCCTGGCCAGTGACCAGGCCGAGCTGGCGGCGCGGTTCGCCCGCAAGGGGATCGACCGGTTCGCCGAGCCCACCCGCTGGCGGGCCGGCCCGCTGGGCGCGCCGCTGCTGCAGGACGTGTCCGCGCACCTGCTCTGCTTGCCGTACGAGACGGCGGACGTCGGCGACCACGTGCTGGTCGTGGGCCTTGTGGCCGAAGCCGCCGTGCACGGCCCCGGCCGCCCGCTCCTCTACCACCAGGGCCGCTTCGGCCGTTTCCTGGCCCACCCCGAATCCTGACCCACGGACGTGTGACCGGCCGAGCGTTGACGCGCTCGGCCGGCTGCCAAGCCAGGCGAGGCGAAGGCCGGAACGGCCCCGGCCACGTCGTTGGGGCCGGGGCCGTCATGGCGGGGGGAGGTCAGGCGGCCAGCGGTGAGTACGCGGCGGCGTCACCCGCCAGCGCCACGCTGGGCCGCCCGTCCACGCCGACCGGCACGTCGCCCGCGATCGTGACCCGGTGCAGGCGGCGCGGACGGCCGCCGAAGTCGTGCACCACCCGGTGCTGGGTGGCCCGGTTGTCCCAGACCGCCACGTCACCGGGGGCCCAGCGCCAGCGCACCGTGTTCTCCACCTCGGTGACGTGCTCCTGGATCAGCCGGATGAGCGCGGCCGACGTGGACCCGGACAGGCCGGCGAGGCGCTTGGCGAAGTCGCCCAGCAGGATCGAGCGCTCCCCGGTCTCGGGGTGTACGCGCACCACCGGGTGCTCGGTCTCGAACGCCGTGGACGCGAACACCTTGGCGTGCTCGCGTGCCGTGTCGTCGGCGCCGGCGAGCCGGGCGTAGTCGTACTGGTTGGTGTGCACGGCCCGCAGCCGGTCGAGCAGGTCACGCAGCTCGGCCGGCAGATACTCGTACGCCGTCACCGTGTTGGTCCACAGCGTGTCGCCGCCCGCCTCCGGCACGGTCACGGCGCGCAGCACCGAGGCCAGCGGCGGCCGGTCCACGAACGTCACGTCGGTGTGCCAGCGGTCCACTTTCTGGCCACTGCGGTAGTCGAGGTCGAGGATGTGGGCGTTGCCGTCGAGGGCGGGCACGGTCGGGTGCGCCGCGGTGGGCTCGCCGAGCAGGGCGGCGAAGGCCACCTGGCTCTGCTCGTCGAGGTGCTCCTGGCCGCGGAAGAAGATCACCTTGTGCTGGAGCAGGGCGAGGCGGATCTCCGCGACCACGCCGGCGGGCAGGTCGCCGCCGAGCCGCACGCCGGTGATCTGGGCGCCTATGCGGCCGGCGACAGGGGCGATGGACAGGGATGACATGGGTTCGTTCCTTCCGATAGTGGGCTGGCCTGAGGTCGGAAGGGGGGACAGAGCGCGCTGGCCACGCGGCAGAAGTCCACGTGACCCCGGATCGTCAGAGCCGTGGTCGTCACGCTCTCCAACGTAGATCGAGCACGCTCACAAAGTCAACATAATGAGTAGGGAATGCATGAAATCTTAATAGCACGAAAATCCCGTTAGTGCGCTACCCTCTTAACGGGAATGTTGATCCGTTAAGAGAAATGGATAGGTCATGGAATATCGGCAGTTGGGGGCGTCCGGGCTCAAGGTCCCAGCGCTGAGCTTCGGAGCCGGGACGTTCGGCGGCAAGGGCGAGCTGTTCGGCGCGTGGGGCAACACCGACGTGGCGGAGGCCAGGCGGCTGGTGGACATCGCGCTCGACGCGGGCGTCACCCTGTTCGACACCGCCGACGTCTACTCCGACGGCGCCTCGGAGGAGGTGCTCGGCCAGGCGATCAAGGGCCGGCGGGACCGCGTCCTCATCTCCACCAAGGCCGGGCTGCCCACGGGTGACGGCCCGGACGAGGCGGGCACCTCGCGGCCCCGGCTGATCCAGGCGGTGGACGGCGCGCTGCGCCGCCTCGGCGCCGACCACATCGACCTGTTCCAGTTGCACGCCTTCGACGCCGCCACCCCGATCGAGGAGGTGCTGTCCACGCTCGGCGACCTCGTCCGGGCCGGCAAGCTCCGCTACGTCGGGGTGTCCAACTTCTCCGGCTGGCACCTGATGAAGTCGCTCGCGACCGCCGAACGGTACGGCTACCCGCGGTACGTGGCCCACCAGGTCTACTACTCCCTGGTCGGCCGCGACTACGAGTGGGAGCTGATGCCGCTCGGCCTCGACCAGGGCGTCGGCGCCCTCGTGTGGAGCCCGCTCGGATGGGGCCGCCTCACCGGCAGGATTCGGCGCGGCCGCCCGCTCCCGGAGGGCAGCCGGCTGCACCGGACCGCCGCCTACGGCCCGCCGGTGGACGACGAGCGCCTGTACACGGTGGTCGACGTCCTCGACGAGATCGCCAAGGAGACCGGCAGGACGATCCCGCAGATCGCGTTGAACTGGCTGCTCCGGCGGCCGACCGTGGCCTCCGTCATCGTCGGCGCCCGCAACGAGGAACAACTGCGCGAGAACCTGGGCGCCACCGGGTGGAGCCTCACCCGCGACCAGATCGCCAGGCTCGACGCCGCCAGCGCCACCACGGCCGCGTACCCCTACTACCCGTACCGGAGCCAGGAGGGCTTCGCCCGCCTGAACCCGCCCATCGAATCGCGGATCCCTGTCGATTCCGCGCCCTGACGTTCGTGTAGGCGGTGAAGAGACGACAGAGAAAGAGGTACGACCATGGGCAAGGTCATCGTCATCGAGCACCTGACGCTGGACGGCGTGATGCAGGCGCCCGGGCACCCCGACGAGGACCCGCGCGACGGCTTCGCGCACGGCGGCTGGGCGACCAGGGCGCAGGACCCGGCCATGCAGGAGGCGATGGGCGCACGTATGTCGAGCGCGTGGTCCCTGCTGGTGGGCCGCACCACGTACGAGCGCTTCGCCGATTACTGGCCACGGCAGGCGCCGAACCCGTTCACCGACGCGCTGAACCGGGTCCGCAAGTACGTGGCGTCCACGACGCTGACCGAGCCCTTGCCCTGGCAGAACTCCGCCCTCCTCAAGGGCGACGCCGCCGACGCCGTGGCCGGGCTCAAGGAGGAGGTCGCGGAGAACCTGGTGGTGTTCGGCAGCGGGGTGCTCGTCAGGTCGCTGCTGGCGGCCGGCCTGGTCGACGAGCTCCTCCTGCTGATCCACCCGCTGACGCTGGGCTCCGGCCGCCGGCTGTTCCCCGGCACCGGGACGGGCCTGGCCGCGTACCGGCTGGCGGACTCCGCCACGACCGGCACCGGCGTGCTGATCGCCGCGTACCGGCCGGCCGGACTCACGTGAGGTAGCGGAACCACAGGTACGGCGCGACCAGGGTGACGGTGACCGCCGTGACGATCAGGCCGTACTTGGTGAACTGCCAGAAGCTGATCGGGGTGCCGTTGCGGGCCGCGATGCCGAGCACCACGACGTTGGCCGCGGCCCCGACCGCCGTGGCGTTGCCGCCCAGGTCGGCGCCGAAGGCCAGCGCCCACCACAACACGTCGTGGCCGCCGTTCGCCTCGGCGAGCGTCGCCACGATGGGGCTCATCGTGGCGACGTACGGGATGTTGTCCACGATGGCCGACAGCACGGCCGAGGCGCCGAGCAGCCCCATCGTGGCCAGCTCCAGCCGCCCCGCGGTCGCCGCGACCGCGGCCTCGGACAGCGCGCCGATGACCCCGGTCTCGACCAGGGCGCCGACCATGACGAACAGCCCGGCGAAGAACACCAGCGTGGGCCACTCCACCTCGGCGATGGCCTGCTCGGTGCGTACCTTCGTCACCGCCACCAGCACCCCCGCGCCCAGCAGCGCCACCACCGAAGGCTCGTAGTGCAGCACTGGGTGCAGCACGAACGCCGCCATCACCAGCGCCAGCACGGCCAGCGACTGCCGCAGCAGCCGCCGGTCGGCGATGGCCTCCCGCTCGTCCAGCGACATGATCTCCTGAGCGCGGTCCGGGTCGTACCGGAACGACCGCCCGAACATGAACCAGCACAGCCCGACGAACACCGCCATCAGGACGACCACCATCGGCGCCATGTGGAGGAGGAAGTCGTTGAAGGTCAGCCCGGCGCGGCTGGCGATGATGATGTTCGGCGGGTCGCCGACCAGCGTGGCCGCGCCGCCGATGTTGGACGCCATCGCCTCGGCGATCAGGAACGGCGCGGCGGGCAGCGCCAGCCGCTCGCACACGAGGAACGTCACCGGCGCGATCAGCAGCACCGTCGTCACGTTGTCCAGCAGCGCCGACGCGCCGGCGGTGATGAGCACCAGCAGCACCATCAGCCGGAACGGCCGCCCCCTGGCCCGCTTGGCGGCCCAGATGGCCAGATACTCGAAGACGCCGGTCTCCTTCAGCACGCCGACGATGACCATCATGCCGAGCAGCAGGAAGATGACGTTCCAGTCGATGCCCGTGTGCTCGGAGAAGAACGCCTGATCCGCGCCGGTGGCGTGGATCAGCAGCATGATCCCCGCCCCGCCCAGCGCGGCCGCGACCCGGTGGACCTTCTCGGTGGCGATCAGCGTGTACGCGGCCAGAAAGACCGCCACGCTCACCCAGGACAGGACGCTCACGGCGTGATCATCGAAACGTGGAGGAGCACGGTGTGCACGAAGGCGATCCTTCCGGGCATAACGGATGCAATCGCCGACCAGACTTCCCGGCACACCTGCCACAAACGTATCAAGACCCGTCCCGACCGCGTCAATGCGCCGGCGACAGCGCGACCGTTGAAGGTAACCGCCGCGCCCGTGACATCATGGCGCGATGGGGTTCGGGGTGCGCCAGTTCGAGCTGGCTCTGATGCATCGCATGCGCGACCTGGACGCCGCGAGGGTCGAGGACGCGCTCGAGGACATGGGCGCCACCCGTGCCGAGCTCCGCGCCGCGCACACCCAATGGACGGCAATGGCCCACTCGGTCAGGGCGCCGAAAGGGCGGGCCATGTTCCGGACGGTGCTCGGCCCGCCCGCGTACGAAGGCGTGCACCAGGTCGGCAGCCTGATGTGCGACGTTGCCCGCTGGAGTCTGCCCTCCTGGCCTGACCTGCAGTTCGAGGTGCTGCTCGGCCCGGGGGGCGAGGTGTGGAACCAGTGGTTCGTACGCCCGGGCGGCGCCAAACCGTTGTCGTTCGCGGACCTGGTCGCCTGGAGCTGCGTCGTCGCCGACATCGGCGACGCGTTCCCCGGGGCCTCGCACATCGAGGGCTCGGCCCCGCATCACTGGACGGTCGGCTTCACCCACGAGGGCACCCCCTACCACGCCCGCTTCGTCTACGGCCTCTTCCAGCGCCTCGACCGCGCGGTCTGATCAGTGAGCGGCTTTCGCCGCTTTCCTGGAGGTCCGCAGCAGGGCGGTGGAGGAGCGTTCCACCAGCTCAGGCTGGAAGATGACGTGACGGTGCTGGTGGCCGGACGGCCCGTCGGCCTCCTCGAGCACCATCATGGCGGCGGTGTGGCCGATCTGCTCACGCGGCTGCCGGATGGACGACAGCGGCACCGCGGCCGCCGCCGCGAAGTCGATGTCGTCGTAGCCGAGGATCGCCACGTCGTCGGGAACCCGCAGGCCCCGCAACGTCAGCTCCTGCAGCACGCCCAGCGCGACCAGGTCGTTGCCGCAGAAGACCGCGGTGGGCCGCGCCGGCCGGGGCAGCTCGGCGATCTCCTGGCCCGCCGTGCGCCCCGTGGCGACGTTGAGGTCGGGCAGCGGGATCAGGGTCAGCTGCTCGGCCGGGGTGAGCACGCTCGCCAGTCCGTCGCGGCGATCCTCCACCTGCCGGACGGTGAACGGCCCCCCGGCGAAGGCGATGTGGCGGTGCCCCCGCTCGCGCAGATGAAGCCCGGCGAGGCGGCCGCCGAGCACGTCGTCCACCGCGACCACGCACCCGTGGCCGACCCGCGAGGAGTTGTCGAACAGCACCACCGGGATGCCGCGGGAGAGCAGCCGGTCCAGCCGTTCCTGCTGGCCGCGGTCGTTCACGGGGGTGATGAGCACGCCAAGGGGACGCTGCTCCTCCAGCATCTCCAGCAGCCTCGCCTCGCGGTCGGCGTCCTTGCTGCTGTTGAACACCATCACGGAGAGGCCGACGCGCTGCGCGGCGGCCTCCACACCACTGAGCACGTCGATGAAGAACGGGTTGGCCAGGTCGAGCGCCACCACGGCGATGGCCCGGCTGCGCCCCGCCCGCAACTGGCGGGCGGAGCCGTTGCGCACGTAGCCGAGCTGCGCGATCGCGCCCAGCACGCGCTGCCGGGTCTCAGGCGCCACCATGTCGGGCCGGTTGAGCACGTTGCTCACGGTGCCGACGGAGACCCCGGCGATCCGGGCGACCTCTTTGATGCTCGACATCGTTCCTCGTCTGGTGCGCGGAGCACGAGAGACGTGCACCGGGACCATCATGATCGTAGCGCATGGGATCCCGACTGCTGTGAAACGATTTTACGCGATGAGTCCAGGGTCCGGCGCTAGCCGAGCCAGCCGGGGACGACCAGGACGGCCCAGGCCGCGAGCGGGCCCACCACCACGATCACCGCGCCGTAGGCGAGCAGCCGGCGGTAGAACACGTCCCGCTCCATGCCCCTGACGTTGGCCACGAGCAGCGCGCCCGTCGTGGAGAACGGGCTGACGTCCACGATGGCCGACGACACCGACAGCGCCGCGATCATCGCGATCGGTCCCAGCGTGCCCGTCCCGAGCAGCGGCACGGCCAGCGGCACCAGTGCGCCCAGGATGCCCACGGTCGAGGCGAAGGCCGACACGACGCCGCCGACGTAGCAGATCAGCAGCGCTACCAGCAGCGGGATGCCGATCGCGGCCACGGACGTGCCGACGTAGTCGACGGTGCCGATCTCCTGCAGCACGCCGACGTACGTGACGACGCCGCAGATCAGCAGCACGGTCGGCCAGGCCACCCGCTCCACGGCGCCCTTGTTCGCCTTGGGGGAGGCCAGCGAGAGGATGACCGCGACGGTGACGGCGGTGAGGCCGACGTCGAGCTTGAACACCAGCACGGCCAGGCAGAGCCCGACGATGCCGGCCAGCGTCAGCGCCTGGTGCGGCGTGAGCCGCAGCCCGCCACCGGCGCCGGTGCCCGCAGTGCCGGAGTCGGGCTCGGCGGTTGCGCGGGTGCCGGGTTCGGCCGTCGTGGTGCCGGTGGCGTGCGCCGCCCCGCTGGCCGGAGCCGCTGCGGAAGCCGGGGCGGCGCCGCCGGCATCAGGTGCGCTGCCGGGTTCGCGCACGGTGTCGGAGACGGGCACGGGGTCAGAGGCGGGCGCGGTTCCGGAGGCGGGCGCGGTTTCGGAGGCGGGTGCGCCGGGCACCGCCACGGCGCCTCGCCGTACCAAATGGGGGCCGCCGAAGATGAAGAAGACGACCAGTGCGGCGGCGGCGTTGAACGCGAAGCTGGACAGGAACAGCACCACGTTGTCACTGGGCAGGTTCGCGTCGCTGGTCACGCCGTTGACGATGCCGCCCAGCACGCTGATCGGCGAGAACGCACCCGCTTGCGTCCCGTGCGCGACCATGAGTCCGATGAGCAGCGGATGGATCTTGTAGTCGGCCGCGAACCCGAACGCGATGGGCGCCAGGATCGCCGCCACCGCGGGAGCCGGCGCCCCCACGGCCGTGAGCAGCGCCGAGATGGCGAACACCACCAGCGGGATGGCCGCGATCCGCCCCCGCACCAGGTGCACGGCGGCGCGGACCAGCCAATCGACCGTCCCGTTGTTGGTGGCGATCGCGAACAGCAGCGTCACCCCGACGAGGATCACGAACAGGCTGCCGGGGAAGGCGTCCAGGATGGCGTCGGTCTCCATGCCCGCGGCCAGCGTGCCGACGAGGAACGCGCCGACGAGGGCCAGCGCACCCAGATTCACCGGGAAGAGGGTGGCCACCACGAACATGACGATCAGGGCGAGAATGGACAGGAGCTCTGCGGACAACTGCGTACTCCGATCTCCCCCGTACGTTATGGACGGCCGATCACCTGATGGAGGAGCTCGACCGGGTGGCGCGCCCGGCGGCCCGCGCCGTGCGCGATCTGCTGGCGGCACGACACCCCCGTGGCCGCGAGCAGCGTGCCGGACGAGGACGCGGCGATCGCCGGGAAGAGCCGGAGCGCGCCGATCCTCATGGACAGGTCGTAGTGCTCGCTCTCGAAGCCGAACGAGCCGGCCATCCCACAGCAGCCGGCGTCGATCTCTTCCACCTCCGCTCCCGGGATCCTGGACAGCAGCGCTCGCGTGGCATCGGTGCCGACGACCGCCTTCTCGTGGCAGTGGCCGTGCAGGAGGATCTTCCGCCCGCGCAGCCCGTCGCCCGGCACCAGCGAGCCGTCGTCGATCGCCGCCACGAGCAGCTCGGGGACGAGCCTGGCGCGGGCCGCCACCGCCGCCACCCGGGGGTCGCCGGGCAGCAGCGCGCGGTACTCGTCCTTCAGCGTCAGCAGGCAGGACGGTTCCAGCCCGACGATGGGCGCGTCCGAGGCGGACAGCCGGTCGACCATCGCCTCGGCCATCGACCTGGCGCGGTCGAGCAGGCCCTTGGAGATGCTGGAACGGCCGCAGCAGCCGCCCGCGGCGAGCTGTACCCGATAGCCGGCGCGCTCCAGCAACTCGACGGCGGCCCGCCCGACACCGGGCTCGGTGTAGGTGGTGAAGGAGTCCGCGAGCAGGATCACCTCCTTCGGCCCCGCCGACGGAGGCCGGCGCGCGTGCCAGCGGAGCAGGCTGTCGCGCCGGAAGCGGGGGAGGGGCCGCCGCCGGCTCAGGCCGAGCGGGCCGCGCAGGGGGCCGGCCAGCCAGTTCGACAGCGGGGCGGTGGCCGAGCCCAGGCGGTTGAGCGTCCTGATCGCCCCGAACAGCCGGGCCCGGAGAGGAACGCCGTGCTGCCGCTGGTACTGGTGCAGGAACTCGCTCTTCAGCGCCGCCATGTCCACGCCCAGCGGGCACTCCGACTGGCAGGCCTTGCACTCCAGGCACAGGTCGAGGATGCCGTGCAGCCGCTCGTCGCCCATCGACCGGCGCGGGTCGGCCGAGGACAGCGCCTTGACCAGGGCGTTCGCGCGGCCACGGGTGGAGTGCTCCTCCTCGCGGGTGGCCATGTACGACGGGCACATGACGCCGGTGTCGTCCTTGCGGCACACGCCGACGTTCATGCACCGGTCGGCGGCGGCGTGCATGCCATCGGCGAAGGCGAGTGTCGTGCGCAGGGGGCGCGGCTCCGGCCGGCCCGGGTCGCGCAGGTGGTCGGTCATCGGCGGCGCGTCCACGATCTTGCCGGGGTTCAGCAGCCCGTGCGGGTCGAAGACGCGCTTGACCTGCCGCATGGCCTCGTAGATCTCGTCGCCGAACAGCCGCCGGTTGAACTCCGAGCGGGCCAGCCCGTCGCCGTGCTCGCTGGAGTTCACGCCGCCGTGCCGGGCGGCCAGCTCGGCGATCTCCTCGGCGACCGCCCGCATCCGGCCGATCTCGCCGGGCGCGCGCAGGTCCACGAACGGGCGGATGTGCAGGCAGCCGACCGAGCAGTGGCCGTAGAACCCGGCCTGCAGGCCGTGCCCGTCGAGGATGCGGGCGAACTCCTCGACGTACGGCAGCAGCCGCTCCGGCGGGACGGCCGTGTCCTCGACGAACGCCAGCGGCCTGCGGCTGCCCACGCTGGAGGCCATCAGCAGGCCGAGCCCCGCCTTGCGCACCTTGAGCACGGCCGCCTGGTCGCGCTCGGTCGTCGCCTTGAGCGTGTGGTAGCCGTGTGCGTTCGCCTTCCACGTGGTGGCCAGCTTGTCCAGCCGGTCGGCCACCTCGGCCGGGGTGTCGCCGAAGAACTCGACGAACAGCAGCGCCTCCGGGTCGCCCTCGAGGATGCCGCCGAGCCCCGCGTAGTCCACCCGCTGCCGGGACAGGGCGAGGATGGCCTTGTCGATGAGCTCGACCGAGGCGGCGTCGAAGGCCAGGGCGTCGGCGGTGGCGGCGATCGCGGCCGGCGTGGAGGTGAAGTGGCCGACGGCGATGGCTTTGGCCCGCGGCCGGTCCACCAGCGCCACCGTGGCCTCGGTCACCACGGCCAGCGTGCCCTCCGACCCGACGATCAGCTTGGTGAGGTCCACGCCGGCGGCACCGGCCACGCCGGTCACGCCGGCGGCGGCCCGCCCGTCGCCTGCGGCGCGGTCCAGGCGGTAACCACCCGAGTGCCGCCAGAAACGCGGGAACCCCGTCAGATCCAGCCCGCCCAGAATCTCCGCCACCGCCGCCTTCAACCGGGCGTCGGTGGCCAGGTCGGGCATGGTGGCGTCGGCGAGCACCACGTGCAGCGCCTCCACGTGATCGATCGTGGAGCCGTACCGGACCGAATGGCTGCCGGCCGAGTTGTTGCCGATCATCCCGCCGATCGTGGCCCGGTTGCTGGTCGAGGTGTCCGGCCCGAACATCAGCCCGTGCTTGCTCGCCGCCCGGTTGAGCTGGTCCTGCACGACGCCCGGCTGCACCCGCGCGGTCCTGCCGTCGATCTCCAGGATGCGGTTCATGTGCCGGGAGAAGTCGACGATCACCGCCGCTCCCACCGTCTGCCCGGCCAGGCTGGTGCCCGCGCCGCGCGGCAGCACCGGCACCTCCAGCTCGCCGCACGCCGCCATCAGCGCCTGTACGTCGCCGGCGTCCCTGGGGAAGGCGACGGCGAGCGGCTCGATGGCGTACATGCTGGCGTCGGAGGAGTAGAGGTGCCTGGTGTAGGGGTCGTCCCTGACGTCACCGCCGATCAGCGGCGACAACTTCCCGGCCAGGCTCATCCGGCCCCCTCCAGGTACGCCAGCATG
>NZ_VCKY01000306.1 GCF_005889735.1 Nonomuraea turkmeniaca
GGGTGGGGCTCATGACCGTATCGGTGCTGGCAGCCGTCGTCCAACACGCGGATCACGCTGTTGACGGTGCCCGTCAGCGACGAGCAGCTGACCGCGTGCACGATGTTGGAGCCGGTGACCACGAACCAACCTTCGGGGTTGGCGTAGGCGGCTTGAAAGCGCTCGAGATCGGGCTCAGTACGCTGCGCCCACGTGCGGTAAGCCCGGCACCCCGCGCACAGCTCGAAGCCGCCGTCCCGGCACGCACAGGTGCCGCAGCACGTGCACGGGACGCAGGTGTGCAAGATCTGAGTCCCATCGACGTCGATGGTGACAAGAACGTCTTCGACGTCGCCTTCGTCGATGATCGGGCGGATCGCGGTGCCCGAGGTGTTGTTGACGAGCACCTCGTAGCGCCCTGGCTCGGCGACGTCGATGACGCCGATGACACGCCAGTCCTCGTTGCGGCGCACGGGCATGAAGGCTCCAAGGGCTCGGCAATGTCCGGAATCCTATCGAGATTCCACCAGGGCGGGCGGTGCTCCTGTGCCGCCCTGGCAGCATCGGGCTCGTAGTACAGAGGGGTTCCCGGTGAGGCATGCTGATGGACCGCCAGTCGCTCCACGACATCGCCACGCTCCGTTCTCTGGCCGCCGCCCTGGATATCGCTCTCGATGTAGCTGGGACTGGCTGGCGATGTGCGCGACCGGCCAACACCGCTCGCGCTCGGCAACGCGTTCACCTGTCCAACGCCCTGGGCGGACAACAGGACCAGAAGGATGCGACGAGCGCAGGCGGCAGCGTGCTGGACGTGCCCGCCACGTCCAGCACGATCAACTGGCCTGAATGGGCGCAGCCGCTCACGGCCAGGACACGCGGACCTGTGACGTCGTGAGCTGCCGGCCCGCCCCTGGTGCTGCGGGAGGTCTTTGCGTGCCCGCTCGAGGGTGAGATGGTGGCATGGACCCCGATGGTCCCAAGGCATCTGGTCGGTGCTCGTTTGTCCTGTTGGGGAGGCGGCATGGGAGAAGGTGCGCCATGGCCTTCGGGGCGGCTGGTGTTGGGCATGGTGCATCTGCAGCCGTTGCCGGGCACGCCGTTTCACCGCGGGGTCGGGGTGGAGCAGATCCTCGCCACAGCGGTGGAATCGGCGCGAGCGCTGCGCGATGGCGGCGCGAGCGGATGTTTGGTGCAGACGGTGGATCGGGTCTACGCGCCGGGAGAGGAGACCGATCCGGCGCGGATCGCCGCGCTCAGCCTGATCGTCCGCGCGGTGGTCGAGGCAACGGGTCCCGGGTTCGAGGTCGGTGTTCAGCTGATGCGGACCGCGGCGCGGGCGTCGCTGGCCGTGGCGAAGGTCGCTGGCGGCTCGTTCGTGCGCGTCAGCGCGTTGGTGGGTGCCACGATGACGGCCAGCGGGCTGGTGCAGGCAGATCCCCTGGGGGTGATGGAGTATCGCAGCAAGATCAACGCCTGGGACGTGAAGATCATCGCCGATGTGGCCTCGATGCACTACCAGTGGTTCGGAGGCGGCAAGGACGTCGGGGAAGTGGCCCAGTCAGCACGGCAGGCCGGCGCCGACGCGGTGGCTGTCGGCGCACCGGACGAGAGCGAGACCTTGGACCTGATCGCGCGGGTACGGGCGGCGGCACCACACCTGCCGATCATCCTGGCGGGCTACACCCATCACGGCAACGCCGCCCAGCTGCTGGCCGCCGACGCCGGCGCGGACGGCGCGTTCGTGGGCACCTGCCTGGAATCCGAAGGTTGGGGCAGCGCCATCGATGTTGAGAAGGTGAAGACGTACATGCAGCTGATCGGCGACGCTCCATGATGAGCGCTGCAGACGGCGGGGGAGCGGCTTCTCGCTACACCGTCGATGAGATGCTCCGACAGAGCGACGCGCTCGCCGACGATCTCCGGAATCTGCACGATCGCGCGCGCGGCCAGGCGGGACGGGTCGCGCAGGAGTGGGTCGGGGTCTCGCACGTGTATCTGACCGGCAATGGCGACTCCTACCATGCCGCGCTCGCCACCGAGATGGCTTTCCAGACCCTGGCCGGAGTGCGGTGCCAGGCCCTCAGCGCGCTACGGCTGCTGGAGTACGGCGCGCCATGGGATCGGCCGCCCGCTCTGCCCAACGGCACCGCGGTGATCGGCATCTCCGCCTCCGGCGGCAACGAGCGCGTCCTTCAGGTGCTGGAGCGGGCCAGCCGGCACAGCGCCCGCACGCTGGCCATCACCTCAACTGCGGAGAGCCCCCTGGCTCGCGCGGCCGAGCACGCGTTGGTCACGCCGTTGCCAGGTCTGCGGCCCTGCCCGGGCATCCGTACCTATCAGGCGAGCCTGCTGGCCCTGCTGTCGATCGCCGTCGAGTTAGGGCACCGGCGCGGCCTCCGGTCCGTGGGCGCCTCTGACGGGGAACTGCTGGCCGTGGCCGAGGCCATCGAAGCCACCGTTGCCGCCGTGCGGCCCCGGTGTGAGGGCCTGGCTGCCCGGGTTGCTAACGCGCCGGTGATGGTGATGTTGGGCACCGGGCCCGGATACGGCAGCGCGCGGTTCGCGGCGGCCAAGGTGGTCGAAGCGGCCGGGCAGTATGCCGCGGGGCAGGATCTGGAGGAATGGGAGCACGTCGAGACGCTGGCTCACCCATCGGACATGCCGACGATCGTGATTGCGGCGCCTGGCCGGAGTCGTGATCGGGCGGTCGCGGTGGCCGCTCGGGCCCGGGCTCGCGGACGCGCGGTGGTGGCGGTAGCCGACGCCGAGGACCGCGACATGGCGGCCCACGCCGATGTGGTGCTTCCACTATGCGGCGTGATCCGGGAAGAGTTCTCGCCGCTGGTGTCCCACGTGTTCGGCGGCGTCCTGTCCTATGAGATCACCCGCCGT
Organism: Nonomuraea turkmeniaca; assembly: GCF_005889735.1. Taxonomy (GTDB): domain Bacteria; phylum Actinomycetota; class Actinomycetes; order Streptosporangiales; family Streptosporangiaceae; genus Nonomuraea; species Nonomuraea turkmeniaca. The sequence continues at coordinate 2,872 of NZ_VCKY01000306.1, forward strand.
CTCGGCCGATCGCCGTTCTCCACGCACAAGATGCCGTGACTCGCTGTGTGCGGCACATCGCAGCGCCTGAGTTGGTCGACGTCGGTATCAGTAGCGCGGAGCGGCCGCAGACGGCCCGAGCCGCAGTCAGTGCGGGCCAGGAGACCGCGCGGCAGCTAGGACACCGTGCGCCGACCACCGACGTCACCGCCCCAGCGGAGGGGAGAGCTCAGATCATGACGGATCCGCCGCGTACCCCCGTGCAGGGGTCTTGTACTGGCCGGAATTGAGCCTCCACCGGAGGTCAGGCAGGGTTGCGAAGGATCGTGGGCGGATGGGGACGCCTACGATGCGACACGCCTGTCCTGTCTGTAGGTCATCGGCCTGGAATCGACCGCTACGATCGGGGGAAGATCACGAGCTGTCGCGTGGACGTGGCACGAGGAGTCTGGTTGAGCGACAGCGGGGCCGTCGATGCTGAGGGTGAGGCCGGTGAGGCGGTTGCGCCGCCTCCGTTCGAGCCGGTGCGAGTGGTGCCGACTCGGCCGGACGGCTGGCCTGACTGGCTCGGTCGCAGGCCGATCAGCTCGGCCGACCGGGACAGGATCCTGAAGGATCTGAGCGCCGATCAGGAAGAGTTGGACGCTGCCAAGCGACAGGACGGCCTGCGTCTCGCACCGCTGTTCTCGTCTGTGACGATCGAGGGATTCGGCCGGCAAGGTGATCCCCGAAAAGTGGCCCGGCTGCGAGCCGCCATCAACGCGGCGTGCCGGGTCGCGGCAGGCGATCGGCGGACCAGCTATCACGCGACCGATGAGCGCATCACGATCGGGATCGCTGGGCCGGACGCGCGTGAGCGAATCGCAGTGCTGCGCCGGCAGCAGCTCGCCAAGATCGGCGGTAGCCGTGGCTGGACGATCACCGAAGAGCTGAACTGACACTGGTGCAGGTCCGCCACCCGCTCGTTGAGGGTGATGAGGATGAGAAATCGTGGCCGTGGCTGGCGGGGATGGTGGTGGGCATGGTCGCCCCGGGCGAGTGGGAGATCGTGGTGACCGATGACCGCCTGGTGGAGGGGCTGGACGCCGGCGGGAACCCGGTCTACCCGGTCTGCTGTCGCGCGGCCGCGGCGATCCGCCTGCGGTAGGCCAGGTCGGTGTTCAGCCGGTAGGAGAGGCGTGGCGGCCCGCCCTTGTGATGCCGTACGGGCAGATGCGAAGTGTCAGGAGCCGGATCGTCTCCCCGTCGTCTTTGGCGATGCGTCAGCGCTGACGGCCTGTTGATCCGTAGGCTTCTGGGTGTGGGCGATGACAGGGTCAGTGAGTGGACGCAGCTGGGTGAGCTGGACGGGCCGGCGGGGTTCTTGAAGGTCCGTGGCCGCCGGTACCGGTATCCGGATGGCCGCGAGGACGTGTGGGACATTCTCGTGGGCGGCGCGACGGTGGCGATCGTGGCGGTGACCGAGGACGAGCAGGTGGTGCTGGCCCGCCAATACCGGCCGGGGCCGGGGAAGATCCTGCTGGAGCTGCCGGGCGGAAACGCTGACGGTGATGAGCCGGTTGAGGTCGCGGCGGCTCGGGAGCTGCTGGAGGAGACCGGCTATGAGGCGGCGAGCCTCGAGGTGGTGATGCAGACGTTTCTGGCGTCGTACGCCTCGCATCGCCGCCACGCGGTCGTGGCCCGGGGGTGCCGGAAAGTTGCTGAGCCGGACTTGGGTGACGGCGAGTTCGTCGAGACGGTGCTGATGCCGGTCGGTGAGTTCGTTCAGCATGTTCTCGGCGGGCAGCTGACCGACACCGACATCGCTTTTGCGGGGTTGACCGCCACCGGATACCTGAAGCCGGCCGTTTGACCACGTTCACTTGCTGCTGAGCGCGGCCGTGATGTGCTCGGTGGTGGGGGGGTCGGTTTCGAGATACAGGCGCGTGCCGGGCTCGGTGCCGGACGCGCGGACCACGACCCGGTGGTGACCGTCGTTGTCGAAGACGGTCACGTCGTCCTCGGTGCTGGCGTGCCAGCCTGCGAGCAGAGTCCGAAGCCGGCCGATGGTGTCGTCCACAGGTCCCGCGATGGTGACGATCCGCTGTGGGTGGGGATGGTCGCGGCGCAGGTCGGCGACGGCGTCATCGAAGTTCTGCACGCTGGTGAAACAGGCCGTGATGGTGGCCAGGGCCGTGAGGCTGTCGCGTTCGAAGTAGCCGCCGTTCCCGCTGGTCCAGGCGAGGGCCCCGTTGGGTTCGACGCCGAGCGTGGGCATGGCGGGCTGCTGGCGTTGGGCGGCGATGATGTGCTTGAACCCCACGGGGGTGCGGCTGATGGCGAGGTTCCGGGCGCGGGCGGCGTGGGTGAGCATGCTGGGGGAGACGGTGGTCGTGATGAGCCGCGCGGCGGGAAGCCCGGTCCGCAGAAGGATGGCCGCCTGTTCGGGGCTGGTTACGTAGCCGGATCGGGCGGTGACCAGGGCAAGACGGTCGCCGTCGCCGTCGACCATGGCCACCATGGTGTTGCCGGGAGCGGCAGCTGCGCGCAGCGCGGAGGCCGCGATCTCGTCGGCGGCGGGACGGGAGGCGGGATCGGGGGTGCGGCCGGCGAAGAACGGCAGCGGCCGGCCGCGATGCCAGGCCAGGTCGGGCAGGTGCGGGGCGAGCGCTGCGACGGCGCCGTGGGCGGCGTCGATGATCAGGTCGCCATCGAAGCGTCTGGCGGCGTCGGCGAGGTCCTGTCCGGCACGGGCGGCGTAGAACGCGGCAACGTCGGCCCGCTGGTGCGGTACACCGGGCGTGGGAGGAGGTGCGACCGTGGCGTTGTGGTCGGGCTGGGGCCAGGTGATGCCCTGTCCGTGCGCGTTGCGGAGTTTGACGCCGATGTAGCCGGGCGGGTTGTGGCTGGCGGTGGCGATCACGGCGCCAGTCACGTCTGGGTGGGTGTGGGCGAACAGGCCATAGGCGGGAGTAGGTGCCGGTCCGGTGGCCAGGATGCAGGTGATGTTCCGGGCGGTGAGCAGGTCGGCGGCGAGGACGGCGAGTTCGGCGGCGCCTGCGCGAGCGTCGAAACCGACCAGAACCCGGTCGCCGAGCGCTCCGCTGGCGGCGGCGTGGTCGATCGCGGCGAGCAGGTGGAGCTCGGACCAGGCGGGGCCCGGTATGCCGCGCCAGCCGTCGGTGGTGGTCGCTACGGAACGCATCACAGGCTCCTGGAAGGTCGGGTGAGCAGGTTAACGGCAGGATGGTGGTGGGCGGCGTCGGCTTGCCAGCCGCGGATCGTTGTCGGCAGGGTGCGGGCCAGGTCACGGCCGCCATCGTCAACGACCCGGCCGCCGGAGGCGGCGACGGTGAGCGCGGCGGCGGCGTAGTCCCACGGGGCGGCGTGGCTGCCGGACGCGGGCAGGTAGAGGGCGGTGCGGGCCCGGCCGAGGGCGACCAGGACCATCTTGACGGTGGCGGTCGGTACGGCTCGCGCGGTCAGCGGCGGGGTGAGGCCGGTCAGCGCGGGCCGGGCGAGGCGCTCCTGGCGTGGGCTGGTCAGGACGGTGTCGGGGGTGAAGGTGGGGAGCGCGTCGAGGTTTCCGCTGGTGTGCAGGGTCGTCGGGGTGCCGGACAGGCGGATCCGGTAGGCGGGCAGGTCGATGACGGCCGCGGCCGGGTGGCTGGCTGTCACGAGGCACAGTGCGATCGCGTAGTGAGGGCTTCCCCGGATGAGTGGGAGGGTTCCATCGATCGGGTCGAGGACGAAGCAGTCGGCGGGCAGCGGGGCGAGACCGGAGCGCTTTTCCTCTGCGATGACGGGTACGCCGGGCCACAACGCGGTCAGGGCGTCGCAGATCAGCTCCTGTATGTGCAGGTCCAGGTCGGTGACCGGCTCCGTGCCGCCGTGGATATTGCGTTTGCTGCGGGCCGGGCCAGAGCCGGGCCGGAAGGTGGTGGCCAGTTCGCGGCACCGGTCCAGGCAGCCGGCCAGCGGCTGGGCGAGCCAGCAGTGCTCGGGCATCGCGTCCCCCCTTTCCGGGCGGGTGATCACCGCATGGTCACGGTTCGGGCTGTGGATGTGCTGGCCCAGGTGGGCAGGGCGGTGGTGAAGGCGGTGAGCGTGCCGGGCTCGCTGGCCCAGATGCCGCGCAGGTGAAGCAGCGCCGCGGCCCGGTCGGTCGCGGCGTGGTCGATGATCGCTTGCAGGTGGAGGCGGCCGGTCAGGTGCGCGGCCAGGCGGGATCGCAGTCCGTGTGCGCGGGTCAGCAGCGATCCGGCCACGATCAGGGTGATGGGCTGGCTGGTCAGGCCGCAGCGGCGGCTGACCGCCTCGGCTCCCGCGGCGAGTTCTCGGGCGGCGTCGTCGAGGACGGCCGTGGCGACGTGGTCGCCGCTGGACGCCGCCTCGAGTACGTGTTCGGCGAACGTCGCGACGTGCGCCTTGCTGTGCGCGGCGTAGACGGCGTCGAACAACGCGTCCGGCAGCGGCAGGTCGTCGCGGCCGGTCCAGCGGCTGGCTGCGTCGATCAGCGTGGTGTGTGGCCCGCGCCCGTCCATGGCGCGGATGACGGCTCGCAGGGCGGCGACGGCGATGTGGTGGCCGCCGCCTTCGTCCGACAGCAGCCACTCCAGCCCGGACGCACGCGCGACGCGCGGGCCGTGGCGGGCGGCGAACCCGGTGCCGGTTCCGGCGATGACCACGCAGAGCGGCCCGTCGGCTGACAGGAGCGGCACGGCGATGTCGTTGGTCACCAGCGTCGGTACGCCGGGCAGGCCGGTGGCGGTGAGCGTGTCGCGCAGCAGCGCGCCGAACCTGGTCGCGGTCAGCGTGGTCGATGCCGCGCCGTGCGCGGCGATCACGCCGCGCACGGTGGACTGCCGGTCGGCCGGAAGGCCGGTGAACAGGGTGGTCAACAGGGCGGCGAGGGTGGAGACGGCTTGCCGGTCGCCCACGGACCTGGGGTTGGTCGACGGGCCGCTGGCTTCGGAGCGGACCGACGTCCCGGTCGCCAGGGCGGCCCACGTGCGGCTGCCTCCGCCTTCCAGGAGGATCCATGAGCCCGGGCCGGTCACGGTCGGGCCCGTGTGGGATGGGCGAGGTCGTTCAGCGCCGACTCGAACTCGGCGTGGCAGATGTCGTCCAGCACACCGCATTCGCCTGGCCGGTACGGGACGACTAGGTAGAGCGGGCCGTTGCGGATCCGCCGGATGATCTCGACCCGTTGCCAGATGCGCCCGCGTAGAGCAGGGGTGATCGAGATCGGAAGCTGGTAGGCGGCCAGGAGGTTGAGGATGCGGGCGCGGTCTGCGCTGGTCGCCAGGCCGCGCGCGTGGGCGACCGCCACGGCGGTGGCGATTCCGGCGGCGACGGCTTCGCCGTGGAGCATCCGGTAGCCGGTCGCCGCTTCGAGGGGATGGCCGATGCAGTGCCCGAGGTTCAGCAGGCGGCGCAGGTCGCCTCGTTCGAACGGGTCGTCGGCGAGCAGCGCGAGTTTGGCCGCGACCGCGGCCCGCACGATCGGGGTCAGGGCCGGCCCGTGCGGAGCCTGGCCGGAATGCCTCTCCAGGTCGGCGAACAGCGCGGGGTCGGCGATCAACGCGACTTTGATGACTTCGGCCAGGCCGTTGCGGACCTGCCGGGCGGGCAGGGTACGGGTCAGCTCCGGGTCGATGATCACCATTGCGGGGTGGTGGAAGGCGCCGAGTAGGTTCTTGGCGCCGGCGTAGTCGATGCCGCCCTTGCCGCCGACGGCGGCGTCCACCTGGGCCAGGACGGTGGTGGGGATCAGTGCGTAGGGCAGGCCGCGCATGTACGTCGCCGCGGCGACGGCGATCAGGTCGCACACCATGCCGCCGCCGAGTCCGAGCAGCAGGGTGCGGCGGGACGCGCCCGCCTCCACCAGGCTCTGCCAGAGGATCTGCAGCCCGGGCAAAGACTTGCTGGTCTCCCCGGCGGGGATCGGTGTGACCGTCACTGGGACGTCGATCGCGCGGATCTGCTGGAGCAGGCGGGGCAGAAGGTGAGTGACACCGGTGTCGGCGGCGATGACGACGCTGGGTGAACCCAGGCGGGCCACCAGCGGGGCGAGTCGCGAGGCGAGGTCGTCGGCGATGCCGTGGCCCAGGTGGATCGGGTAGGCGTCGGTGCTGCGCACGCTGACGGTGAACCCGGTCCCGGTGTCGGCGACGTCAAGACGCCCTTCGACGGCGCGGGCACCAGCCGCCGTGACGATCCCTGTGCCGGTCTTCGTGCCGGCCGCCGTCACCGCAGTTCCCGGGCGATGTGGTCGAACAGCGCCTGGCTGGTCAGCCCGGCCTCGCGATACAGCGCCTCCAGCGGGCTGCCGGCGATGCCGTATCCGTCGACGCCGATGCTGATCGCTCCGTCCGGCAGGAGCGAGCCGAGGACGGCCGAGGGCGCGTTGTGGATGCTGGCCGTCACCGCGGCCACCGGCACGATCGCATCCCGGCGCGGCTGGGGCAGACGGGCGAACCGGGTCGGGCTGACGATCTCCACGACCCGTGTCCGCCGGCCCAGCTCCGTTGCCACGCGTTCGGCGGTGGCCAGCGCCACCTGGCGCATGTCGCCCGCGGTGGCGATGACGACCTGCGGGTCCGGGTCCTGGCGCAGGGTCCACGCCCCGTCCTGCAGCGGCCGGTCGGCCAGCTCGCGCAGGTCGTGGCGGACCGGCACGCCTTCGTGGGGCAGCCGCAGGTAGGCGGGACGGCCGCTGGAGATGGCCTCCACCGCGAGGGCCTTGGCGGTGTTGATGTCGCCTGCCTCGAAGATCTCCAGGCCGGGGATCGCCATCAGGGCGGCCAGAGCGCCGTCGGATTGCACCATCGGCCCCAGCAGGTCCCCGATCCCCGCGGAGGTGCCCACCAGCAGGACCGGCAGGCCAGGGAAGGCGATGGACTGGCGGATCTGGTCGAGCATCCGCCAGTAGAAGCCCTCCATCGAGCACAGCACCGGGATGAGGCCGGCGCTGGCGGCGCCGGCGGCCAACGATGCGGCGTCCTGCTCGGCGATGGCGCACTGCAGCACGTCGGAGGCGGGGTTGTCCCACTGCCAGGACCCGGCCTTGTCCATGCGCGCCAGCAGCCCGGAGTTACGGATCGCGTCCGGCGCCATCCACAGCATCGGCAGCGCCGACAGTTCTTCGGCCAGCTCTGCTGCCAGGCACTTCTTGGCGACCGCGCTCGCCTCCACCGGACGGCCCGTGATGGCGGCGTGTAGCGCGGCCCGGTCCGGAACGGACCGTGAGGTCGTCCTGATGGCGGAGGTGCCGGTACGGCGCTGCCTGGCCGCAGGATGATGCCGGTCGATCACGGTGAGCGCGTCGGTGATGAGCGTGGCGACGTCCAGCACGGGAAGGTGCTCGGGGGCGACCTCGGCGCTGAGGGTGTTGCTGCCCTCCACCGCCGGGGCCAGGCCCTTGCCCTTGACGGTGTGCAAGATGATCGCGGTGGGCCGGGCGCGCCCTTCTCCGGCGTCGTCACCGGCTTGTGTGGTGTGGAGCGCGTCGATGACCGCGGCCAGGTCGTGGCCGTCGACCTCGATGGTGCGCCAGCCGAAGCCGCTCCATCGCGCCGCCCATTCCTGACGCGGCAGTCCGATCACGCTTCCTGAGCCGTTGGCGTCGATGAGGGCCACGAGGTTGGCCAGGCCCAGGCGGGCCGCGGTCATCGCCGCCTCCCACACCTGGCCCTCGGTGCATTCGCCGTCGCCGAGCACCACGAACGTGCGCGCCGATGATCCGGTGCGCCGGTCGGCGAGCGCCGCCCCGGCCCCGAACGACAGGCCTTGGCCGAGTGCGCCGGTGCTCATCTCGATGCCCGGCGCGGCGCCGCGCCGGGGCATGCGCGGCACCGGGTGCCCGACCTGCCCGAAGGTGGCCAGGTCCTGCCAGGAGGTTGTGGGGAACGCCCCGAGCGCCCACAGAGCGAAGTACCAGGGCGCGGCGGCGTGGCCTTTGGAGTAGATGAGACGGTCACCGTCGCCAGTGCCGTTCAGGTGGGTGGCGCCGGAGAAGTACAGGGCGGTCATCGCCTCCACCATCGAGGAGGTGCCGCCGGGGTGCTTGTTGGCCGCCAGCACCCAGGCCCGCATGCCGGTGGCGATGGTCTGCAGGTCACGCAGGGGCGGGCGGGTGGCGGACGGGCCGGGGTTGTCGGTCACGGTC
>NZ_VCKY01000307.1 GCF_005889735.1 Nonomuraea turkmeniaca
GAGGCCAAGGTCCGGCGCAGCTGGACTCAGCACGGGTTGTTGTTCGTCGCGCCCTTCCTGATCATCTACGTGGCCTTCCTGGTCTGGCCGACCGTGCAGGGCCTGCGGATGAGCATGTCGAGCGTCAACATCGCCGGCACCAACGACAACCTCGTCGGGTTCGACAACTACGCCGAGGCGTTCGCCGACCCGCGCATGTGGCGCTCGCTCTGGAACACGGTGGTCTTCACCGTGCTGAGCACGGTCCCGCTGGTGCTGCTCGGTCTCGGGTTCGCGTTGCTGGTGCACCATCTGCGGTTCGTGCAGTGGCTCTGGCGGCTGTCGTTCTTCGGGCCGTTCCTGCTGCCGTCGGCCGTGGTGTCGATCCTCTGGCTGCAGATGATCTACCCGCCCGACTACGGCCTGATCAACGGCACGCTCGGCACCGAGTTCACCTGGCTGACCGACCCGTCGACCGCCATGTTCTCGGTGGTGCTGACCACGGTCTGGTGGACGGTCGGCTTCAACTTCCTGCTCTACCTGGCCGCCCTGCAGTCCATCCCGCAGCACCTGTACGAGGCCGCCGCCATCGACGGCGCCTCGGGCTGGGACAAGCTGCGCTCCATCACCCTGCCGCTGCTGGGCCGCACCACGGCGCTGATCGTGGTGCTGCAACTCCTGGCGTCCTTGAAGGTCTTCGACCAGATCTACCTCATGACCGGCGGCGGGCCCGAGGACTCCACCAGGCCGATCATCGAGTACGCCTACGACATGGGCTTCACCGGTTACCGCATCGGTTACGCCTCGGCCGTGTCGTACATCCTGTTCGCCATCATCGTCGTCGTCTCCCTGGCACAGCTGCGGCTGTTCCGCAAGCGCGCGGAGGGCTCGTCATGACCAAGCGGTTCAGCATCAGCCAGCTCATCCTGCTGGTGGTGGCGCTGGCGCTGGCGATCATCTGGCTGGCTCCCATCGCCTGGGCCGTGGCCGTCTCGCTCAAGCCCGAGTCGGAGACCACGAAGATCCCGCTGCAATGGATCGGCAGCGAGATCACCCTGGACTCCTACCAGCTGGTCCTGGGCACCGGCGGCATCGTCAAGTGGGCGATCAACTCCACGGTCACCGCGGTGATCACCACGTTCCTGACCGTGTTGTTCTCGGCGATGGCGGCCTACGGGTTCGCGCGCACGCAGTTCCGCGGCCAGCGGGCGCTGCTGGCGGTCATCCTGGCCGGGATCATGGTGCCGCCGCAGGTGCTGATCGCGCCGCTGTTCGCCGAGATGGTCGCACTCGGGCTGGTCGACACCTGGTGGGCGATCATCCTGCCGCAGGTCGCCGCGCCGCTGATCGTGTACGTCCTGTACAAGTTCTTCCAGGACGTGCCGCCGGAGCTGGAGCAGGCCGCGTTCGTGGACGGGGCGGGGCGCTGGCGGGTGTTCTTCACGATCGTGTTGCCGCTGTCGCGGCCCGTGCTGGCCGCGGTGTCGATCTTCACGTTCATCACCACGTGGAACAACTTCCTGTGGCCGTTCCTGGTCTCCACCGACCCGAACACGATGACGCTGCCGGTGGGGCTGGCGAACGTCGTACAGGGCACGTTCGGCCTGCGGTACGCGCAGATCATGGCGTCCGTCGTGCTGGCCGGGCTGCCGCTGCTCGTGGTGTTCGTCCTGTTCCAGCGGCAGATCGTCCGCGGCGTCGCCCACACCGGCCTGGCCGGCCAGTGACGTCGCGTTAGCTTCAGGGAGCGTCCGCCCGGGCCGGTGCTCCGCGGCGGGACGGTCCCGTCGTGCGGGCCGCCGAACTCGTCCTGTTGCCAGGCAATCACCAGGAACTGACGGTAGTCTCGCTCGGCATGAACTGGCAGCGTAAGGTGAACAAAGCGCTGGTCAGGTTCACCGGATTCCAGATCGAACGGGCAGGGAAAGAGGCACCGGCCCCTCCCGTCCCCGAGGTCAGACCGCCCGCGGATCCGCTGACCGACCGGCTGCTAGAAGCACCCGTGTTCCTCCTGTCCCCCGTGCGGTCCGGCTCGACGCTCCTGCGCTCGATACTGAACGCCCACTCGGCGCTGCACGCTCCCCATGAGCTGCACGTACGGCGCCTGCGGGTGCACTTCGAGACGACCCTGGCAGCGAAGGCGATGGCGGCGCTCGGCCACAACCAGGCCGATCTCGAGCACTTGTTGTGGGACCGCGTCCTGCACCGGGAGCTGGTGCGCAGCGGCAAGCGGTACATCGTGGACAAGACACCTGCGAACGCCTTCGTCTACCAGCGCATCGCGGCCTGCTGGCCCGACGCCCGGTTCGTCTTCCTGCTCCGCCACCCCGCCTCGATCGCCACGTCCTGGCACGAGGCCAGCCCTGACAAGCGCACCCGGGAAGAGGCCGCGCTGGACGCGCTGCGGTACATGAAGGCCGTGCAGCGGGCCAGGAAGGCGCTGCCCGGCCTGACCGTCAGGTACGAGGAGCTCAGCGCCGAGCCTGAGCGCGTCACCCGGGAGATCTGCGCGTTCCTGGACCTGGAGTGGGAGCCGGAGATGCTCTCCTACGGCAAGCAGACGGTCATCCAGAAGGGGCTCGGCGACTGGCGCGACAAGATCCGATCCGGCACCGTGCAACCCGCCCGCGAGCTGCCGTCCGAGCACGAGATCCCGGAGCCCCTGAAGGCGATCTCCCGTACCTGGGGGTACATTTCGTGAAGATCCGCTATCTCATGCTCCACGCGTACGGCATGGGCGGCACCATCCGCACGGTCGTCAACCAGGCGAACGCGATGGCCGCGGCGGGGCACGAGGTGGAGCTGGTCAGCGTGGTGCGGCGGCGCGACACGCCGCAGTTCAAGCTGGACTCGCGGATCACGATCACCACGCTGGTGGACCAGCGTGGTGGGCGCCGGCCCGACTCGATCGGGCGGCGGGCCTGGCGGCGGGTACGCGGCAAGATCGTGCCGCGCGGGGAGTTCGCGGCCGACTACTTCACCGAACGGGTGGAGTGGGCGGCCATGGACTTCTGCGCGAAGCTGCGCGACGGCGTCCTGGTCACCACCCGGCCCGCGCTGAACCTGATCTCCGCCCGCCGTACCCCCGAGGGCGTCGTGCGGGTCGCCCAGGAGCACATGAACCTGTCGGCCTACCCCGAGACCATCCGCGCGGAGATCCTCCGCCATTACGGGCGGTTCGACGCGATCACCGTGCTGACGGGGACGAACCGGCTCGAATACCAGCGGCTGCTGCCCAGGACGCCGATCGTGCAGATCCCGAACGCCGTGCACAAGGTCGACCAGGAACGTTCCCAGCAGGTGAACCCCGTCGTGATCGCGGCCGGCCGGCTGGTGCCGCAGAAGGGGTTCGACCTGCTGATCCCGGCCTTCGCGCAGGTGGTGGCCGAGCATCCGGAGTGGCGGCTGCGGATCTTCGGCACCGGTCCGCGCAAGAACCAGCTGAGCGGGCTCGTCGAGCAGTACGGGCTGCGCGAGCACGTGGCGCTGCCGGGGCGTACCGAGAGCCTGGAGCGGGAGCTGACCGAGGCCTCCGTGTACGCGTTGAGCTCGCGGTTCGAAGGGCTGCCCATGGTCATGATCGAGGCGATGACGCATGCGCTGCCCGTAGTGGCGTTCGACTGCCCGACCGGGCCGCGGGACGTGCTGCGGGACGGCGTGGACGGGGTGCTGGTGCCCCCGAGGGACGTGGACGCGCTGGCGGAGGCGTTGAAGCGGGTCGTGGCGGATCGGGAGTTGCGGGTACGGATGGGAAAGCAGGCATGGAAAACGTCTCGGGCGTACGCGCCGGACCTGGTGATGCCCTTGTGGGAGGATTTGTTCTCTGAGCTGCTGCAGGGTGAGCGCGTGACGGACAATTTCTGGAGCGGCAGTAGGTAGACCGGGATATTCCAGGCCTATAGCAAAAAGATCTACCCGTCGAAACCTGCGGCGCCATCGCTGTTCCCGAGCGCTTCTACGGGACATTTCGCCCATTTCGGCAAAAGCATCCCAAAGTTCGCGGCAATCTGGGGCCATGCGTACCCGGAAAGCCCTTCTGGCCGCCCTGGCAGGCATCCTCGCCCTGGTCACAGGGCTCGCCATGCCCGCACACGCGACGACGGCGCTCGCCGCCGCCGCCGACGCTCCCACGGCGTACGGCCGCGCCGCCTATCTGATCGACGCCTCCTCCGGCGAGGTGCTGTTCGACGACAACGGCGCCGAACGTATGCCGATTGCCAGCCTCACCAAGACCATGACGGCATATGTCGTACTGAAGACCGCCAAGCCGACGGACGTGGTCGAGATCGCGCCCGCCGACGTCGCGTACGCCGAGGACGGCGGCGGCACCACCGCCGACCTGAGCGCCGGCGACCGCATCACGGTGGACGAGCTCCTGTACGGCCTGATGTTGCCGTCGGGGGCCGACGCCGCGCACGCCCTGGCCCGCACGTACGGCCCCGGCGTCGACGGCTTCGTCGCCAAGATGAACGCGACCGCGCGTGAGCTCGGCATGACCGACACCCAGTACGTCAACGCCGACGGCCTGCCCATGCCGGGCAGTGACGGCTACTCCACCGCGCGGGACCAGGCCCTGCTGGCCGCCAAGGCGCTGGAGCTCCCCCTGATCCGGGAGACCGCCGGCACGCGATACCACGCGCTGGACGCCGCCGACGGCCACGGCTCGTACAGCTGGCGCAACACCAACAAGCTCCTGGGTACGCCGGGCGCGATCGGGCTGAAGACCGGGTTCACGCGGGCGGCCGGGTTCTGCCTGGCGTTCGCGGGCGAGCACGACGGGCGGCGCCTGGTGGGCGTGCTGCTCGGGGAGTCGCTCTCCAAGCGTCGCTTCACGACGGCCGAGGCCCTGCTGGCCTGGGGCGCCACCCGCCAGTCCGCCTGACCCGGCGACCGCCCGGGCCAGGCATGTCATAGGGCCGTCCGGCCGCGAGACGCTGGGAAGCCGAATCGGCCGCAGTACATCTGGATAAATCAGCCCATGGACGGTGTTGATCCTTTGGATTAGTTTGCCCGACATGAAGCTTCGAATCGCGTTGAGCGCGCTGTCAGCGACCCTCGTACTCGCGGCGGCGACCCCGCTCCCCGCCCACGCCGGACCGCCCCGGCTCGGCTGGGAGCTCAAGGAGACCGGGGTGACCGCGCGCCTGCGCGGCCTGTCGCCCGTCAGCCGCGACGTGGTCTGGGCCTCCGGCTCTGGCGGCACGGTGCTGAGGACCGTGGACGGCGGCCGGACCTGGCAGAACGTCTCTCCGCCCGACACCGCCGCCCTGCAGTTCCGCGACATCGAGGCGTTCGACTCGCGCCGGGCCGTGGCGCTGTCCATCGGGGAGGGTACGGACTCGCGGGTCTACCGCACGGAGGACGGCGGGCAGACCTGGACGGAGACGTTCAGGAACGACGAGCCCCGCGCGTTCTACGACTGCCTGGCGTTCTTCGACCCCCGGCACGGGCTGGCCATGAGCGACCCGGTGGACGGCAGGTTCCGGATCCTGGCCACGGAGGACGGCGGGCGTAGCTGGCGGGTGCTGCCCTCGGACGGCATGCCGGATGCGCTGCCGGGCGAGGCCGGGTTCGCGGCCAGCGGCCAGTGCCTGGTCACGGCCGGCGGCCGGGACGTGTGGCTGGCCGGCGGCGGGGCCGAGCGGGCGCGGGTGTTCCACTCGGGAGATCGGGGGCGTACGTGGACGGTCGCCGACACGCCGATCCCGGCCGGGGACCCGGCGCGGGGTGTGTTCGCGCTGGCCTTCCGCGACCGGCACCGCGGCATCGCGGTCGGCGGCGACTTCCGGCCGGACCAGCAGTCGCCCAGCGCGAGGGCGGTGACCCGGGACGGGGGTGCCACCTGGCAGCCCGCCGCCACACCGCCGCCGGCGTACCGGTCGGGCGTGACGTGGCTCCCGTACCCGCCGTTCGCGGCTGTCGCGGTGGGGCCGTCCGGGAGTGACGTGACGTACTCGGGCGGGCGGAGCTGGGAGACCTTCGACGGCGGGTCGTTCGACACGGTGTCGTGCGCGCGCGACGGCGCTTGCTGGGCGTCGGGCGAACAGGGGCGGGTCGCCCGGCTGACCATGAAGTAGCCCGGCCATGATGCCGAGCCCGCCCACGGCGCTGTCGGCGGTGGCGCGCGCCGGTGCCGGCCCGCAGCGCGGGGTTGTCCGGGCGCGGGGCAGCGGCCAGGGGTCAGCGGACGTCGCGGGGGCGGAACTGGATGCTGATGCGCGGCCCCGTGGGACGGGTGGTCTTCGGGATGGCGTGCTCCCAGGTGCGTTGGCAGCTGCCGCCCATCACGATCAGATCCCCGTGCCCGAGATCACGCCGGATCGAGGGGCCGCCGCCGCGCGGCCGGAGCATGAGGGGGCGCGGGCAGCCGACCGAGACGATCGCGACCATCGTGTCCTCCGTGCTCCCCCGCCCGATCGTGTCCCCGTGCCAGGCCACGCTGTCACGCCCGTCACGATAGAAGCAGAGACCGGCCGTGCGGAACGGCTCTCCGAGCTCCTCCGCGTAATGAGCGTTCAACGCGCGCCGGGCGTCGTCCAGCACCGGGTCCGGCAGGGTCTCGTCCTCGTCGTAGAACTTCAGCAGCCGGGGCACGTCCACCACCCGGTCGTACATCCGCCGCCGTTCGGCCTTCCACGGCACCACCTCCGCGAGCCGTTCGAACAGCGTGTCGGCGCCCGACAGCCAGCCCGGCAGGACATCGATCCAGGCGCCGTGGGCGAGATGTGTCCTGCGGACCGCGGCGCGGAGCGGGCCGACGCCGAGCTCCTCGTCGAGACCCAGCAGAGATGCTTGGAACGCGGCTCTCATAGTCCTGAGTCTAGGCCATGCTTCAAACACAGATTCGACTGCGGCGGCAGTCGCATTCGCCGATGTATCGTGCCACGCTGGCAGTCGCCGGATACGAGTGGCGTCGCCCTCAGACCGCGCCATGAGGCGAGGAGGCCACCCACCGTTTCGTCACGCGAAGGAACAACGCCATGCTCACCACCCAGTACCTGCCGGGCACTCCCTGCTGGATCGACGTCAACAGCCCGGACGCCGACCGTTGCGAGGCCTTCTACACCGGGCTGTTCGGCTGGCGGTCGATCACGCTCGGCCCCGAGCACAGGGACTACCGGTTCTGCCAGGTCGAGGGCAAGACGGTGGCCGGGATCAGCCACGCCACCGAGGACAACCCGGCCGCGGCCTGGCTGACGTACTTCCAGGCGCCCGACGCCGACGCCATCGCCAAGACGATCGAGCAGGCGGGCGGCACGGTGGTCGCCCCGCCGCTCGACATCGAGGGGCAGGGACGGATGGCGGTGTTCGCGGATCCGGCGGGGGCCAGGTTCGCCGTGTGGCAGCCGGGCGCGACCCGAGGGCTCGGCCTGGTCACGGAGCCGGGCTCGCTGGGCTGGGTCGAGCTGTACGTTCCCGACCTCGCCGCCGCGCGCGCCTTCTACGAGGCGGTCTTCGGCTGGTCCATCCATGACATGCCGATGGGCGACATGTCCTATCCCGTGATCTCCCCCGCCGGGGGCGGCGAGGAGTCCTCCATGGCCGGGCTCGCCGAGCTCGAGCCGGGCGACAGCCCGCACTGGGTGCCGTACTTCGAGGTGCCGGACTGCGACGCCACGGTGAGCCTGGCGCAGCAGCTCGGCGGGACGGTGCGGGCCCCGTCGGTGAGTGTGGAGGGGGTCGGGCGCATGGCCTTCCTGGCCGACCCGCACGGCGCCCGCTTCGCGGTCATCACCAGCTCGGCGTGAGCGGCCGCACCCGGCTGCTCGGCGCAAGGCACCACCAGCTCGGTGTGAGCGGCCGCGCCCTGCTCGGAGCAGGGCACCACCAGCTCGGTGTGAGTGGCTTGGCCCGGCCTGTGCGGCGCGTAGCCCGTACAGGCCGGGCCGGGTCCCCCGCCTCGTGATCCGGGGCGGCTCCTCGGTTCAAGGGCGCCCCTTGGCACCTTCCCGGCGTCCGCCGTTCCTAACGGCATCGCCTGTCGGCGGGGTCAGCCGCCGCACGCGGCGAACACGAATGTGTCCTTCAGGACCGTGTACCGGTCCCGGACCTTGACCGCGCCGGTCCGGGTGTCGATCTGGACGACCGTCATCCTGGTGGAGTTCGACAGGTAGCGGACCAGGTGGAGGGTCACCTGGGCGTCCCCGGTCCAGTCGATCATGTTGATGTCGCCGGTCGGCAGCTTGATCTTCTTGCGATCGGTGACCTGGTCGGACTCCATGTCGTACAGGACCAGCTCCGGTTTGTCCCCCTGCACGATGTTCGCCACGGTACGCCCGTCGGCGGCCAGCGCCTGTGGCCCGTTCGACGCGACGACCTGCGGCGGGGTGGCACGGACGAGCTGCTTCCCCGTGTCGCTGTAGACCAGCAGGTCGGTGACGGACTCCTCGGCGTCGACGGTGCCGAGCAGCTCGTCACCGTCGTCGCTGAAGCCCTGCACGCCCAGGTGGCCCGGCAGGGTGCCGAGCCGAGCGCCGGTGTCGGTGTCGAAGACACGGGTGGCGTGGGGCTTGTCGTCGCTGAAGAGCGCGGCCAGCCGGCCGCCGTCGTCAGAGAGCACCAGCGACACCTGGTCCTGCCCGATCCGCGGCAGCGCGTCCTTGGGGAGCAGCTTGACGCCTCCGCCGAGGGTCCGTACGGCGAGCCTGCCGGTCGTGGTGAAGTACGCGACTTTCTGCCCGTTCCCGCTCACCGCGATGGCCGCCGGGAGGTAGCGGGTGGACTTGCCCTTCGCGTTGAGCGCGACCCCTTGCGCGTCGCGCAGCGTGGTCTGCTCGCCGCTGTGCATGACGAGCCGCCACGCGCCGCACGGCCGCGGCTGCTCGTTCTCGCGTGCGCAGCTCTTGATGGAGGCGTACCTGATGCTGTCGTGGTGCGGATCGGCGTGCGCGACGGCCGGGCCGGCCACCGCGCCGGCCACCGGGGCGGCGACCGGGGCGCCGACCAGGGTGACGAGCGCGGCCGTGAGGGTCGCGACGATCTTGGTTCTCATGTGGGTCACTCCCCTGCGGCGAAGTAGGCGTGCCTGGTCTTGCTGATCGTGTACTTGTCGGCCTGCGTGGTCTGCTGGGACTGCGGGTCGACGGTGAGCACCCGTATCACCGCCGTCTCCCGCTCGTCACCGCTGTGCACGACCACGTTGAGCCGCCCGTCCGCGGTCCACCACGGCGCGTACGGCAGCGCGTCGGCCTTGACGGGCAGGTCCGCGGCGGCCGAGAGGTCCCCGGTCTCCAGGTCGTAGATCCGCGCCCTGGGCGGCCGCTTCTTGGCGGTGTCGCCCTCGGTGAACACCGCGACGGTCTTGCCGTCGGGGGCCAGCGCGTACGCCAGCGCGTTCGCCACGACCTGGGGCGGCGTGCTCTTGATCGGGGCGCCGCCGTCGAGGCGGTAGGCGTACATGGTCGTGGTGTTGTCACCTTGGAGGCGGGTGGCCAGCACCTCGTCGCCGTCGCCGCTGAAGCCGAGCACCGTGTCCTCGGCGGGCAGCGTGGTGATCTTGCCGGTGGCCACCGTGACGACCTTGGCAGGCAGGCGGGCGGGGTCGTCCTGGTAGTCGATCAGCACCTTGTCCCCCGTGGACGACAGGTCCAGGCCGATGACGTCCGTGCCGAGGCCCTTAGGCCGCACCGACTTCGGCAGCACCGTGGCCGGGCCGCCGGCGGCCCGGCGGACGACCAGGCGGTGGTCGCCGGCGCGTTCGTAGGCGAGCACCTTCCCGTCCCCGCTGATCGCGAAGGTGCTCGGGTCGCGGGTCTCCTTCCCCGCACTGTCGATCTTGGTGATGGCGGCGTCGCGTATGGTCGTCTGCCTGCCGTCGCGCCACAGCAGCCGCCAGCGGCCGCAGGGGGCGAAGTCGCGTTCCTTCTTGTCGTAGCAGGATGTGATCCAGGCGGCGCGGGCCACCTCGGGCCCGGTCCGCGCGTGGGCGGCGGCGGGTACGAGCCCCAGCCCGCCGAGGACCGCCGCCGCCAGAAGCGCGGCGGTCGCTGAGGGATGCCTCATGGCTGTGATCCTTTCGCTTACCTGCTTAGACCCGCACGTGCCGTGGCCGGTTGGTCACAGGTCGGCCACGGCTGTCCATCGAATGCGGTGCGTGGGAGTCTCGGATGGTGAACCTTTGGGAGATGGCTGATCTGAGCACCCCGTGGGCGCTGCGGGTGGCGGCGACGCTCCGCATCGCCGACCGGCTGGCGGAGGGCCCCATGGAGGTCGGCGACCTGGCGGAGGCCGTCGGCTGCGACGCCGCGTACCTGCGCAGGACGCTCACCCACCTGGCCGGCAAGGGCGTGTTCGAGGAGCCGGAGCCGGGCACGTTCGCGCTCAACGACGCGGCGCCGAGCTCCGGTGGGCTGCGGGACGAGACGCTGCGGCTCTTCCTCGATCTCGACGGCGTGGGCGGCAGGATGGCGGGGGCCTGGACGACGTTCCTGGCGGCCGTGCGCTCCGGTGAGCCGGCCTATCAGGAGCTGTACGGGCGGTCGTTCTGGGAGGACCTGGAGGCGCACCCGGAGCTGGGCGAGAGCTTCGACGCGCTCATGGGGCCGGTGGGCCACGGGGAGTTCGATCCGGAGATCCTGGTCGGCGCGGACTGGGACGGGGTGACCGAGGTGGTGGACGTGGGCGGCGGCACCGGCGCGGCCCTCACCGCGATCCTCCGGGCCCGGCCCGGGGTGAAGGGCACGCTGGTCGAGCTGCCCGGCACGGCGGCCAGGGCCGTGGAGTCCTTCGCGGCGTCCGGGCTGTCCGACCGAGTCACCGTGGCCGGGGGCAGCTTCTATGACCCGCTGCCTGCCGGCAAGGACGTCTACCTGGTGCGGAAGGTGCTGAACGACCTGCCGGACCGGGAGGCGCTGGCGCTGCTGCACCGCTGCGCCGAGGCGGCGGGGGCGTCGGGACGGGTGGTCGTCTTGGGC
>NZ_VCKY01000308.1 GCF_005889735.1 Nonomuraea turkmeniaca
GGCGCGGGGTGGGTATGTGCCGGTCGTCCGACGTTCCGGCTGAGACCGCCACTCCGGCGGCGCTGGAGAGGCATCCGCCAATTCCTGCTCCACCACGGCTGTCACCGGCGCGAACATGATGGCCGACGGCGGCATGAACATCAGTTGAGCAACGGTCAAGGATTAACCAGGTCCTGGACTAACTATCTGTATTAATCTAGCAACTGTGAGTAACGACGTCGTAGCGCGAGTGACGCGCCGCATCGGGCGGCGCGGCGCGTCCCTCGCGTTCGTCGGGCTGCTCAGCCTGGCCATCTCCGCCTCCCTCGCGTTCGCGCCGGCCGACCAGCGCGAAACCCCCGGCTACGCCATGCTGGCCTCCTTCGCCCCGCTGGACGCCTGAGCCGCGGCCTGGTGCGGCATCGGCGCCCTGTGTCTGGTGCAGGCGTTCATGCGCTCCGATCGGATCGCCTACGCCGCCTCCACTGCCTTGCTCCTGCTGTACGGGCTGGTCTACCTGGTCTCGACGTTCACCGGCGACAATCCGCGCGGCTGGGTCGGCGGGGCGGTCTGGCTGGCGTTCGGCGGCTGGATCGCGCTGATCGCCACCTGGCCGGAGGCCGTCCGCGTGGACCGGCTCCCGGGCACGGGGTCGACGGCCGTGGTCGTCGCCGACGCGTCCGGCATCATCCTGTCGTGGAATCCCCAGGCGGCGGCCTTGTTCGGCTGGAGCACGGACGAGGCCGTCGGGCAGCCGTTGACGGTGCTGATGCCGCCTCGCTTCCGCGATCAGCACGCGGGCGGGCTGGCCCGGGTACGCGCCAGCGGCCAGTCTGAGCTGGCCGGGCGCATCATCCCGCTGGTGGGCCTGCGCAGCGACGGCAGCGAGTTTCCCATCGCGCTGACCGTCAACGCCTGGCACAGCGACGACGGCATGACCTATACGGGCGTGATCCGGCCCATGGAGGGAGGTCGTGATGCCGGGACTGACTGACCTGCTCATCCAGCTCGGCGTGGGCGTGGTCCCCCTCGGCGTCGCCTACCTCGCCTTCAGGTCCGCCACCGACGCCAACAAGAAGACCCAGCAGACCGCGGTGGCGCAGGCCGAGTGCCAGGCCGAGATAGAACGTTCCAAAGTGGACGCCGAGGCGTTCCTCCGGGCGAAGACGATCTACGAGGACGCCCTGAGTCAGATGGAGAAGCAGATGGGCCGGGTGCACACCCAGGCGGACCAGCTCAGCTCCGACCTGATCGCCGAGCAGAGCATCTCGGTCGCGATGCGCGACCAGATCCGCCGGCTCCAGGCGCAGATCAGGGCGCTGGAGCGGACAGTGATCACGCTACGGACCCAGCTGGTCGCGGCCGGGCTGGCCCCCGCACCGGCCTCCGAGACCACCGGTCCCTACATGATCGGCCCGCAGACCGAATGACCGCTAGATCCCGTACGCCCGCGCCAGCAGCTCCGCCGAGCGCAGCCACACCTTCCTGTCGGGCGCCGAGAACACGACGATCAGCTCGTCGGCCTGGGCAAGCTCGGCGAACCGGTCGACGTAGTCCTTCACCTCACCCGGATCCCCGACCGCCGAATACTTGGCCATCTGCTGGATCTGCTGCCCGGCCGGCGACTCGAGGATGAGGTCCGCCTCCTCCGGCGTGAACGTGCGCCCCCGCCCCAGGAACCGGCTCACCCGCAGCCGCTTGGCCGCCAGGAACTGCTCCTGCGCCTCCTCGGCCGTGTCCGCGGCGATCACGTTGAGCGCGGCCATCACGTACGGCTGCGCCAGCTGCGCGGACGGCTTGAACTCGCGCCGGTAGAGCGCCACGGCTTCCTCCAGCGCGGTCGGCGCGAAGTGCGAGGCGAACGCGTACGGCAGCCCGAGCATGGCGGCCAGCTGGGCCCCGAACAGGGACGACCCGAGAATGTACAGTGGCACGTCGGTCCCCTTGCCGGGGGTCGCGTCGACGCCGGGGATCCGCGACCGGCCGGTCAGGTACCCCTGCAACTCCAGCACGTCCTCGGGAAACGTGTCCGCGGCGGCCGGGCTCCGGCGCAGTGCCCGCATGGTCTGCTGGTCGCTGCCGGGCGCCCGGCCGAGCCCGAGGTCGATACGCCCGGGATGAAGGGTTTCGAGCGTGCCGAACTGCTCGGCGATCGTCAGCGGGGCGTGGTTCGGGAGCATGACGCCGCCCGCTCCGAGGCGGATCGTCCTGGTGTGCGCGGCCACGTGGGCGATGAGCACACTGGTGGCCGAGGACGCGATGCTGTCCATGTTGTGGTGCTCTGCGTACCAGATCCGCAGGTATCCGAGCTCCTCCGCACGCTGGGCCAGGGCCACGCTGGCGGCGAAGCTCTCGCTCGCCGTCTCGCCTTCGCCGATGTGCGCCAGATCAAGGATGGACAGCGGCAAAGCCATGAGTACGCGCCTTTCGCAGAGCCGGCATTGGTGACCTGGCTCGTTGCAACAGCAAATATGGCGCGGTTATTTCGCCGGGCCCCCGCGGTCGAGGGCCCGGCGAGGGTGTCAGGACGCGGTGCAGGTGACCGGGGACGGGGTGCCGTTCTGGCCGTTCCAGTTGCCGGTGAAGCCGAACGAGGTGGTCGCGCCGGCGGCCAGGGCGCCGTTCCAGCCCATGTTCGTGACGGAGACGGTGCCGCTGCCGGACAGGTTGCCGCTCCAGAGCTGCGTGATCGTCTGCCCGTTCGGGAAGGTCCAGCCGACCCTCCAGCCGGAGATGGCGGACGAGCCGGCCTTCACGGTGACCTCACCCTGG
Organism: Nonomuraea turkmeniaca; assembly: GCF_005889735.1. Taxonomy (GTDB): domain Bacteria; phylum Actinomycetota; class Actinomycetes; order Streptosporangiales; family Streptosporangiaceae; genus Nonomuraea; species Nonomuraea turkmeniaca. The sequence goes on from NZ_VCKY01000308.1 coordinate 2,752, forward strand.
AAACCGCCCTGCCATTGACTCGTCACCTTGTAGGTGGCCGTGCAGCCCCCAGGACCACTGGTGGGCGTGACCGTGGGGGTGACGGTGGGCGTCACGGTCGGGGTGGCGGTGGGCGACGGCGCGGCGATGGCCAGGTCGTACGCGCGTTGCGGCACGAACTGCCCGGCCGCCGCGATGCACCCGTCCGCCTCACCCGGGGGCTTCACCCAGAGGTAGGCGTCGATGGCGGAGTCGCCGGTATTCGTGGTGCTCCAGGTGCCGGTCGCGCGGCCGGCCGGGTCGCACCACTCGCTGCCGGACGGGCCGTTGCCGTTGCGGCTGGTGTCGACGACGGCCTTCAGCCTGGACACGCCGGTCGCCGAGATCACGCTCTTCGCGTACGACACCAGCCCGGGCGTGGCCCGGTAGTTCGAGGTGTTGACCGCGATGCCGTCGGCGCTGTTGGCCACGTCAGCGCCGTTCAGCCGGGAGGCGGCCTCCGAGGCGCCCAGCCAGGCGTCGTGGCCGATGTCGAAGTACACCTTGGCCTGGCCTCTGAGCTTCTTGCCCGCGTACGCCATGGAGGCCTTGACCTCGGCCTGCTCGGAGGCGTTCATGCAGTTCGACATGATCGCCAGGGCGTCCGGCTCCAGAACGATCGTCGCGGGACGTCCGGCCAGCCCGGCCGCGATCTGGTCGATCCAGGCACGGTAGGACGCGTGGTCGGGGGCGCCGCCCGCGCTCGGGCCGCCGCAGTCGCGGTTCGGCATGGCGTACACCACCATGATCGGGATCTTGCCGGCCGCGGCGGCGGCGCCGACGTACGTGTCGACCTGGCCGCGCACGGTCGTGGGGTTGTACGTGGCGAACCACCGGCCCTGCGGCACGGCGGCGATCCTGTCCCTGATCACGGGGGTACGGCTGTCGTTCGGGTTCGCGGCCACCCACTTGGCCGCGTTCGTCTGGGGATCCACGTAGAAAGCGGAGTCGGCGGCTTGGGCGGTGGACGACGAGAACACGACCGCCCCCGCGGCGGCCATGGCGGCCGCCGTCAGGAGCACCGCCAACATGGGCTTTCTGCGAGACATGAAATCACTCCGTCGGTCATGTGGGAGCGCTCCCACTGGCTCCTCGGATGGTAGGGAGGCGTTGCGGGTCGCTCAAAGACATCCGATCGTTCGCAACCGCATATCCCCTGGCCAGGAGGCACCCGGCAGGTGAAACTTTCACTCGGCCAGGCACACCTCGAAGACCGCGGTGAGCCGGTCCACGTCGGCCGCCGTCGGCTTCTCCGGACCGACGCGGCGGCGCATGGCCCCGATGCCCAGGAAGACCGCCGCCACCATTCGGGCCCTGGCCCGCGCGTCCGGACCGCCGCCGAGTTGCGCCTCCAAAGGCTGGAGCACGGCCGCGATGAGTCGCTCGCGGGCCACCTCCAGGACCTCGGGATGGCGGGCGGACCGTTCGAGCGTTCGCAGGATCGGACTGTCCGGGGGGTGCTGCATCCGCTCGGCGGCGTACTCCGCCAGCCGCCTCGGGAGCCCTTCCTGGTCGCCCTCGAACAGTGAACTGATGGTGGGCTCGCCCTCGAGCACCGCTCCGAACAGCCCGGCCTTGGAGCCGAAATAGCGGCCGACCAGCGCGATGTTGGCGTCCGCGGCGGCGGCGATCATGCGGATGGTCACCTGCTCGTAGCCGTGCTCGCCGAACAGCGTGCGCGCGGCCTGCAGGATCCGCTCACGGGTGGCCTCCCTGCCACGGAGCCGGGTCACCTCGGCGTTCATGCCCCGAACTCTACTGAAGAGAGCCCTACTTGCCGCGCGGCTAGTAAACATGCGTATACTCAAGTCGGATAAATCTGCATGAAGGGGATGTGGTGTCTTGGTAGCCCAGGCGGGGACCGCGTCCCCCACGCAGCGGGCCTACACCCACCGCGAGATCCTCGAGGTCATGTCCGGGCTGATGCTCGCGATGCTCACATCGATGATCTCGACCTCGGTGGTGGGCACGGCTCTGCCGACGATCGTGGGGGAACTCGGCGGTCAGGACCAGTACTCATGGGTCGCGTCCGCGACCATGCTGACGATGACGGTCTCCACGCCGCTGTGGGGCAAGCTGTCCGACCTGTTCGGGCGCAAGTTGCTCTTCCAGTCGGCGCTGGGGTTGTTCGTCGCGTCCTCGGTGGTGGCCGGCCTGTCGCAGGACATGGGGCAGCTGATCGCGGCGCGGGCCGTGCAGGGCCTGGGTGTGGGCGGGTTGTCAGCGCTCTCGCAGGTGATCCTGGGGGACATCGTCTCGCCGCGCGAGCGGGGCCGGTACTCCGGCTACATGGGCGCCGTCTTCGGGATCTCCACGGTCGCGGGGCCGCTTCTCGGCGGGTTCATCGTGGACGCCGACTGGCTCGGCTGGCGCTGGTGCTTCTACGTCGTGGTGCCGTTCGCGCTGGTGTCGTTCCTGGTGGTCCAGAAGGTGCTGCGGCTGCCCCACGTCAAGCGGAGCACCTCGATCGACATCTGGGGCGCCACGACGATCACGGCCAGCGCGAGCGCGCTCATGCTCCTGCTGACGCTCGGCGGCAACCAGTTCGAGTGGAACTCGGTGTGGACGTACTTCCTGGCCGCGATCTGCCTGCTCATGCTGGCGCTCGCGGTGCTGTCCGAGCGGACCGCGGGCAACCCGATCCTGCCGCCGCGGTTGTTCCGCAACCGTACGTTCGTGCTGACCAGCATGGCGTCGTTGTTCGTCGGCATGGCGATGTTCGGCGCGATGATCTACCTGCCGCAGTACCTGCAGATCGTCAAGGGCCTCAGCCCGACGAACTCGGGCCTGATGACCCTGCCGATGGTGGCGGCGTTGTTCGTGTCCGGCGTGATCTCCGGCAAGATCGTCACGCAGACCGGCAGGTGGAAGATCTTCCCGGTCGCGGGCCTGTTCATCGTGGCCGTCGGGTTGTTCATGCTCTCCCGCCTGCACGTGGACTCCAGCGAGTGGCTCATCGGCTTCGACGTGGCCGTGCTCGGCGTCGGCCTGGGCCTGTCCATGCAGATGCTCATCCTGGCCGCCCAGAACGGCGCGGAGCAGCGCGACATGGCCTCCACCACGTCGGGCGTGTCGTTCTTCCGCTCGCTGGGCGGCGCCGTCGGCGTGGCCGCGTTCGGCGCGATCCTGACGAACCGGCTCAAGGACGAGATGGCCGAGATGCTCAAGGCGGCGGGCATCTCGCTGCCCGGCGGCTCGGACGTCCAGCTCGGCAGCCCGAGCGCCATCCAGCAACTGCCTGGGCCGATCAAGAACATCGTGCTGGAGTCGTTCACGCGCGGCCTGGAGACCGTGTTCCTGGTGGGTGTGCCCATCGCGCTGCTCGGCTTCGTGGCCACGATCTTCCTGAAGGAGCTCCCCCTGCGTGGCCCCGCGACGGTGCCCGCGGCGCCCGAGCCGCTCAGCAAGGACGACCTGGTCCTGGCCGGGCTCCTGCTGGAGCTCGTGGCCCAGCGGGTGGAGCGGGCGGATGGGCCGTCCGCGCTGCTCACCGCGGTTGCCAAGATGGCCCCGCCGGAGGGCGGCACCGAGCTCGAACGCGCCAGGGCGGTGGCGCGTACCGTGCTGCGGCCTACCTCGCGGGCCCTGATCACGCAGGCCACGCCCCCGCAGAAAGACCTTGTCTCTGGAGGAATCTCGCAATGATTCGCAAGTTCGTGGGCGCCGTCGCGGCGTCCCTGGCGGTGCTGGCCGGGTTGTGGTTGATGATCGCGCCTTTCGCCCTGGGCACCCAGCCGGAGAACGCCGACTGGACCGACCCCACCCTGTCGGAGTTCTTCACCGGGCTCGGCGTGGCGGTCGTGGGGCTCGCAGGTGTGATCAGTTTCGCCATGGCCCTGCATGAGGAGTTGGTGGCGCGGGGCCTGGTGGTCGTGCGCCCGCGCGTGAGCGAGCCGGAGCCCGAGGCGGTGCCGAGCGCGCCTCAGGCGTCGTCCGCCGAATTGGCCACGTTGCTCGCCCCGCTCGTCGAGGCGCTGCGTGAGGACTTGAACAACACGGGTGAGCACCGCAGGAACGGCAAGGCTCCCCTGGTCGGAGTGGAGGAGAACCGATGAAGGCGAAGGTGGGCGTCTCCGCCCTGGTCCTGTTGTTCCTCGGCGGCCTGTGGCTGGTCGCCGCCCCGTTCGCGGTCGGCTACCAGCCGAGGGGCGCCGCGTACGTCGACGCGACGGTCAACGACCTGTGGCTCGGCGGCTCGCTCGCCGCGGTCTCCTTCGTGGCCCTCGTGATCTACGCGGCCGACGCCCTGCGCGAGCTGGCCCGGCGCGGTAAGCACGCCGAGAACTGACCGCTGGGAGCATGCCGTGTTCAGCGGTAGTACGGACCCGCGGTGGGAGCCGCTGGCAGGCAGGCTCCCCGCAGGGCAGTTCGAGATCGGCAAGGACGGCGCCGGCCTGCTCGTGGTGGGCTTCGACGGATCGGGCCCGAGCCGCAACGCCCTCGCGTACGCGGCCGGGCTCGCCCGCAGGGACGACGCCGGACTGCTCGTCGCCTTCGTGGAGTCGCTCAACGCCGCCGCCCTGTGGTTCTTCGCCGGGTCGCCGATCATCCCGGACTCGGCGGGCGACCTCGCCGGCGACCTCAGGGACGAGCTGAAGGGCGCGGGCGTCCCGTGGCAGTTCGTCAGCGTACGGGGTGACGCGGCGCGGGAGCTGGAGACGCTCGCGAGCACGTACATGGCCGACGCCATCGTGGTGGGCCGCTCGCGTCACTCCTGGTGCGGCTCGGTGGCGGCGACGCTGGCGAAACGAGCTCGCCGTACCGTGCTGATAGTCCCCTGACCTGGCGAGACGTCGCATATGGTGGCTAGATGAAGCGTGTAGCCACCATGGCGTTCGTGGTGCTCGCGTGCGTTTCGTGCGGCACGGCGGAGCCGGTCGCCTCGACCGCTCCTGAGCCCATGACGCCCGCTCCCGCACCCGAGACGCCGGCACCCGGCTCGACGACGACCGCGCCGAGCACGCCGACACCGACGCCGCCGCCCGCGTTCAGCGCCAAGGTGTCGGACGTCACGCGCGACCGCCTGCCGTACTCGTGGCGGCCCGGCTGCCCGGTCCACTACCGGGATCTGCGGCTGGTCACGTTGTCCTACTGGGGCTTCGACAACAAGCCGCACACGGGCGAGCTGGTCGTGCGCAAGACAGTGACCGACGACATCGTGACGGTCTTCAAGAAGTTGTACGGGTGGCGCTGGCCGATCTACCAGATGAAGCTGGTGGACGCGTACAAGGCCGACGACTTCGCCTCGATCGACGCGAACAACACCTCAGCCTTCAACTGCCGCAGGGCGACCGGTTCCAGCAGCTGGTCGAACCATGCCTACGGGGAGGCGATAGACATCAATCCCCTCCAGAACCCATATGTCACCGCAAGTGGCAGCACTGCACACGACAATGCCAAAAAGTACACCGAGCGCCCAATGAAGGGCAAAGGTGTGATTAATCCGGGCGACAAGGTGGTAAAGGCCTTCGCCCAGGTGGGCTGGGAGTGGGGCGGCTATTGGTCCGGCGCCAAGGACTACCAGCACTTCTCCAAGGGCGGAGGCTGAGACAATCCCACCATGGCGGCTAAGGACGGCGACGGGTGGACCGAATGCTCCCAGGGCCACAGGCATTGGGGGCTGCACGGGGCTTCGGGGCTGCTCGTCGTGCACCATGACGACCTCGGTGTGCCGTACGTGCTCATGCAGAAACGTTCCTGGTGGAGCCACCACGGCGGCACGTGGGGGCTGCCCGGCGGGGCTCGGGACAGCCACGAGGACGCCGTCACGAGCGCGTTGCGCGAGGCTCGCGAGGAGGCGGCGCTCGGCGGCGAGGGGCTGCGGGTGCGGGGCGTCTATCTCGACGATCACGGCGGGTGGGCGTTCGAGACGGTGATCGCCGAGTCGGCCGTGCGGCTGGCCGCGGCGCCGGCCAACCGCGAGAGCACCGAGATGCGCTGGCTGGCGCTGAACGAGGTGGCCGGCAGGAAGCTGCATCCGGGGTTCGCGGCGACGTGGGGCGACATCCAGGAAGAGCTCAGGCCGGAGACGATCGTGCTGGACGTGGCCAACATCGTGGGCGCGCGAGCCGAGCACGGCTGGTGGCGCGACCGGGCAGGGGCGGCGACGCGGCTGCTGGAGGACGTGGCCGGGCTCAGGCTGGAGCATCCCGTGCTGGCGCAGTGGCATCCGAGAGTGGTCGCCGTCGTGGAGGGCGCGGCCAAGAGCGTACCCGGGGTTCCCGGGATCGAGGTGGTCGCGGCCAAGGGCAGTGGGGACGACGCGATCGTGGATGTCGTGCGCGAGGCCCGGCCGTGGGAGCGCGTGGTCGTGGTGACCGCGGATCGGGGATTGCGAGAGCGGGTCAACGAGCTGGGCGCGGAGGTCGTGGGCCCGCGGTGGCTGCTCGCTCAGCTGAGCCAGCGGTGACCTTTACAGCCGGCTGAGCGACCGGTGACCTTTACAGCCGGCTGAGCGACCGGTGGCCTTTACAGTCGGCTGAGCGACCGGTGGCCTTTACAGCCGGCTGAGCGACCGGTGGCCTTTACAGCCGGCTGAGCGACCGGTGGCCTTTACAGCCGGCTGAGCGACCGGTGGCCTTTACAGCCGGCTGAGCGACCGGTGGCCTTTACAGTCGGCTGAGCGACCGGTGGCCTTTACAGCTCGGCCACGACCACGCCGTCGAAGGCGGCCTTGAGGCCGGTCACGTCCAGCACCCGCTGCAGGACGCCGTGCACGCCGACCAGGCGTAACCAGCCGGCGTGCGCGGCCACCCGGCGCTGGTGCTCGACCAGCACCCACAGGCCGCTGGAGTCGCAGAACTCCAGCCGCGTCGCGTCGATGACGACCTCCACCCGGCCGTCGGCGAACAACTTCAGCAGGCGTTCCTTGAGCAACGGCGCGGTGAGCTTGTCGAGATCGCCGACGAGGCGCACGAGCGTGCCAGGCTCAGCACGCGCCACCTCGACGTTGAGATCCGCCACCACCTGAACGTACACCGCCGTCACCACAGCCGCTATCGTGGTTTGCGCACGGGAGGGTTCGCATAGTGGACGAGTGCAGCCGCCTTGAAAGCGGCCAGGTCAGCGATGGCCTCATGGGTTCGAATCCCATACCCTCCGCTCAGTCGCAGATCCCCGCGGACGCTCAATCGCGGATCCCCGCGAAGCCGTCGCCCACGCAGGCGGCGAGCTGAAGGTAGGAGTCCCTGGTGGGCTCCTGCAGCCGGTCCAGGTCGATCTCCGCGCCCTCCTCCAGATGCGGGTCGTACGGCACCCGGATCACGGCGCGGCATCGGGCGGCGAAGTGGGCTTCCAGCTTCTTGATGTCGACCGCCGACTTCGACCGGGGCCGGACGCTGCACAACACCACAGTCGCGTTCTTCACCAGGTCGCCGTAGTGGTGGGCCTCCAGCCAGTCGAGCGTGGCGGAGGCCGCCCTGGCGCCGTCCACCGACGGGGAGCTGACCAGGACGATCTGGTCGGCGAGCCCGAGCACGCCGCCCATGGCGGAGTGGAGCAGACCGGTGCCGCAGTCGGTGATGCAGATCGAGTAGAAGTTCTCCAGCACCTGGGAGACGGCCTGGTAGTCGGAGCCGCTGAACGCCTCGGAGACCGACGGGTCGCGATCGGAGGCCAGGACCTCAAGGCGCGAGGACGCCTGGGAGGTGAACGCCCTGATGTCGACGTACCGCTTGACCTGGTCACGCTCGTTGAGCAGGTCACGTACGGTGGCCGAGGTCTCCAGGACCAGCTTGTCGGAGAGCGTGCCGCGGTCCGGGTTGGCGTCCACGGCGATGACGCGGTCGCCGCGCACCTGGGCCAGGGTGGCGCCGAGGCCGACCGTGGTGGTGGTCTTGCCCACGCCGCCCTTGAGGCTCAGCACGGCCACGCGGTGGTGTCCTGTCGTCACGGGGGTGCGGGCCCTGGTCACGAGCTCGCGGCGGCGGCGTACCTCCGGCGGCTCGCCGGGCTTGATCCAGCCGCCGGACGCCTTGTAGACCAGGCGGCGCCAGCCCTTGGAGGGGGCGTTACGCCGTCCGCGTAGCAGGGACTCCGGGTCGAGGCTCTCGGCGGTCGGGCGGCCGGTGACCGGCGGCCGGGGCGGGGCGGTGAAC
>NZ_VCKY01000309.1 GCF_005889735.1 Nonomuraea turkmeniaca
GTGGTGACCACGTCCCTGTCACCGTCCCTTTCCCGGTCATCGCAGCCACCCCCGAAGGAGACGGTCACGCCCGGGCCGACTTACCAGCAGGCGCCGCAGAGCACGCCGCCTCCCACCAGGGGACAGCCCAGGACCCCCGGCCGCGAGACGAAGAGCCCCTCCAAGGAGCCGACGCCCACCAAGTCCAAGAAGGACAAGAAGGACAAGGAGGACAAGGATGAGACGTCGGACGAGACCCCCGGAGCGGTCGAGGGCACGGACAACGGCAGGGCGTCCGACGCGGCCGAGCAGAAGACGAAGAAGGTCCGCTGACCTGGCGGATCAGGACTCGTCGCGGACGATGTCGAGCGCCTTCCGCAGATCCTGCGGGTAGTCGGTGCTGAACGACATCCACTCCCCCGTGGAAGGGTGCTCGAGCCCGAGCGCGACCGCGTGCAGCCACTGCCGGGTGATCCCGAGCCGGGCGGCGAGCGTCGGGTCGGCGCCGTACAGCAGGTCACCGACGCACGGGTGGCGCAGCGCCGCCATGTGCACCCTGATCTGGTGCGTACGCCCGGTCTCCAGCTTGATGTCCAGCAGCGAGGCCGCGCGGAACGCCTCGACGGTGTCGTAGTGGGTGACGGACGGCTTGCCACCGGCCACCACGGCGAAGCGGCCGTCGCCTGACGGGTGCCGGTCGATGGGCGCGTCCACGGTGCCCCTGAACGGGTCGGGATGCCCCTGGACCAGCGCGTGGTACCGCTTGTCGACCGTGCGCTCCTTGAACGCGCGCTTGAGCCGCGAGTAGGCGTGCTCGCTCTTGGCCACGACCATCGCCCCGGTGGTGTTGGCGTCCAGGCGGTGCACGATGCCTTGGCGCTCTGCGGCTCCGCTGGTGGCGATCGTGTGGCCGGCCCCGAGCAGCCCGCCGATCACCGTGGGTCCCGTCCAGCCGACGGTCGGGTGGGCGGCCACCCCGATCGGCTTGTTGACCACCACGATGTCGTCGTCCTCGTAGACGATCGTCATGCCCGGCACCGGCTCGGCCACCGGCATGGGCGTGGTCACCGGTGGCGGCAGGGTCACATCCAGCCACGCGCCCGCCTGCACCCGGTCGGACTTGGCCGGCTGCCGGCCGTCGACCAGCACCTCCCCCGCGCCGATGAGCTCGGCCGCGCGGGTGCGGGAGAAGCCGAACAACCTCGAGAGCGCGGCGTCGAGCCGCTCGCCCTCCAGCCCGTCGGGCACGGGCAGACTGCGCTGTTCAGCCATCCTTCGTCTCCCCCTTGGCCTCCTGGGGGCCATCGGCCACCTTGGAGCCGTCGATCTGCACGTTGCGCCAGGCCAGGATGACCGCCAGGATGCCGCCGCAGACGATCGCCGAGTCGGCGATGTTGAAGACCGGGAAGTAGTCGATGACCGGGAAATGCCCCGGCAGCACCTCGATGAAGTCCACGACGTGCCCCTGGAGCTGCTTGGACCGGCCGAACCCCGAGGGGTAACGCAGCAGCCGGTCCGTGAGGTTGCCGAGCGCCCCGCCGAGCAGCAGGCCGAGCGTGATCGCCCACGCGCGGCTGCCCAGCTTGCGCGCGGTGCGCACGATGGCCACCACCACGGCCGCGGCGATCAGCGTGAAGACGAAGGTCATCCCGGTGCCGATGCTGAAGGCGGCACCGGAATTGAAGATCACCCGGAACTGCAGAACGTCCTGGATGACGACCAGCGGCGGCTCGTTTTCAAGCGCCCGCAGCACCACCGTCTTGGTGATGAGGTCGGCCGCGTAGATCACGGCCGCCAGCACGACGAGGACGGCGAACAGGCGACCGCGGGGTCTGCCTACCGGCGCTCCTCCTTCTGCTTGCAGGCCACGCACAGCGTCGCCCTCGGGAACGCCTGAAGGCGTTCCTTGCCGATCGGCTTGTGGCACGATTCGCACACTCCATAGGTCCCTGCGTCGATCCTGGCGATCGCACGTTCGTTCTGCGCGACCAGATCGCGCGCATTCAGGGTAAGGGCGATCTCACGTTCGCGCTCGTACGTCTTGGCACCGGCGTCAGCCTGATCGTCGCCGGCGCCCTGGGTGACGTCTCCAGAGGCTATCTCCGTCTCGTGGCGGAGGATGTCGGCCTCGAGCTCGTCGATCTCCGTCTGGAGCGTGCCGCGTACCTCGGCCAGCTCCTGTTCCGACCACATCGAAGGTGTAGCGGTCTGCGTGACTGCCGCCATGGCGTGCCTCCATTGCTGATCAAGGCCGTTAAGGGTGCGGGCAGCTTAGGATCCGGATAACGGAACGGCAAACGACCCGCCGGACGGTTTACCTCCTGCGTACTATCCCGCCTCGCGCATTCAACTCCTCCTCAGCGGCGTCCATTCCCACAACTTTGTTGCCGTTTACGCGCTCCGTACCGATGTTGTGGCCATAGCGGTGACGCCGCAGGGCCTCACCAGGGAAACCTGGAAGCCTTCGCCTCCACTCTGCGTTATGGTTTGAGACTGCAAGGCGTTGATGGGGCCCGACTGTGAGGGATATCACCCCGGAGCCGCCGGAAGAACGGCTCTCAAGAGCTCATTAGAACCGGCAGCAGATCAAATGAAGAGGGCCTCGCCCCGGGTGAGGTCAAGAAGGGTGGTACCGCGGAGCCGATCCGGCTTCGTCCCTTCGCGCTTGTCCTGCCGTATCGACCAAGCGTGGAGGCCCGCCCGAGATGTCTTCCCCAACCTTCCGCCCTCTTCCCGCGCAGGTCGACCTGCCCGCGCTCGAGCGCGAGGTCCTCGACCGCTGGCGGGACGGGAAGATCTTCGAGCGTTCCATCGAGCAGAACGCGGGCAACCCCGCCTGGGTCTTCTACGAGGGCCCGCCCACCGCCAACGGCCTGCCCGGCGTGCACCATGTCGAGGCGCGGGTGTTCAAGGACCTGTTCCCGCGTTACAAGTCCATGAGCGGATTCAGCGTTCCGCGCAAGGCCGGATGGGACTGCCACGGCCTGCCCGTCGAGGTGGGCGTGGAGAAGGAGCTGGGCCTGTCCGGCAAGAAGGACATCGAGACGTACGGCATCGCCGAGTTCAACGCCAAGTGCCGCGATTCGGTGTTGCGGCACGTGGACGCGTTCGAGCAGATGACCGAGCGAATGGGTTACTGGATCGACCTGTCGCAGGCCTATCGGACCATGGACCCGGCCTACATCGAGTCGGTGTGGTGGTCGCTGAAGGTCGTCTTCGACAAGGGGCTGCTGTTCCGCGACTTCCGGATCACGCCGTACTGCCCGCGCTGCGGCACCGGCCTGTCCGACCACGAGCTGGGCCAGCCCGGCGGCTACGAGGACGTCTCCAGCCCGTCGGTCTACGTCCGCATGCCCGTGACCTCCGGGCCGCCGGCCGCGCTGGGCGCGTCGCTGCTGGTGTGGACGACGACGCCGTGGACGCTGGTGTCCAACACGGCGGTGGCCGTGCACCCCGACGTGACGTACGTCGCGGCCCGCACCGCGGACGGCGAGGTGCTCGTCGTCGCCGAGCCGCTGCTGTCCGTCCTGGGCGAGGGTGTCACCGAGGTGGCCCGCTACACCGGCCGCGAGCTGGAGCGCACCACCTACTCCCGGCCGTTCGAGCTGGTCGACATCCCGGACGCCCACTATGTCGTGCTGGGCGACTACGTCACGGTCGAGGACGGCACCGGCCTGGTCCACCAGGCGCCGGCCTTCGGCGCCGAGGACCTCGCCGTGATCAAGCGGTACGACATGCCCGTCGTCAACCCGATCGGCCCCGACGGCCGGTTCCTCGACGACGTGCCCATGGTCGGCGGACGGTTCTTCAAGGACGCCGACGAGGAGCTGACCGAGGATCTGCGCGCCCGCGGCCTGCTGTTCCGCGGCGGCCACTTCGAGCACGCCTACCCGCACTGCTGGCGCTGCCACACGCCGCTGCTCTACTACGCGCTCCCGTCCTGGTACATCCGGACCACCGCGGTCAAGGACCACATGCTGGCCGAGAACGCGAACACCAACTGGTACCCGGACACGATCAAGTGGGGCCGCTTCGGCGAGTGGCTGCGCAACAACGTCGACTGGTCGCTGTCGCGCTCCCGCTACTGGGGCACGCCGCTGCCGCTATGGGTGTGCTCGGCGGACGAGTCCCACGTGACGTGCGTCGGCTCCCTGGAGGAGCTGGGCTCGCTGGCCGGCCAGGACGTCTCGTCGCTCGATCCGCACCGCCCGTACGTCGACGACGTGGCCTTCGACTGCCCGTCGTGCGGCGCTGAGGCACGCCGCGTCCCGGACGTCATCGACGCCTGGTACGACTCCGGCTCGATGCCGTTCGCGCAGTGGGGCGAGCGGGGCAAGCCCGAGGGCGTCTACCCGGCCCAGTTCATCTGCGAGGCCACCGACCAGACCCGCGGCTGGTTCTACTCGCTGATGGCCGTCGGCACGCTGGTCTTCGGCCAGTCCTCGTACGAGAACGTGCTCTGCCTGGGCCTGATCCTGGCCGAGGACGGCCGCAAGATGAGCAAGCACCTGGGCAACGTCCTGGAGCCGATCCCGCTGATGGACCAGCACGGGGCCGACGCGTTGCGCTGGTTCATGGCCTGCTCGGGCTCCCCCTGGGCGGCCCGCCGGGTGGGGCACAACGCCCTGGAGGAGATCGTCCGCAAGGTCCTGCTGACGCTCTGGAACACCTCGTCGTTCTTCACCCTCTACGCCAACGCCGAGTCATGGTCGCCGGCCAGGCTGTCCGAGGCCACGCCGCCGGCCGAGCGGTCGCTGCTCGACCGCTGGGCGCTGGCCGAGCTGCACCGCACGGTGGCCGAGGTCACGGCGTCGCTGGACGAGTACGACACCCAGCGCGCCGGCCGCCGCCTGGCCGACTTCCTCGACGACCTGTCCAACTGGTACGTGCGCCGCTCGCGCCGCCGGTTCTGGCAGGGCTCGGAGGACGCGTTCGCGACCCTGTACGAGTGCCTGGACACGGTCCTGCGGCTGATGGCGCCCGTCACGCCGTTCGTCACCGACTACCTCTGGGACGTGCTGCGCTCGGCGGAGGTCCCCACGTCGGTGCACCTGGCGACCTGGCCGGCGGTGCGCGAGGACCTGCTCAACCCGGTTCTGTCCGACCAGATGGCACTGGTGCGGCGCCTGGTGGAGCTGGGCCGCTCGGCCCGAGCGTCGTCGGGGGTCAAGACCCGGCAGCCGCTCGGGCGGGCCCTGGTGGGCGCGCACGGCTGGCCGACGCTGCCCGGCGAGCTGCGCGGTCTGGTGGCCGAGGAGCTCAACGTCCAGACGATCGAGGACATGTCCGGCTTCAGCGCCGATCTCGTGTCCTACACGATCAAGCCCAACTTCCGGGCGCTGGGCAAGCGCTTCGGCCCCCAGACCAAGCTCGTCGCCGCCGCGGTGGCCGCCGCCGACCCGGCCCGGGTTTCGCGTGCCCTCCGCTCCGGCGGCACGGTCATGGTGGAGGCGGACGAGCTCGGCGAGATCATGCTCGGCCCGGACGACGTGATCGTCAACGAGCAGCCCCGGGCGGGCTGGGCGGTGGAGACCGGCGCGATCGGCACCGGCACCGGCGAGACGGTGGCCCTTGACCTGGAGCTCACGGACGAGCTGCGCCGCGCGGGGCTCCTGCGCGAGGTCATCCGCCTGGTCCAGGAGGCCCGCAAGGCGACCGGCCTGTCCATCACGGACCGCATCGAGCTGTGGTGGGCCACCTCGTCCCCGGACCTCGCCGCCGCCCTGCGGGCCGTGCCGCACGTGGTGGCGGAGGAGGTCCTGGCGACCACGGTCACCGAGGGCACGGCGCCGGACCTGCCGTCCCACACGGACGACGACCTGGCCCTGACCTTCCAGCTCCGCCGGGCCTGACGGCATCGGGGCGCGTCCACCATCCGGGCGCGCCTCACGGCATCGGGGCGCGCCCACCATCCGGGTGCGCCCCGGCGCCGGCGTGACGGATCTCCTCCTCACGCCGGCCACTACGCTCCGGCTCCGGGCTCACAACCGGCCCGGAAGGCGGGTGGTGATCTCCTGGAGCATCCAGCCGTTGCCGTCGGGGTCACTGAACGAGGCGAAAGAGCCGTAGCTCTGGCGTTCCGGAGCCGGGCCGGGCAACCGCCCCTTGGTCCCGGCATGGTGCCAGACCCCGCCCTCGTCATGGAACACCTCACCCACGTCGGCCCCGCGGTCGACGAGCTCGGACCGTGCGGCCTCGATGTCGTCGACGATCAGGTACAGCCCCTGCATCGAGCCCGGTGCGGCCGAGGTGATCCCGGTGCCGAAGATCACCGAGCACCCAGAGCCGGGTGGGGTCAGCTGCACCACCCGGAAGCCGTCGCCGGGGGCGAAGTCGGCGTCCTCCCGCCACCCGAGGGCCTTGTAGAAGTTCTTGGACCGGTCCACGTCGGCGACCGGCAGCACCACGACCTCTAGCTTCATGTCCACGGCGTGGATTCCTCCCCGTTCGATGCCGGTGGCCTGCGAATGCCACCGGGTCTGCTATGGATAAACGGGGGGATGACCACCTCCTACACTCTCGCCCCTCGCCGTCGAAGTCCAGCAACTGCCGGCAGGCGGTCGTCCCGGTTATCGGACGGCCTCAGCCCAGGTAGAAGTCCCTGCGGGCGGCCACGAAAGCCTCGATCGTCCGAGCAGGCACGCCCGTCACGCGTTCGACGTCGTCGGACGCGCGGTCGTAGCGGTTCTCGCGATGCAACCGGGCCATGGTGGCGATGTGCTGCTCGGTGTGCGGCGGCAGGCCCACCTTGGCGAGCACGTCGGCCCGCCACCGGTCCAGCGGCACGTCCACATACGTCACCGGACGCCCCAACGCCCGGGAGAACTCCTCGGCCATCTCCGTCATGTCGACCGTGCGTGGCCCGGTCAGCTCGTAGACACGCCCGACGTGCGGAGCCGGATCGCGCAGCACGGCGGCGACCACCCGGGCGACGTCGTCCACGGCGACCGGCGACGTGCGCCCCGTACCGAACGGCAGCGCGATCGTGCCGTTCTCCCGGATCGACTGCGCCGCCAGCGTGGTGAACAGCGGATTGTCCAGGAACGACGTCGGCCGGATGTGCACCACCGGCAGGCCCGACCAGTTCAGCACCTGCTCCGCCAGCCAGTGCAGCCGCTGCTGGTGCGACTCTCCGGTACTGGTGGCGGTCATCTGCGACACCGTCATCTGTGACATGTCGACCAGGCCGGCCAGCTTCCCGTGTTCCCGCGCCACGGTGGCGACCACGGTCGCCGCCAGCAGATGGTCCGGAGACACGGGCATCGCGAAGTACATCCGCCCGACGCCCTCCAGCGCGGCCGCCACGCTCTCAGGCCGGGTCAGATCGCCGGCGACGACCTCGGCGCCGAGCGCACGCAACTCAGCCGCACGATCGTCCTCGCGGCGGACCATCGCGCGCACCGGCACGTCCTGCGCGCGCAGCCGGTGGAGGACTGTGCGTCCCACGCCACCAGCGCCGGCGATGAGAACGAGGCTACTGGCAACCATCGGTCGATCTCCTTCTGAATGTCAGAGCGCAGGTGTGATCACACGTGCGTGTGGCATGTGAAGGAATTACCCGCGCCCGAGCATCGCGACTTCGGCTGTCGGGTCATCAGGCGGCAACAACACCCCAGCCACCGGCCTCCTTGCCGGACCCTGCGGGCGAGCGGGCATGGGCAGCACCGGTGCGCTCCGCTGCGGCGTTCACGCCGGACCCGCAGTCGGCCAGGGGGCTGCGCCGCTGCCCGTGCCGGCGCAAGTCCACCGGATACGGTGAGGTGCATCGATTCGCGGCCGCCTCGTTCGTCGTATAGGTAGTCGGGCCAACGAGGCCTCGAAGCGATTGGATGTCTGAGATGGCGAAATACCTGCTCCTCATCTACGGGAACGAGCAGCTCTGGGAGGCGAGGTCCCCGGAGGAGATCAAGGACCTTCATGCCGGCCACGCCGCCTTCGCCGCGGCGGCCGGTGACGCGATCCTCGGCGGCCACGAACTGGAGTCGTCCACCACCGCGACCTCCCTGCGCGGCACCGTCAGTGGCCGGCCCACGCCGACCGACGGGACGTTCCTGGAGACCAAGGAGGTGCTGGGGGGCTACTACCTGGTGGAGGCGCCGGACCTCGACGCGGCGATCGCGCTGGCCGAGAAGCTGCCCGAGCTCTCCGCGGCGCACAGCGGGGTCGAGATCCGGCCGATCCGGGAGGCGAGCTGACCCCGTGACCGAACACGAGCGCGGTTCAGCCCCTGACGTCGACGTCAACGAGGCGATCGCGCAGGCGCACCGTCGCGAGTGGGCCCGGGTGCTCGCCGCGACGGTGCGTGTCGTGCGTGATCTCGACCTCGCCGAGGAGTGTGCCCAGGACGCGTACGCCCAGGCACTGCGCACGTGGGCCGTCAGCGGTGTTCCGGCCCGGCCGGGCGCCTGGCTGACCACCGTCGCACGCAACCGCGGCAAGGACATGCTGCGGCGGGAGTCCGTGTTCCGATCGGCGCTGCCGTCGCTCGTCGTGGACGACGCCGTGGCCGGGCCGGAAGACCAGGGCGACCCGTCGGCGATCGACGACGACCGGCTGCGCCTCATCTTCACCTGCTGCCACCCGGCCCTGTCCCGCGACGCGCAGGTGGCGCTGACCTTGAGGTTGGTGTGCGGCCTGTCCACGGCCGAGGTGGCCCGGGCGTTCCTGGTCCAGGAGTCGGCCATGGCGGCGCGGATCACGCGTGCCAAGAAGAAGATCAGCACCGCCCGCATCCCGTACCGGGTTCCCGCGCGTACCGACCTTCCCGAGCGGGTCAGCGCGGTGCTGGACGTGGTGCACCTGGTGTTCACCACCGGCCATACCGCACCCGTCGGCGCGCAGCTGGTGCGCCAGGACCTGGTGGACGGTGCCATCCACCTCGCTCGCACCCTGTACCAGCTGCTGCCGGGCGACGGCCAGACAGCCGGCCTGCTCGCGCTGATGTTGCTCACCGACGCACGCCGGAACACCCGGCTGTCCGGCACCGGCCGGCTCGTCCTGCTCGCCGACCAGGACCGGACGCGGTGGGACACGCGGCAGATCGCCGAAGGCACCGCGTTGCTGGCGGAATCGTTGCGGCGGCCGCCTACGAGGTACGCCGTGCAGGCCGCCATCGCCGCCGTCCACGCCGAGGCGGCGACCTGGGAAGACACCGATTGGGCGGAGATCGTCGGGCTGTATGACGTGCTGCGGGGCCTGTGGCCGTCCCCGGTGGTCGAGCTGAACCGCGCCGTCGCGATCGGCCTCCGCGACGGCCCTCAGGCCGGCCTCGCCGCGCTCGCCCCGCTGCTCGACGAACCGGCGCTGGCCACCTACGGCTACCTCAGCGCGGCCCGCGCCGACTTCCTGCGCCGGCTGGGACGTTGGCAAGAGGCCGCCGGGGCGTACGAAGAGGCCCTGACCATGACCGACAACCACGTGGAACGCGCTTTCCTGACCGGCCGGCTCGACGAGGTCCGCGCTCACCTGGCCTGACCTGAGCGGGCGGTGACGGCGGTGTCAGGGCCTACGGCCTGCTCATCGCCGGCCGGGCGCCGATGAGCAGGCCGGCCGGCGCACACCGTGGCCGGCTCCTGAGCGGCGGACCTCCTGGTGTCTCATCTCGCCGTCGCTCGGGCGTACATGTCGCGGGTGCTCAGGCGACCGTTTCCCGGTCGTGCTGGCAGACCGAGCAGCTCGTCAGCCCGGCCGCCTCGGCCGCCGCGAGCGTCATCGTCTCCACACCGCTCTCCCCCGCGCCCTTGATCAGCGGGCAGTCGGTGCTGTGGTAGCGGCGGGTGCCGACGATGACCTTCACCGTGCCGGGACGGGCGCCCTTGGAACCGGACCCGGCGCCCTGCGCACCCAGACCAGCGCTCTTGGCACCGGCGGCCGGCGCGTCTCCGCTCTGGGACCCCGAGGTCTCGGCTCCTGAGGTCTGCGGTTTCGCGGACGTGCTGGAAACACCCGTGGCCGGGGACCTGGCGAAGGCACCCGCCCCTGAGGGCAGCGGTCCCTTGGGCTTGGCCTGCGACTCGGTCGAGGACGCGGGGCGCTCCAACACCACGTCCTCCTCCGGCTCCGGCGAAGCGAACGTCCTGGCGCGCCCAGAAGGACGCTGGGACGGCCCGGAGGGCGTGCCTGACCTCCCTCCTGGAGGGGGAGGCACCGCCGAGGAAGGCACGCGCGGCTGTGGCGCCGTGGCGGGACCTGAGGAGTCGTCGTCCTCGTCATCGGCACCACCGGACTGCCCGGCCGGCCTGCCGGACTGCTCGCCTCGGTCGGATGGCCGCGCCCGGCCACCAGCCGGCTCGATCGGGCTGGTCCGGCGCGGGGAAGGCGCGGTCCGGCCTTCGGACGCCACGGCCTGGCCCGGCCGGTCCGCGGCGGACTCGCTCCCCGTGGTGGGCTCTGGCTCGTCCGCGGAACCGCCCCTGGCTGCGACCGCCCCGGTAGCACCGGCGGCGGTCCCGCCCTTCGCGGCAGGAGGTCCGGTCTTGCCGCGGGACGACGTGCCGGCCGTGCCCGCAGGCGACTCTGCCTCGTCGTCGCCGGTCGCGGCCTTGCTCGCGGGCCGGGAGGGCGCGCCGGCAGGCCGGGCGGGCTCACCGGAGGGTGGCGAGGTCTTACTGGGCGGCTCGGAAGTCTCACCGGCGGACGGCGTCTTGCCGCTCGCGGGTGGCGTGCCGGACGCCTTCGACGGCTCGCCGGACGGGGGGCGGCCCGCCGCGCCCGAAGACGGCGACTCGGACCTGAGCGCGTACGGCGGCGGCCGGAAGATGGAAGTCTGTGTCTCCGCCTGCTCGTCCTGCGGTTCGGAGGGGGCCTGACCGGCGGAGGGGGCCTGACCGGCGGAGGC
>NZ_VCKY01000030.1 GCF_005889735.1 Nonomuraea turkmeniaca
AATGTCCGGAGAATCCGGGGTGGATGCCCCGGTCGCGTGGCCGTCGGTGTTCACCGCTGAGGCGCGGGTACGGAAGATGCAGACCAAGCTGCACCGTTGGGCGTTAGCCGATCATGGCTTCCGGTTCTACCGGGGTAACGCCATCCCCAGCCCCTGGCCGGAGGCCCTGATCGGCCCGACCTCAACGGCATGATCTCGTGGAGAGCCCGTTGCTCAGTAATGGGCACGGCGGGTTCGGCGGGCGGGCCGGGGAAACCCACCGGGAGCAATCCCGGCAGGGCGCCCCGGTCCGACCCAACAACCCCCTTGCCTGGCGGCCTCCCATAGAGTTAGCTGGCTAATTAGTCGGCTAATCCAAATCTTGGAGGGATTTTTCCATGCATGTGCTCGTTACCGGTGGCTCGTCGGGCATCGGCGCTGCCACCGCGCTCGCGTACGCCAAGACCGGGGCACGCGTCACGATCACCTACAACTCCGGCGCGGACCGGGCCGCCGAGATCGTCAAGCGCATCGAGGCGGAAGGCGGCGAGGCCGCGGCCGTCCATCTGGACCTGGAGGACCATACGACGATCGCACCCGCCGTCGCCCAGGCCGGCCCGGTGGACGCGCTCGTCGCGAACGCCGTCCGCTGGGGCACGATCATGCCCAACAGCATCCCGTTCGAGGAGGTGCCCGCCACGGAGTGGACGGCCGCCCTGCACGCCAACGTCGTCGGCAACGCCCTGCTCGCCCAAGCCGTCCTGCCCGGGATGCGGCGGCGGAAGTTCGGCAGGATCGTGTTCGTGTCGTCGGGGGCGGCCGAGGAAGGGCTGCCGGGCCCCGGCCCGTACGGCACCGCGAAGATGGCCCTGCACGGCATGGCCCGCGCCCTGGCGTGGGAGTCCGGCAGGGACGGCATCCTGGTGAACGTGGCGGTCGCCGGCCTCACCGTCACCGACGTCGCCCGCCCCGTCTCGCAGCAGGTCCTGGACGAGATCGCCGCCCGCACACCCAGCCGCCGGCTGTCCACGGCCGACGACCTGGCCGCCTTGATCGTCTTCCTCGGCTCCGCCGCCAACCGTAACGTCACCGGGGAGTTCGTTCGCGACGGGTCGAATGCGGGCAGGTCATCACACGCAGTGTGATCTCGCCCCCGGGTGTGCGAGCACGGATTCGGCCAACCTAGACTGAGGCATGTGCTGAAGGGCGACGGCCGGCTCGGCCATGACCTGGACCCCCACGACCGCGCTCCAAAAGACGCTTGTGGCGTCTTCGGCGTGTGGGCGCCAGGCGAGGAAGTTTCCAAACTCACCTACTACGGGCTGTACGCGTTGCAGCACCGCGGCCAGGAGTCCGCGGGCATCGCGGTCAGCGAGGGCAGCCGCATTCTCGTCTACAAGGACATGGGCCTCGTCGCCCAGGTCTTCGACGAGTCTGTGCTCGGCACCCTCCGCGGCCACCTGGCCATCGGCCACTGCCGCTACTCCACGACCGGATCGAGTGTGTGGGAGAACGCGCAGCCGACGTTGAGCTCCACCGACGTCGGCGGCCTCGCGCTCGCGCACAACGGCAACCTGATCAACACCCCGGAGCTGGCCCAGCGCCTGGCCCCGGGGTCGACCAGAGCCACCACCGACACCGAGGTCCTGACCACGCTCCTGGCCCAGGACCGCACCCGCTCCGTCGAGGACGCTGCCGCCGAGCTGCTCCCGCAGGTCAAGGGCGCTTACTCGCTCGTGTTCATGGACGAGAAGACGCTCTACGCGGCCCGCGACCCACAGGGCATCCGCCCGCTGGTGCTCGGCCGGCTCGAACGCGGCTGGGTGGTGGCCTCCGAGACGGCCGCGCTCGACATCGTGGGCGCCACGTTCGTCCGCGAGATCGAGCCGGGCGAGATGCTCACCATCGACGAGCGCGGCGTGCGATCGCGCCGCTTCGCGCTGGCCGAGCCGAAGGGCTGCCTGTTCGAGTACGTCTACCTCGCGCGCCCCGACACCACCATCGCGGGCCGCGGCGTCCAGGTCACCCGGGTCGAGGTCGGCCGCGTGCTGGCCCGCGAGCACCCTGTGGAGGCTGACCTGGTCATCCCCACGCCGGAGTCCGGCACCCCGGCCGCCGTCGGCTACGCGCAGGAGAGCGGGATCCCGTACGGGCAGGGGCTGGTCAAGAACTCCTACGTGGGCCGCACCTTCATCCAGCCCTCCCAGACCATCCGCCAGCTCGGCATCCGGCTCAAGCTCAACCCGCTGCGCGAGGTCGTCGAGGGCAAGCGGCTGGTGGTCGTGGACGACTCGATCGTGCGGGGCAACACGCAGCGGGCCATCGTGAAGATGTTGCGCGAGGCGGGAGCTCGTGAGGTGCACGTACGCATCTCCTCGCCGCCCGTGGCCTGGCCGTGCTTCTACGGCATCGACTTCGCCACCAGGGCGGAGCTGATCGCGGGCTCGCTGACGGTGGAGGAGATTCGGGCCTCGCTCGGCGCGGACTCGCTGGGCTACATCTCCCTGGAGGGCCTCACCAAGGCCACCACGATTCCGGCCGACCGCCTCTGCAGGGCCTGCTTCGACGGCTCGTACCCCATCCCCATCGACCAGGACAACGTGGGCAAGTTCGTGTTGGAGACCAAGGCGTGATCGAGCGAACCATGGACACAGCAGTGCAAGTGCTCACGCTGCCGACGAAGGAGGCTGCGTGAGCACGTACGAAGCCGCCGGTGTGGACATCGCGGCCGGCGAGCGGGCCGTCGACCTGATGAAGAACAAGGTGGCGCGCTCTCGGCGGCCCGAGGTGGTCGACGACGCCAGCGGTTTCGCCGGCCTGTTCGACGCCTCCGCCCTGCTGCGATATGAGCGGCCGCTGCTGGCCACCTCCACCGACGGGGTGGGCACCAAGGTCATGATCGCTCAGCAGTACGGCAAGCACGACACGATCGGCATCGACCTGGTCGGCATGGTCCTGGACGACCTGGTGGTGTGCGGGGCCGAGCCGCTGTTCATGACCGACTACATCGCCTGCGGCAAGGTGGTGCCCGAGCGCATCGCCGAGATCGTCGGCGGCGTCGCCGAGGGCTGCCGCCTGGCCGGGGCCGCGCTCGTGGGCGGCGAGACGGCCGAGCACCCGGGGGCGATGGGGCCGGACGAGTACGACCTGGCGGGAGCCGGGACCGGCGTCGTGGAGGCGTCCGCCATGCTCGGGCCCTCCCAGGTCCAGGAGGGTGACGTGGTGCTGGGGCTCGCCTCCTCGGGCGTGCACTCCAATGGCTACTCGCTGGTGCGCCACATCCTGCGCGAGGCCTCGCTGTCGCTCGAGACGGTGCTGCCCGAGCTGGGCCGCCCCCTGGGCGAGGAACTGCTGGAGCCGACCCGCATCTATTCGCTCGACTGCCTGAAATTGGCCCGTACGGGCTCGGTCCACGCCTTCGCGCACATCACGGGCGGCGGGATCGAGGGCAATGTGTCGCGCTCCCTCCCCAACCACCTGGACGCCCTGCTCGACCGTTCCTCCTGGACCCCACCGCCGATCTTCGGCGTGCTGGCCGGGCATGGGCGGGTGGCCCAGAAGGACATGGACCGCACGTTCAACCTGGGGGTCGGCATGGCCGCCATCGTCGCCCCCGACGCCGCCGACGCCGCCATCCGCCTACTGGCCGACCGCGGCCTGCCCGCCTGGGTCCTGGGCGAAGTCGTCCCAGGCACCGGCTCGGCCCACTACCGCTAAGCCGCCCGGCCCGGGGACCGGGCCGCGGCCCTCACGCGCAGCGCGGCGATCGGCCGGGGTGTCGAGCGCCGCAGGAGCTGAAGATCGCCCGCCTGGCCGCCGAGGGCCCGTCCAACCACGCGATCGGCCGGCAGCTCTGACTCAGGTGGTCTTGTGCCGCTGGTAGTAGCGGGCCACGCGGACACGGTTGCCGCACAGCTCCGGTGAGCACCAGCGGCGGCGGGGGTGGGCGGGCAGGAACAACATGCGGCACTGAGGGCCCTCGCAGCCGCGGATCCGGCCGACGGCCGGGTCGGTGAGCAGGTCGGCGGCGGCCTCGGCGAGCTGGGCGAGCAGCCGCGCCAGGTCGTCGCCGTCCCGTCCCATGCCCGTGCGGAACGTCCCGTCCCGCCACTCCAGCACGCGGTAGGGCGGAGCGCCGCGGGCCGCCTCGTTGAGGGCGGCGACCGCCGCGTCCGGCGGCGAAGCGCCCTCCCGCACGGCGTTCAGCGCCGACTCCACATGGCCGCGCAGGCGGCGGACGGCGGCCAGTCCCGCGGCCGTGAGCGGGGCCGACGGCGCCGTGAGCCGGTCGGTCTGGCGGGCGAGCCACGTCTGGAAGTCCCCGGGCGCGTCAAGGGCGTCGAAGTCGCGGGCACGCGTGTTGACCAGGTCCAGCGCGAGCGGCTCACCGATCAGGAGCTCCATGCCAACTAATGGTACATCCGATACTTGACCCATTAGCCGGAAACTGGTTATAACTAATGCATCTTCCATCGAAAGAGACATTAGTTATGGACATTCCTCAGGTACGGCACGGGTTCGTGGACGTGGACGGCGTGCGGGTCTTCTACCGCGAGGCCGGGCCGCGGAACGCGCTGCCGGTGCTTCTCCTGCACGGCTTCCCGTCCGCCTCACACCAGTACAGGCGGTTGATGGACGCGCTGGGCGACCGCTACCGGCTGATCGCGCCCGACTACCCCGGCTTCGGGCACACACAGGCGCCGGACGGCTTCGTCTACTCCTTCGACCGCCTCGCCGACGTGATCGAGGGATTCGTCCGGGCGATCGGCCTGGAGCGGTTCGTGTGGTACGCGTTCGACTTCGGCGGCCCGGTCGGCTTCCGGGTCGCCACCCGGCATCCCGAGTGGATCGCCGCCCTGATCGTCCAGAACGCCAACGCCTACGACGAGGGACTCTCCGAGCTGGCGCGCAAGACCATCGACTCCCCCGTGAAGGACCTGTTCACGCTGCCGGTCACGCGGAGTCAGTACGAGGGCGGCACGACGGATCCGGCACTGATCGCGCCCGACGGATGGACGCTCGACCAGCACTTCCTCGACCTGCCCGGACGCAAGGAAGCACAACTGGCGCTCGCGCTGGACTACCGGTCGAACGTGGAGCTCTATCCCGCCTGGCAGGCATGGCTACGCGAGCACCGCCCGCCCACGCTGGTGCTCTGGGGACGGGGAGACGCGTTCTTCCCCGAGCCCGGCGCGCACGCGTACAGGCGCGACGTGCCCGAGGCCGAGATACACGTGTTCGACACCGGGCACTTCGCACTGGAGGAGAAACTTCCGGAGATCGCCCCACTCATCGCCGGCTTTCTTGCCCGGCAAGCGTGACGAAAGCCCCACGGTTGCCCGTGGGGCCCGACGAACGTGAGCGAGGATCCGGCGCACGAAGGGTGCGGCCGGGCCCTCGGCACGTCAACCCGGAGAGTGGCTATCGACGGCCGGACGGACGGCCATCGTCGTCGTCTCCGGTGTCATAGTCATCGGCGTAATCGGCATAGCGATCCGCCAGCTCATCGTTGAGGTCGTCGGCGTCGTCATTGCGGCTGGAGTCTCCGACCCCGAGTTCGTCGCGAAGACGGTCAAGATCCGTGCCACCGCTGTTGTACTTCAGCTGGCGAGCAACCTTGACCTGCTTGGCCTTTGCTCGGCCGCGCCCCATTGGCTCGACCCCCTCGTGTGGGGTCGTCCCCGACCCCTCGTCGCTAACGCACCACACACTGACGCCGCCTGACTTTGGACGTCAGCCTATCGTTCGCCTATTACCGTACCTGTTTTGTGCCCAGCTCGGTACGTCGTATGGGCGTGGGGCGTCAGTGGCCCAGCCAAATAGCCCTAATACGCCCGACTTCCGACATTCTGCGCTCAGCTAGCCTATCCGCTGCGACCGCGGGAGGAACGCCCTCATCGGCCGCGATTCGGAAGATCTTCAGAGTCGTGTCATAGATCTGGGCGGCTTTGGACCTGGCCCGATCCATGTCGAACCCCTTGATCTCATCCGCGACCTGGATCACTCCGCCGGAATTGACCACGTAGTCCGGCGCGTAGAGGATCCCGCGTTCGGCGAGCTGCTTCTCCACACCCGGGTGGGCGAGCTGGTTGTTGGCCGCGCCGCACACGATCTTCGCGTTCAGCCGAGCCACGGTGTCGTCGTCGAGCGCGCCGCCCAGCGCGCACGGCGCGAACACGTCGATGTCGGCCGACGCCAGGGCCCGGGCGTCGGGCACCACGTCCACTTCGGGGTGTCGCAGGCGGACGCGCTCGATCGCCTTGGGGCTGACGTCGCAGATCACGACCTCGGCGCCGTCTTCGCGCAAGAGCTCGACCAGGCGGTGGCCCACCTTGCCGACCCCTTCGACGCCGACCCGCTTGCCGTGCAGCGACGGTGTGCCGTAGACCCGCTCGGCCGAGGCCCGCATGCCCTGGAACACACCGAACGCCGTGAGGATGGACGAATCACCCGCCCCTCCGTTGGCCGGCGTGCGGCCGGTCACGAAGCGGCACTCACGGGCGACGATGTCCATGTCCTCGCTGTAGGTGCCGACGTCGCAGGCGGTGATGTAGCGCCCGCCGAGCGACTCGACGAACCTGCCGTACGCGCGCAGCAGCGCCTCGCTCTTGTCCTTGGCCGGGTCGCCGATGATGACGGCCTTGCCGCCACCCAGGTCCAGGCCGGCCAGCGCGTTCTTGTAGGCCATGCCCTTGGCCAGGTTGAGCACGTCGGCGAGGGCCGCCTGCTCGCTCTCGTACGGATAGAACCTGGTGCCTCCCAGCGCCGGTCCGAGTGCGGTGTTGTGGATGGCGATGATGGCACGCAGGCCGCTCTGCTCGTCGGCGCAGAACACGACCTGCTCATGGACGTCCTTGTGGGACGAGCCGAAGACGTCGGTCACGGTAGTGACTCCCTGTCCGGTCCGCCGCACCGTTGCGGCGGAGATCACCTCACAGCGTAGTAAGCCTCAACGGTGCATGCAGGGTCGCTTCGTGACACGATGCCTCCGTGCTGCCCTATGCCGCCTACCTCCGCGTCTATGAGCCACTGACCGCGTTCGCCGAGTCCGAGCGCAAGGTGTGGGCCGATTACGCCGACTCACGTGACCGCCCGCGCCGCGCGAACGCGCTCAATGCGGAGCACGGCGAGTCGGTCATGCGCCTGCTCGGCATGCCCCCTCAACCCGTTCCCGCCCAGGAGAGCCCCAACGCCTATCTACGGCGCGTTGAAGACCGTCTGTACGTTTGCCCCTGGCAGACCCGCCTGCGCTCATGGCTGGCGTTCTCAAGGCTGCGCGGGAACACTCCCGTGAAGCTGATGGACCGCCTCGTGCCCAAAGGCGTCGCCGAGCAGATCGCCGACGACTTCGACCGGTTCAAACGCCAGGCCGACTCGTCCGCGTTGCGCACGCACATTCGCACTACGGCGTGGCATGTGCCGCCATCGTGGTTCGTGCCGTTTGATGGGAACGAGCGCTGGCTGGTGCTCGGCTCCTCCACTCCTGGGCAGGACGTGAAGACCACGGCGACCGGACGCAACCTCATCTACGTCACCTCCATGGCGCAGGCCAGGAGGCGGGCGGCGCGTGCGCTCAACGTGCTGCGCAGGCACCTGGGGGACGTGGCGGCCAACTTCGACGTGGAGGACATCGCGCGGTGGCTGGAGGAGTTCCACCCTCATTCGCTGGTCGAGCTGGACTACGGCGGCCTCGTGCACCTCATGGACGACGACGCGCTGCAGGCCGACCAGTCGGTGGCGGAGCTCGCGGCGGCTCTGACGGGCCTGGACACGGGTCAAGAAGAACTTGCCTACGCCATGTACCAGAGGGTGATCCTCCGGTGGAAGTCAATGCAACAGCTGGAATCTGCCAACTGAGCCCCAATGCGGCCGTCTGACCTGCATGAGTAGGTCACGTCTCACGGCTGCTCTCTTCTGCGAACTGAGTAGTTTGCCGTTTTCACTGCGATACCACGAACCGTGTCGCTAGAATCACCGAGCGTGACATGGCCACGTAGGCAGGCAGTCGGGTCAAAGAAGGGCTCGCCAATCGCTCTGCGTGGCGGTATGGTCACATCGGGTGATGCCGCATATGGCTCAGAAAAGCCGCACGCTCTGGGCCATAGGTGGACATCCGTGACACGCGCAAAGGCAGTCACAGGATCGCGAAGCCGGTCCACACGGAGGAGAGGCCGCACAAATGTCAGCTCGTACACCCGAGGCCGAGCCACTGCTTACGCCCGCTGAGGTCGCCACCATGTTCAGGGTCGACCCCAAGACCGTCACGCGGTGGGCCAAGGCGGGCAAGTTGACGTCGATTCGCACCCTGGGCGGTCATCGGCGTTACCGGGAGACCGAGGTTCGGGCACTGCTCGCGGGCATTCCGCAGCAGCGTTCCGAGTAACCAGAGGGTCGTCACTCACGATCCTCAGGGGGGTGAGGGGTGGACCAGGCCGAGGCTGGGCCCGGTCCACCACCGTCGGAAGTTGGCGCCGCCCGCCCGGCGCCATCCTTCTTACCTCGCGAGGGAGCGCCGTCGCCTGGAGGAGCGGCGGGAGCGTAGCGACCAGAGCGGAGGAAGGCGGCGGCATAGGGCGACCGAGCCCGCCTCACGAAGTGAGGCCATGAACAGGCGGCGGCATAGGGCGACCGAGCCCGCCTCACGGAGTGAGGCCATAGACCCGCATCAACGCGGCCACGTCGCTGTCATGGGTGGCGGCTACCCCGAGCAGCGCCACCATGTGGTCGACGAGCATGCGCTCGAGCGTCGAACGCTCGATGTCGCGATGCTCCAGCCAGTCGAGGCCGGCGGTCTCCACGGAGGCGATCCACGACCGCAGCGTCGTGCGCAACACCGGGCTGGGCTCCTCGACGCCCATTTGCTTCTGGATGAGGCGGAAAAGCCGGCGGCGCACGCCGTCCACGATCTCGCCGACCTCGCCCGTTCTGTTGGCGGGACCCCCGCGCAGCAGGGCCGCGAATCCGGCCGCGTGCTCCTCGACGAAGTCGAAATAGCGCCTGAGCCCCGAGGCCAGCTCGTCCAGCGGCCGTCCGCCCTCCGCCGGGCGCAGCCGGGACTCCAACTGCTCCGCCGCGCTCTTCAGCGCGGCCACGTAGAGCTCCTGTTTGCCGCCGAAGTAGTGGTAGACCAGGGCCCGCGAGGCGCCTGCCGCCGTCGCCACGTCGTCGATCGAGACGTCCTCGGCGTCGCGAGTGCTGAACAGCTCCAGGGCTGCCGCCATGAGCTCCTCGCGACGGCGGTCCACGCTGAGCCTGCGCCGCGCCGGCCGTGCCGTCTCGGCTGACTTCCCGGGTGTCACACCTGCACAGTATCGAATGGCTGACGTGTGGATATCCGGTCAATATCGGCATCTGATCTGTCAACCCGTGACGAACTAGTGAGTCAATCCGTGACGAAGGCCGTACCCTGCGGCTAACTCGATCGTTTGGTCAGACAGGTGCCCGTATCCGCCCCGCGGGGGAGACACATGTCAGGACCGCCCGTCAACACTTCAACTATCGCTGAGCTCAGAGAGGTAGACGCCCTGCCTCGGCCCAGACCCACCATCCGCAACGTCGCCGAGCGAGCCGGCGTCTCGAAATCGCTGGTCTCCCTCGTGTTGCGCGGATCCCCGCACGTGAGCGAGCACCGGCGCCAGGCGGTGCTCGCCGCCGCCCGTGAGCTCGGCTACCGGCCGAACGCGGTCGCTCGCAGCCTCGTGGAAGGCCGTACCCACCTCGTCGGCGCGCTCGTCGCCGACCTGCACAACCCGTTCTACGCCGAGTTCCTTGACGGCCTGCAGGAGAGCCTGCACGGCGACGGCCTGCGCATGCTGATCGGGAACAGCCAGTGGGACCCGGCGTTCGAGGACGAGGCCGTCGAGGCCTTCCTCGAGCTCAGGGTCGACGGGCTGGTCCTGCTGGGCATACCGCCGACCAGCGAGACGCTGATCGAGGCCACCGCCTACACGCCGACCGTCGTCGTCGGGGAACGTGACATCGAGCTCGACAGCGTCGACATCGTGGTCGACGACGACCAACTCGGCGCCCGTCTGGCCATCGACCACCTGGTCGAGCTCGGCCACAAGCGCATCGCGCACATCGAGGGCCCGCGTTCCTCGCGCTGCGAGGGGTACCTCGTGGCAATGCGCAGGCACTCGCTGGCGCCGTACATCATGGTCGAGGCCGCGGACTCCTCCGAGGACGGCGGCCGGCAGGCGGCGATCGCGCTGCTCACCCGCGACCCCAGGCCCACGGCGATCTTCGCCGCCAATGACGTGGTCGCGCTCGGCGTGCTGTCCGCCGCCGACGAACTGGGCCTGCGTGTTCCGGAAGACCTCTCCGTGGTCGGGTACGACAACACACATCTGTCGGCCTCCCGGCACATCTCGCTGACCTCGGTCGATCAGCCCCGCCGTGCGATGGGCCGATCAGCCGCCGCGCTGCTGAGCGACAGGATCGGAGACCCCGGCAAGGGCGCCCGCATGCGCGAAGTCCGCCCCGAGCTGATCGTCCGTCGCAGCACGGGAAAGGTCGAATGAGCAATCCGCAAGGCGGACCGCCGCTGCGGCCTGGACCCGCACACGGCAGCAGGGCGGCAGCCTGCTGGAGCAGGTTTCTCATTCGTATGCCAGCCGTAAAGCGCGCTGCCGGTACGGGAGGCCGCTAGCGCACGTTTCTCCCAAGGCTGGGTCAAGCAGCGTGGCGTGGCGCCCGCGCGGCGGTTTACTCGGCAGGGTCATGCTATTTGTGGCCGGATCATCCGGTCACGATCTGATCCGGGGGAACAGTCATGCGTGATCCGGAACTGGTGTCCTGCGCCCAGCGGGCGGCGGCCGAGCTCGAGCGCGCCTGGGGGCACTGGCGCGCGGGCAGGGGGCGCGGCGTCGACGCCGGCGCCGAATCCGTCGCCAGCTACGTCGCCCACTCCCTCGACCATCCGTGGGGCCGCCCCCGCGTCGTCCTCGGTCTCGACGCCGAGGACGCGCGGGAGCTGGCCGCCCTGCTGGATCGTCAGGAGGTCGGCGCACCGGGGTTCTCATAAAGACGGTCCGAGTACCGGGTTTGACGTAAGTTGGAGCCCATGCGTGCTCTACCAGCGTCAGTACTCGCCGTCTGCGGCCTGATCGCCTCCGCGTGCGGCGGCACCGGCTCCGGTGGCGCCGCGGCAGGTCAGGCCGCTCCCGCGACCGCCGTGCAGGAGCAGGCGCCGGCGAAGGACGCGCCGCCGGAGGGCAAGCCGCTGGACGGCAAGGTCATCGTCATCGACCCCGGCCACAACGGCGGCAACCGCCGCGATCCCGCGGCCATCAACCGCAAGGTCAACGTGCTGACCCAGTGGAAGGCCTGCGACACGACCGGCACCGCCACGAACAACGGCTACAGCGAGGCCGCTTTCACGTGGGACGTCTCCACCCGCCTCGCCAGGATCCTCAAGAACCGCGGCGCCACGGTCAAGCTGACCAGGCAGAACAACAACGGCGTCGGGCCGTGCATCACCGAACGGGCCGCGATCGGCAACAAGGCCAAGGCGGACGCCGCGATCTCCGTGCACGCCGACGGCTCGGCCCCGGGCAACCGCGGCTTCCACGTCATCATCCCCAAGAAGATCAACGGGCCTGTGGACAAGGTCGTGGGCAAGTCCAACAAGCTGGGCCTGGCCGTACGCGACGCCTTCGCGAAGGGCACCGGCCTGCCCTACTCGACCTACATCGGAAGCAAGGCCCTGAGCTACCGCAACGACCTGGGCGGGCTCAACCTGTCGACGGTGCCGAAGGTCTTCATCGAGTCCGGCAACATGCGCAACGCGGTCGAGGCGGCCAAGTTCCAGGACCCGAAGTTCCGGCAGCGGATCGCGCTGGCGCTGGCGAACGGATTGCAGCACTATCTCGAAGCATGATTCCTCGCCCTGAGCTGCTCAGCGATCTGTCCGCTTCCTTTGAACTGACCACGGGCGCGACCGTGTCCGGCGACCTGGTGGACGCCGTGCGCCTGGCACTGCCCGTGCTCGACCTGCGTCCCGGCGACTCCGGGGAGATCGACGTACGGCAGGATCCGGCCCTGGGCGAGGAGGCGTACCGGCTGACGGCCGGCTCGCGGGGCATTGAGATCGTGGCCGGCGGGCGAGCCGGCGCTTTCTACGCGGCGCAGTCGTTGCACCAGCTGCTACCCCCTGCCTCCTACCGGCTGGCGGGGAACACGTCATGGCTGGTGCCAGGCGTACGGATCGAGGACGCGCCGCGGTTCTCCTGGCGGGGGCTGCACCTGGACGTGGCGCGGCACTTCTTCCCCAAGCGGGAGATCCTCCGCCTGCTGGACCTGATGGCGATGCACAAGCTCAACCGGCTCCACCTGCACCTGGTGGACGACCAGGGGTGGCGCGTGGAGAGCCGGGCCTACCCGCTGCTGCACGAGGTCGCGGCGCACCGGCCGCGGACGGCGATCAACTACTACCGGGAGCCGGAGGCGTACGACGACGTCCCGCACGGCGGCTACTACACGCTCGACGACCTGGCGGAGATCGGTGCGTACGCCCGGGCGCGCTGCGTCACGGTCGTGCCCGAAATCGACGTGCCGGGGCACGCGTCGGCGATCCTGGCGGCGTACCCGGCCCTCGGGGCCACCGGGGAGCGGCACGACGTGCTGGACCAGTGGGGCATCTCCCCCGCGATCCTGTCGCCGCTGCCGCCGACCGTGGAGTTCCTGACCACGATCTTCGACGAGCTGATGGGGGCGCTGGGCGAGACGCCGTACGTGCACATCGGCGGGGACGAGGTCGTGCTCGACCGCTGGGCCGGCTCGGCGGAGATCACCGCGTACCGCGACTCGCTGGGGCTCGCCACCGCCAATGACTTGCAGGCGTGGTTCCTGCGGCGGCTGGCGGACGCGCTGGCCGAGCGGGGATCGCGGGCCGTGGTGTGGGACGAGGCGTTCGTCAGCGGCGGGCTGCGGCAGGACACCGTCGTCATGCCGTGGCGCGGCATGGGCGTGGGCCGGCGCGCCGCGGCCGCCGGGCACGACGTGGTGGCCACACCGGTGTTCCCGCTCTACTTCGACTACGCCGAGTCGGCCTCGACCGACGAGCCGATGGCCATCGGGGACGCGATCACCGTCGAGGACGTGGCGGCGTTCCGGCCGGCGCCCGCGGAGTGGACGGACGAGGAGCGCGCGCGGGTCATCGGGGCGCAGGCGCAGTTGTGGACCGAGCGGGTGCCGGACGCCCGCACGGTGGACTACCGCATGTGGCCGCGGGCCTGCGCGCTCGCCGAGGTCGCCTGGTCGGGCACCGGCCAGGAGGGCTTCGCCGGGCGGCTGGTGGAGCATCTGGGGCGGCTGGACGCGATCGGGGTGGAGTATCGGCCGCTCGCCGGGCCGCATCCGTGGCAGCGGCGGCGGCCGCACCGCCCGAGCGGCGTGCGGGTGGCGGACGTGATGGCGCGCATCGACGACATGACGCACGACCCGGAGTCCACCCGGCCGAGCGTGTGACTCAAAGAGCCGGGCGGTCGTTGAGTATGCGCTGGAACAGCCGGTGGTCCTGCCACTTGCCGTCGATCTCCAGATAGCGCGGCGCGACACCGTACGCCTCGAAGCCGCACTTGAGCAGGACACTCTGCGAGGCGGCGTTGTGGAGCAGTGTGCCGGCGGCGATCCTGTGCAGGCTCATGTCCTCGTCCGCCATGCGGCACACCTCCGCGACGGCCTTGGTGGCCAGGCCGCGGCCGGTGTAGCGGGCGTCCGTCCAGTAGCCGAGGTCGGCGCTGAGCCACGGCCCGCGGACGATGTTGTTGAGCGTCATGCGCCCGACGATCTCGTCGCCGTCGGCGAGGACCCACGGCACCGCCCGGCCCTCCGCCTGCTGCGCCAGCACGTGCTCGAGCCGGCGGGCCTGGCCGCGCCGCGTGTAGAACTCGTCGGGCCGGCTGGGCTCCCACGGCCGCAGGTGGTCGCGGTTGCGGACGTAGGCGCGCAACATGGCTTCGGCGTCCTGCTCGGTGGCCAGGCGCAGTACGACGTCGTCTGTGAGTGACACCGCTTCGATCACCGTCCCACGATAGTGGGCAGTGGGCTAGGCGGTGCGGCCGACGATCTCCATGATCGACTTCAGGCCGTGGCGGCGTACGCGCTTGGCCAGCCGGCGGTGGATGCGCGAGGCCCAGAGCGGGCCGCCGTAGATCCAGCCCGTGTAGCCCTGGACCAGGGTCGCGCCCGCCAGCAGGCGCTCCCAGACGTCGTCCTCGTCCTCCACCCCACCGGCCGACACCAGCGTGAGCCGGTCGCCGACCCGCGCGCGCAGCCGGCGCAGCACCTCCAGCGAGCGGCCCTTGAGCGGCCGGCCGGACAGGCCGCCGGTCTCGCCGCCGTGCCTGATCGTGGTGTTGGTCGCGATGATCCCGTCCAGCCCGAGCTCCAGCGCCAGGTCGGCGACCGCGTCCACGTCCTCGTCGGCCAGATCCGGGGCGATCTTCACCAGCAGCGGGGTACGGCGGGGCGTGCCGTCCGCGACCTCCTTGACCGCGGTGAGCAGCGGCCGCAGCAGCGACACGGCCTGCAGGTTACGCAGCCCGGGCGTGTTGGGCGAGCTGACGTTGACCACGAGGTAGTCGGCCAGCGGGGCCAGCTCCTTGGCGCTGGCCACGTAGTCGGCCGCGGCCTCGGACTCGGGCACCACCTTGGTCTTGCCGATGTTCACCCCGACCACGACGGGCACGCCGCGGGTGCGGCGGAGGCGGCGCGCGGCGGCCACGGCGCCGGCGTTGTTGAAGCCCATCCTGTTGATCACCGCGTGCTCTGCGGTCAGGCGGAACAGGCGTGGGCGCGGGTTGCCCGGCTGGGCGTGCGCGGTGATGGTGCCGACCTCGACGTGCCCGAAGCCGAGCGCCGCGATGCCCTCCGCGCACGCGGCGTCCTTGTCGAACCCGGCCGCCAACCCCAGCGGGCCGGGGAAGTGCACACCGAACGCGGTCACGCGCAGGGCCGGGTCGTGCGGCGCGAGCGCACGGTGCAGCAGCCGCTTGACCAGCGGCAGCCGCGCGAGGAGCGCGAGGGCGCTCACCGTCAGATGGTGCACGGCCTCGGCGTCGAAACGCCGCAAGACCTGCGTGAACACGAGGCGATACATCACGGGTCAGGCTACCAATCCCGCCTCGTGGGCGATGATCGCGGCCTGTACACGGTTGCGTACGTCGAGCCGGGTGAGAATGGCGCTCACGTACGCCTTCACCGTGCCCTCCACGATGTGCATCCTGGCCGCGATCTCGGCGTTGGACAGCCCGGCGCCGAGCAGGGCGAGCACTTCGCGTTCGCGCTCGGTGAGCCCCTCGATGCGGTCGCGGGCCTGCGCGCCCCTGGCCATCCTCCCGCCCGCGAGCTGGGCGATGACCCGCTGCGCGACCTTGGGTGACAGGTACGCCGCCCCCTCGGCCACCGCGTGGATCCCCGCGATCAGCTCGCGCGGATCGCCCGACTTCAGCAGAAAGCCCGCGGCCCCGACGTCGAGCGCCTTGGCGATGTAGTCGTCCTCCCCGAATGTGGTGAGCATCACCACGGCCGTCTCCGGCGCGACCCTGCGGATCTCCGCGGCCGCGCCCAGCCCGTCGAGCCGCGGCATGCGGATGTCGAGCAGCACCACGTCAGGGAGGTGACGGATGGCCAGGTCGACGGCCTGCCTGCCGTCGCCCGCCTCGGCGACCACGTCCAGCGTTGGGTCGGTCGCGAGGATGGCGCGTATCCCGGCGCGGATCATGGCCTCGTCGTCGGCGAGCAGGATGCGGATCACAGCTCTATATTGGCCGACATGGCACAGGTGAAGATGTACGGGCGCCGGGACGTGTGGTCCGGGCAGCAGCGGGAGATCTCGGATCTGGTGCAGTCCTGCCTGGTGAGCGCGTGGGGCCTGCCCGAGGAGAAGCGGTTCCACCGGTTCCTGCTGCTGGACGCCGACGACTTCGTGTGCCCGCAGCGGAGCGAGCGCTACCTGATCGTCGAGGTGGTCTGCTTCACCGGGCGCAGCGACGACGCCAAACGGGCGCTGGTCCGCGAGCTCTACGCCAAGTGGCCGCACGACCCCGAGGACTTGGAGATCACCATCATCGAGATGCCCAAGGTCAACTGGGGAATTCGCGGTGTTCCCGCTGATGAGCTCACCCTGTCGTACAAGGTGGAGGTCTAGCGAAGAGGAGAGTGCGGGCGGACGGTATGGTCCGACTCATGAGCACTCACTATGACGTCGTCGTTCTCGGCGCGGGTCCGGGAGGATACACGGCCGCGGTCCGCGCCGCCCAGCTCGGACTGCGCACCGCGGTCGTCGAGGAGAAGTACTGGGGAGGCGTCTGCCTGAACGTGGGCTGCATCCCGTCCAAGGCGCTGCTGCGCAATGCCGAGCTGGCCCACATCTTCCACAACGAGGCCAAGACGTTCGGCATCAGCGGCGAGGTCACCTTCGACTACGGCGCGGCCTTCCAGCGCAGCCGCAAGGTGGCCGACGGCCGGGTCAAGGGCGTTCATTACCTGATGAAGAAGAACGCCATCACGGAGTACGACGGCCGCGGCACGTTCCTGGACGCGAACACCATCCAGGTCAACGGCGAGACGATCACGTTCTCCCACTGCATCATCGCGGCCGGCGCGACCACCCGGTTGATCCCGGGCACGCAGCTGTCCGAGCGGGTGGTGACGTACGAGGAGCAGATCCTCACCGAGGAGCTGCCGCGCAGCATCATCATCGCGGGCGCCGGCGCCATCGGGGTGGAGTTCGCGTACGTGCTGCACAACTACGGCGTCAAGGTGACGATCGTGGAGTTCCTGGACCGGATCGTGCCGCTGGAGGACGAGGAGGTCTCGGCGGAGCTGGCCAAGCGCTACAAGCGGCTCGGCATCGAGGTGATGACCTCGACCCGGGTGGACGGCATCGAGGACACCGGCGCCTCCGTCAAGGTCACCGTGACCAAGAACGGTCAGCAGCAGGTGCTCGAGGCGGACAAGGTCCTGCAGGCCATCGGGTTCCAGCCGCGGGTGGACGGCTACGGTCTGGAGAAGACCGGCGTGGCGCTGACCGACCGGGGCGCGATCGCGGTCGACGGGCGCCTCCGGACGAACGTGCCGCACATCTTCGCCATCGGCGACGTCACCGCCAAGCTGATGCTGGCGCACGCCGCGGAGTCCATGGGCATCATCGCCGCCGAGACGATCGCGGACGCGGAGACCATGGAGCTGGACTACGTGATGATCCCGCGGGCCACGTACTGCCAGCCGCAGGTGGCCAGCTTCGGCTACACCGAGGCGCAGGCCCGGGACCTGGGCCATGACGTGAAGGTGGCGAAGTTCCCGTTCACCGCGAACGGCAAGGCCCACGGCCTGGGCGACTCCGTCGGGTTCGTCAAGATCATCAGCGATGACACGCACGGCGAGCTGCTCGGCGCCCACCTGATCGGGCCCGAGGTCACGGAGCTGCTGCCGGAGCTCACCCTGGCGCAGCAGTGGGACCTGACGGTGCACGAAGTGGCGCGCAACGTCCACGCGCACCCGACGCTCGGCGAGGCGGTCAAGGAAGCGATCCACGGCCTCGCCGGCCACATGATCAACATGTGACGCCCCAGGGCGCCGCACTTGCGGAAGCAGAGCGCGGCGCCCCTGGCTGTCGCCCGCGCTTGCTAGCGTCTTCGGTTCTCTGTATTTACATGAGTAAAACGGACATCAGCGTAGCCTCGTCGCATGCCGACCGAGCCGGGAAGCGATCCAGTGGAAGCCGATGCCGCGTCCATCCGGCGTGCCGGGCGGACCGTGGTTGAGAGCCGCGTTGTCGGGGCCTGACTCCGCATTCCTGGATGGAGTGCGGCTCTTGGGCCACCGCCCCGCCGGACGCTATCCCGTTGGTGCGGACACCAATGGGGGCGGGGACAGGGCGCCAGTCAGGCACCCGGCTGTGACCGAATATTACCGTCCGATTACGTTGAGTCGCAACCGACCTGCCGCGCGAGAGCAATGCGTACGGTTTCTGGCAGAGCCTCGGCCTGGACATCGTCCTGCAGCGGCGGTGGGACCTCCTGGTGCCGGACGAGGCCAAGGCGGCCTACAAGCGCGCCGGCCACGGGCAGGTCGACGTCGATCTCGGCGGGGCGCGGATGACCAGGTCGGCCGCGTTGTCCACGCTCGACCTGCGCGAGCACGGCGGCGAGATCCGCTGGGCGGGCCTGGACGCGCGGCCGCGCCTGACGACGCTGAGCTGGTCCGGCGACGACCGAGGGCTCGCCGAGGCGCTCGAGGACCGGCCGCTCCTCGCCGCGTTGCGCTGGGCGAGCCCGCCCGGCGAGGTCGACCTCGGCCGGACGCACCTCACCGACCTGATCATCGAGGGTCCCGGGCCGCGCCGGCTCGTCCTGCCGCCGGGGCTGATGCGGCTCAAGCTGCTGGGCGAGCCGCCCGAGGAGGTCGTGGCGGCCGCGGACGGGCGGTGGGTCCACCTGCTTCTGAGGTCCTGTCACCGCGGCGTCCCGAGCGGGTTACACGGGGTGCGGGACCTGACGCTGGACGTGGCGCGCGATCTGCCTGGCGCGGTGCTGGACGGGCTGACCGAGCTGGAGTCGTTGCTGGTGCGCTGGACCGGGCCCTACGGCGGGTTCCCTGGAGCCGTCGTGCTGCCCCGGCTGCACAGCCTTGAGCTGATCGACGCCTACGGGGTGGAGGCGTCGACGTTGCCCGAGTCCCTCCGGTATCTCCGCGTGAACGGTTTGCGGAGCAGCCGCTCGAGGGCCGTCAGGCAGCGGTACCAGGGCGCCGACGTGGTGGTCGAGGTTCGGGGTGCCAAGTCGGACCGGTGGCTGGCCGGCAACATCGACAATCCGCTGCGCGACTGGGTGGACGACGACAAGCGTGGCGGGACCGCGGCGTGCAAGGCCTACGCCGAGGCGGCACGGGCCATCGGCGCGTTGAGCGCGGAGGACCCAGGGGCGGTGGCGAACGCGCGGGGCGTGCTCCTGCGGTTCGTCGAGGAGCTCAACTCGATCGACGAGCGGCACGAGATGATCGACACGCTGCGGCGGGAGGAGGCGGGAGAGGCGTTCTTCGGGCTGGCGAAGCGGGCGGGGGTGCCGGCGACGGAGGCGGGGGCGTGGTTCGACGACTGGCGCGAGTTCTGAACTAGGCATCCCCCGTCCTGGGCTCGGGATCTCCGGCGATGGTCTCCGTGCCGAGGGCGATCTCCTCGTGCAGGCTCTTCGTCAGGGCGCCGGCCTGGCCGATCAGGTGACGCAGGCCCTCCGTGTCGCCGGTCTGGGCCAGCAGGTCCCGGTACCTGTGATGGCTCTTCTGCAGCTCCTGCGCGCGCAGCGCCGCATCCGCCTCGCGGACGCGGCTCGCGTACGCCTCCAGCTCCCGCACCCGGCCCGCGACGGCCGCGACCGACCGGCCGAGCGCCTCCCGCTGGGCCTCCAGCACCGCCGTCAGCTCCGGCGTCATCACCTCGGCCAGCGCCGCGGCCTGCTCGGCCCGCAGCTCGGTGTGGGTACGCAGCAGGGAGGCGATCTCCCACAGCCGTTCGGGCAGCACGACGTCGTTGGCGATGGCGTCGAGGAGCCCCAGCCGGTGCACCCGGGAGCCGGACACCTCCATGACGGCCTGCCGTGCGCGGGCCAGCAGGTCGAGCGCGGGGCTGTCCAACTGGGCCGGGACGACGTAGCGGCCCGCGTACCGGCGCTGCCGGTGTCCCATGTCGGGCCGCGAGATGCCGAACAGGAGCAGCATGATGCAGAAGACCATCACGACCGCCAGTCCGGCCGCCTCCATGTCGGTCCGGTAGACCGCGATGGTGAACAGGGCTCCCCCCGCGCCCGTGACCACCGCGCCGCCGCCCAAGAGCCACCGCGCCCATCGCGGCGTGTCGTGGTCGGACGGGCCGAGCAGCGGCCACGGCGTACCGAAGAAGCGTGACCGGTCCCGTACGGGCATGGTGGGATCCACGATCGGCTCATCGACCCAGTCGCCCATGGGCAACACCACCTCCGTCGGGTGGACACCGGAGACGTCCCTTCGAGCACACCCCGCCGAACCCGGCCGATCCACCAGGCTCGTGTGCGGATGTCGTGAAGATGTCGTGCAGCTATTCTTGGGGGCCGTGTCGCGACTTCTCGAGTTGTACGTCGCCGTCGACGTCGAGGCCGACGGGCCCATCCCCGGCCCGTACAGCATGATCTCCCTGGGCATGGCCGTGGCCGGGCGGGCAGATCTGACGTTCTACACGGAGCTGCGGCCGATCTCCGACGAGTACGTGCCCGCGGCGCTGGCCGTCTCCGGGCTCGATCGCGACAGGCTGCTGCGCGAGGCGCCCTCGCCCGAGGAGGCGATGACGGCGGCCGCCCGGTGGGTGAACGGGCTGCGGCAGATCGGGCGGCCCGTTTTCCTGGCCGCGCCCGCGGTCTGGGACGGCATGTTCGTGCACTGGTACTTCATGCGCTTCACCGGCAAGAGCCCGTTCGGCGTGACCGGGTCCGGGGTCGACCTGCGGAGCTACTGGATGGGTCGGACCGGTTGCGAGTGGTCCGAGACGCGCAAGGGGGACCTCAAGCGTGAGCTGGGCCTCGAAGGGCTGCCGCACACGCATCACGCGGGCGAGGACGCGGCCGAGCTGGCCCAGATCTTCGAGCAGGTCCTGCGGCGCACGACCGGCTGACTGAGGTTCTTACCCGTTCTTCAGAGTTCGCACAGGGTCCTCTGACACAGCCAGGTAAGGGTCGATGCCATGATCTCAACCTCGGAGCGGGCGCCGGGTCGCCGCCGGCTCGCCCAAACAGGGACGATCTCGCTGCGTTTCGGACTCTTGGCACTGGTCGCGATCGGCATCGCGGGCGCCACCTTCGAGCTGGCCTTCGAACGCCACTGGGAGAGCCCGACCCAGCTGATCCCCTGGGCGGCCCTCGGGGTCCTCACGCTCGCCCTGATCCTGCTCGCCTTCGGCGGCTCCCCGCGTACGGTCACCGTGGTCCGTGTCCTGGCCCTGGTCGTGCTGCTCACGGCGGCGTACGGCGGCTTCGTGCACGTCTCGGTCAACTACGGCGCCGGCGGGTCCGACTCCGAGTGGAGCACGCTCTCGCCGCTCACCCAGTGGTGGTACGCGGCCACCAAGACCGTCGGCTTCGCCCCGCCGCTCGCACCCGGCATGCTCGCCCAGAGCGCGCTCATGCTGCTGCTGGCCTCCCTGACGTCGAAGAGGCGGGAACCAGCCGGGCTCGGCGCCTGAAGCGGAAACCGCACTCTGAACGCCCGCTGAACACGATCTATCCGCATTCGAACTTATCGGCCGAGATCAGCGTCACACTCAGACAACCGATGTGACTTCTGAGACTGGTGAGGTTCGAGTGGCATTAGGTCGTACATTCCTCGCAGTGGTCGTGATGGCGGCTGTCGCGATCAGCGCCGATGGGGCCGCGGCGACGGTGGAGCCCCGCGCGGTCGCATCCCGCGCGGTCGCGCAGACCGCTCCCATGGCCGTCCCGGCGGCCGTCCCCGCGTCCGCCCCCGCGTCCGTGAGCGAGGCCGAGGACGAGCCCGTGTGCGTCCGGATCAAGGGGGCGGAGGCGTGCGTGGGGCCGGACGGGAGCGATCGGCCGGGCATCACGATCGAGGACACGGCACGTGACAAGCTCCATCCGGCCGTCGAGTACTACCTGAACGGCTACCTCGGCACCAAGTACGTCATCCACAATCTGGGCCGCGAGGGCGACGTACGCGGCAGCCGCGAGATCGGGAAGATGGTGACCTTCCGGGCGGCGATCTACGAGGGGAATCACCAGGTCCGATACGGCCGGTGGAAGACCGTGCGAAATATCGCCAAATATCCGGTCAAGCGAGAGACGCGGGTCACCCCGGCCGCCGCCCGTGCCCGGGCCAAGGTCTGCACCACGATCCGAGGCGCCCTGACCTGCTTCGCCGAGCGGAACACGTACATCTTCGCCTGCGACACGCAGGCCGACAAGTATCAGGCCCGGGCCGAGTACTTCGTGGGCGGCGACCCGACCGCGCGCTTCGAGATCCACCAGCTGGCCGGGGTCAACACCTGTGGAAAGGCCGAGCACGGCGATCTGGCCATCAGCATGTATCGCACCGCGGTCTTCAACGACAAGCGCCGGGTCGCCGACCAGCTCTACCGGTACAACTGACGCTACCGGCGGGCGAAGGGCGCGATGATCCCGCGTACCTCCTGTGCGGCGCCCCAGCCGCCGTCGTCGTGGGCGATGTCGCTCAGCAGCTCCCGCAGGTGGAACACCCGCATGCGGTCCTGCCAGCCGTCGGCCAGGGGCGCCGCCTCGGCGTACGCGGCGAAGAAACGTTCGGAGGCCGGCGGGCGTGGCGAACACCAGAGCATGCTCAGGTCGGCCTCGGCCCAGCTGTAGGAGACGGCGGGGTCGATGAGGGCGGGGCCGCCCGCCGGGTCGGTGAGGATGTTCTCGCGCCACAGGTCGCCGTGCGTCAGCACCGGCCGCTGGGGTGGCAGCAGGTCGGGCAGCGCGGCGCAGAGCCGTTCGAGCGATCGGCGCTCCTCGGCGTCGAAGGCGGCCTCCACCAGCGGCTCCGGCAGCCAGCGCAGGATGCGGTGCTGAGCGAAGAAGGTGTGCCCGTCCTCCTCCCAGGTGTTGTGCTGGCGCAGGCGCCCGAGCCAGCCGTCCCGGTGCCAGCCGAACCGCTCGCCGGTGACGGCGTGCACGGTGGCGACCGTACGGGCCAGATCCTCCCAGAACCGCTCGTCCTCGTCCGCGCGCGGGCAGAACGGCTCCAGGACGAGCAGGTCGGGTGTCACCGCCAGCACGCCGGGGGTCGTGGCACCGGCCTCGCGCAACACGCGCAGCCCTTCGGCTTCGATCTCGAAGAGGTCGGCGCCGGCGTCGTGCAGTGTCTTCGCGAACACCCGGGAGCCGTCCCGCAGGGTCGCCATGCCTGCCGTGGCCACCACCCCGCCCGGGGCCGGGTCGGCGGACACGGCGTCGAATCCGGCTGCGCGCAGCCGGGCCAG
Organism: Nonomuraea turkmeniaca; assembly: GCF_005889735.1. Lineage (GTDB taxonomy): Bacteria > Actinomycetota > Actinomycetes > Streptosporangiales > Streptosporangiaceae > Nonomuraea > Nonomuraea turkmeniaca. The sequence goes on from NZ_VCKY01000030.1 coordinate 22,961, forward strand.
CAGCGGATCCATCAGCTCGGCCTCCGGTAGACGAGCAGATACCGCCAGAAGAGCAGCCTGCGGATGGTGGCCCCGGGCAGCAGGATGGCGGCTTCCCGCCGGATGTCCGCCAACGACATCTCGGGGGGCTTGACCGGCGCCTGCGTGCTCTCCGCTCGCTCCCGAGGCTCCGTGGCGGCGACGGCGATCCGCGCGGCCGCGTTGGCCGGGACAGCGGCCAGGCTCCACGCGTAATCCACGGCCGATCGCTCCGGGTAGCAGCCCAGGATGGCCAGCACGCCTCCGGGCGCGAGCGCGTCACGCAGCCCGGCCACGGTGCCGAAGGGCACATGATGGATGCTCGCCAGGCACGAGATGTAGTCGTAGCGCCTCTCGGGCAGCTCCATCCGGGTGATGTCGGCGTGGTGGAAACGCGGGCCCCCGCCCTCGGCTTCGGCGGCCTCGATCACCTCCGCCGCCGGGTCCACGGCGTCGACCTCGATCCCGAGGCTCGCCAGCCGCCGGGCGAACTTGCCGGTCCCGCAACCGACGTCCAGCGCGGTCCGGCAACCGTTCGGCACGTGGCGCAGGAGCGTGCGGTGGTAGTGATCATTGTGATGGAAAGGCATAGTGCCCTTTCGTCCGGTCAGGCCTCCGGCCGTGATCATAACCACGGCCGGAGGCATCCGGACAGGCGACGAAGCTGCGGCGGACGTCTACTTGACGTGCGTCAGCCGTCGCAGCAGCGCCTCGGCCGGTCCCCTGCGTCCGCCCGGCGCCAGCAGCGCGGCGAGCACCACGGTGGCGAGCCAGGTGAGCACGGCGATCCCGGAGGCCGCCGCATCGCCGACCCGCGTGCTGAGGCCTCCGGCGTACGGGGCGAACACGGCGACGAAGACCACCGATTGCAGCAGGTAGCAGGTCAGCGACCACTGCCCGCACGCGGCCAGGGCGGTCACCACCGGGGACCGCCGCGCGGCCAGTCCGACGATCGCCGCGTACGCGAGGCCGCCGGCGATGCCGGTCACGCTGTGCAGCGCGTACGCGGCCACGGAGATCGCCGTCGAAGGCGCCCAGACCTGCGTGTCGACCAGCATCAACGGCGCCCCGCCGGCAACCGACACGCCCACGCCGATGACGGCGATCCGGGAGAGCAACGCCCGGTGCATGTCCGGCTCGTCCAGCAACCGCCGGCGCGCCGCCCAGATCCCGAACAGGAAGGCCGGCACGACGCTGACCGCGAAGTACGTGGGCGTCATCCCGGCCCAGCCGATCATCCGCATCACCATCGCCGCGACGGGATCGGCCATCGCGGCCGGCGTGTCCTCTTTGGGCGCGGAGACGGTGAGGAACCCGAACCCGACGAGCACCACGACGTGCAGAACGAGCCCGACCCCGGCGGCCCGCAACACGGCCCGGTCACTACGCCGGACGAACCCGATGAGCAGGAGCCCCACCAGCCCGTACGCACCCAGGATGTCCCCGAAGAACAGCAGCAGCGCATGACAGAACCCGAACGCCAGCAACCACAGGCTCCGGCGCCGTAACACCCGCCGCGCCTGCGCCCAGCTCCTGCCCGCGGCGAGCTGCCGGTTCGCCAGGTGGACCAGGCCGTAGCCGAACAGGGCGGCGAACATCGGCAGCGCGCGCCCGTCCACCAACAGGATCTGGACCCCGGCGACCAGCCGGTCCACCGGACCGCCGTCGAGCGCGTAACCGCGGAAGCCGGTCTGGTGACCGGACAGGTACATGTGCGCGTGCGCCACCGCGATGAGCAGCAGCATCAGGCCGCGTGCGAGGTCTGGGGCGAGAGACCGCTGATCGAGCGGCACAGCACCCCGAGGCGGGGCGGATGGGGCGATGGACATGGTTCATCCCTCGAGGATTAGATACACAGAATGTAGCTTACGGGCCCCACGGTAAGCTACAGCCGTGTATCTGAGCAAGCGGGGTCGCGGATGAGCGAGCACAACGCCCGGAGCCGCCGCCGCGGCGAAGAGCTGATCAACGCCATCCACACCGCGGTGCTCGAAGAGGTGGCCGAGGTCGGGGTCGCGCGGCTGACCATGGAGGGGATCGGCAAGCGGGCGGCGACGCCCCGCACCACGCTGTACCGCCGCTGGTCCGACCCGATCGAGGTGCTCCTGGACGCGCTCTACCACATGCACCCGGTCGAAGAGCCCACCCCGGGAGCCGACGACCTGCGTGGCGACCTGGTCCGCGCCCTCCGGCTCATGGTCGATTGGGCGCTCACCCCGGCAGGGCGCGCGGTCGCGTCCATCCTCACCGACCCCAAGGGCTCGCCACGCGTGCACGAGGCGCTCTTCGAGCGGGTCTTCGCCAACCGGGGCGGTACGTTCACCAGCACCGTGCTCCGCCACTACGCCGAACGCGGCCATTTCCCCGCCGAACTGCTGACGCCGGTCGTGGCCGACATCGGCGAGGCCCTCGTCACCAAGCGGCTGATCGACACGGGGGCACCGCCGAGCGACGCCGACCTGAAGGCCATCGTCGACCAGGCCATCCTGCCCGCCGTCGGCCTCCGTCCGGCATGAGCGACCTCGACGTCTTCGCGATCCGGGGCAGGACCCGCTTCATCGCTTCGGCCTCGTCGAATGCGCCCGGCACCGGTGACGGTTCCGGCCCTCCTGAAAGTTTCACTCCTGGTTGACGAGCCCGGCGGGGGCCCTCAGGATCATGGTGCCTCCTGGTCAGGAGGGGGCGTCGAGTGGTGACCGCTATCCATGGCGAGGAGCGCCGATGCCGAAGGCCCTGTTACGAACCGCGTCCGCGATCGTGTTGTCGCTGACCGTCATGTCCGCCCCCGCGGCCGCCGAGATCGACCCTGTCGCGGTGACCGTCAACGCCCGCGCCGCCCTTGCCACCGTTCCAGAGACTGGCATCGGTACGAACCATGCGATTTGGGACACGAACCTGGGCACCAATGAGACCGCCGACCTGCTCAAGGACATGGGTGCGAAGGTGCTGCGCTATCCCGGCGGCTCGTACTCCGACATTTACCATTGGGCCGACCACACCGCCCCCGGCGGATATGTCGCCCCTAACACCGACTTCGACACCTTCATGAGCGGCGTGCGCCGCACCGGCGCCCAGCCGATGGTGACCGCCAACTACGGCACGGGGACCGCCGAGGAGGCCGCGGCCTGGGTACGCCACGCCAACGTCACCAAGGGCTACGGCATCAAATACTGGGAGATCGGCAACGAGAACTACGGCAACGGCCACTACGGCTCCGCCTGGGAGGCGGACAATCATGCCGACAAGAGCCCGGCCGAGTACGCCCGCCACGTCGTCTCCTACGCCGACGCCATGAAGGCGGTCGACCCGACCATCAAGATCGGCGCCGTGCTGACCACCTCGGCCAACTGGCCCGACGCCATCGTGGCCGAAGGGGACGCCGGAACCTGGAACAAGGTCGTCCTGTCCATGGCCGGCCCGAAGATCGACTTCGTCATCCTGCACTGGTATCCGGGCGCCCTGGACAAGACGGGCCAGGTACCCGACATGATCCAGCTCACCCGCGAGCAGATCGCCAAGTACGCCGGACCCGGATCCGAGCGGATCGGCATCGCGATGACCGAGTTCAACACCGGCAGCAGCAGCGCCGGCACGACCACCCAGCCCGGTGCGCTGGCCGCCGCCGACGCGTACGCGTCGCTGCTGGCGAACGGCGTGTTCACGGTCGACTGGTGGAACGTGCACAACGGCATCGGCCCTGTCACCCAGGTCGAAGGGCACACCGACTACGGCGACTTCGGCCTGCTGTCGAGCGGCACGTGCACCTCCGACGGCACGGTCTGCGAGCCGGCGCTGAACACCCCCTTCGCGCCGTACTACGCGCTCCAGATGATGAGCAAGTTCGCCCGCCCCGGGGACCAGTTCGTCCGCGCCGCGACCGACCAGCCGAAGGTCACCGCCCACGCCGCCCGCCGGCCCAACGGCGACCTGGCGGTCATGCTGATCAACACGTCGTCCGACACGTCGTACCCGATCGCGCTCGACTACTCCGGCTTCCGCCCGGCGTCGGGTCCGGCCACCGTACTGACCCACACCAACGGCGCCACGAGCATCACCACCTCGACCGCGGAAAGCCCGACGCTGCCCCCGCTCTCCCTCACCACCCTCGTCCTGCGCCCGGCCGCCACCCAGACCGGCCTCCCGGCCGCGCCAGGCCAGCCGGCCGCCTCGAACATCACGGACAAGGCCGCCACGATCTCCTGGCCGGCCGCCTCCCCCGGCGCCCGCCCGATCGCCAAGTACGAGATCCACCGCCAGAACGGCGCCATCACCGAACAACTCGGCGAGACCACCGGCACGTCGTTCACCGTGAACAACCTCAGGCCGGGCACCCGCTACACGGTCAACGTGATCGCCCGCGACAGCGGCGGCGGCCTCTCCTGGTCCTCACCACCTCTGACCTTCACCACGGGCACCCCCGCCGCCAGCTCCTGCACCGTGAAACTCACCAACCAGACCGACTGGGCCAGCGGCTACGTCGGCGCCATCGAGATCACCAACAACGGCGCGCCGATCAACGGCTGGACACTCAACTTCACCTGGCCCAGGTCGTGGCAGAGTCTCGGCAGCGGCTGGAGCGCCGTCTGGACCCAGACCGGGTCGGACGTCAAGGCCGTCAACGAGGCCGGCAACGGCGCACTCGCCACGGGCGCGTCCACCACGATCGGTTTCGTCGGCAACTACAGCGGCCCGAACGTCCTGCCGTCCGTCTTCACCCTCAACGGAACCGTCTGCGGAACCCAGTGACGGTCACTCCACGACACTGACCGAACCCGACCGGGAGCGCCTCCTCAGGGCTCCCGGTCCCTAAGGGCTCTCGGTCGGCGCCCTAGAGGATCACGCGGCCGACGAGCTTTCCACCGGCCGCGGGCACGGCCAGGCAGTACACCGTTCGGCGCTTCGGCCAGTCCTCCTCGCTCGGAACGAGCCCGGCGACCTTCACCTCGTCCTTCCTTTCCGGCACGTACCGCATCCTGGGCCCGCACCCGCTCTGGGTGACCCGCCCCAACTCCTTCATCCCTGGCCAGGGACCGTCGGGAACGACGTACGTGGTGGCGAACTCCGCCGCGTGCGGCACCGTGCACGGCACCACCGTCACCGCGAAGTCCTCGGGAAAGGGCTCGATGCAGTCGCCCGGCCGCAACTCCATGGCGTCATACTGCTCCGCGGCGGGGTGTACCGATCGGACGGGAGCGGCAGGAGCCTCGGCGCACCCCAGAACGGCGCCGACCAGGCACGCGGACGCGAGTGAGTGACGGATCACGAGCCCGGATCATGACATCCGGAGATCACACGACAGTCGCGATCAGGCGGATTTCCGGGCTGCACCCCGATCCCCTGGTGGGGCTTGCCGTCGCGCGTTCAGAGCAGCCGTCTCTGCACGACCCCGCCCCGGTCCTCAGCGCGCTCAGTGCGGTAATCGCTGGTCCGGGAGAAAGAACTCACCCGGGCCCGAGACGCGCTCTCGGTCGAACGTCGCCGGCGGTCCATGGTCGAGATCGACAAGGAGTACGAGCTCGAAGGGCCGCATGGCAGGGGTTGCCTGCTGGATCTGTTCGAGGGCCGACGTTCAACCACGACTTCCACGTCACCCTCGACGAATCCGTCACACCATTCGAGTAACAACTACCGGACCAAGGAGGAGTGGGCCAGGACGGACTTCCCGATGGGACGGCGACGCAGCGCCCCCAGGATCTCCTGGGGCGCTGTGTCGTGCTCCTGGATGCGCAGCGGCATCGTGTTGTCAGTGCGGACTCACATGGGACATTCTGGTGGCCAGGGGGCAGCGTCAGACGGGCAGCCTCCGCTTTCGCGGTGTGGCACCCACTCACGAAATTCGCGCCAGACCCCACTTTTCGACGTCGTTGACGAGCCCAGGCTGCGGCATACCGGCGACATACCAACAGTAAACCGACTCAACGTAGCGTAGTACGCGCCAATCTTGCGGCATCGGCGGCCGGTGTACATGCACCGCTCGTCTCTGGCCGGTTACGGCTGCGCCGTCCGTTAGGTGCTCGGAACGCTTGGAGGCGGATGGATGTTCTCGTTGCTGGGGCCGTTGCGGGTGGTGGACTCCGCGAGAGAGATCCCTGTTCAGGCTGCCAAGCAGCGGGCCATCTTGGCCATGCTTCTGCTGAGCTCGAATCGGGTGGTCACCTCCGACCTTCTCACTTCGGAATTGTGGGCAGCCGGTCCACCGGCCACGGCGAAGACGAGCCTGCAGACATACGTCTACCGCCTACGGCGGGCGATCGCCCCGCTCGCCGCGCGAGGCGTCGAGCTCCAAACCCAAGGCTCCGGATACCTGTTGGCCGTGCCGGACGGCGTCGTCGACCTCTGGGCATTCGAGAGACTGACCACCGCCGGCGCCGAAGCCCTGAGCACGGGAGACCCCTGCGGAGCAGCCGGGTTCCTGCGAGATGCGCTCAGGATGTGGCGCGGGCCGTTGCTGGCCGATGTGGATGTCGAGGTCGTCCGCCAGGAACGCCGCCGAATGGAAGAGATCCGCCTGAACGCCTATGAGATGTGCCTCGAGGCGGAGCTGCGGCTCGGACTCAACATCCACGTCGTCCCCGAACTGGAGCAATTCATCGCCGCCCAGCCGTTCAGGGAGACCTTGTGGGCCCAGTTGATGCGAGCCCTGCACGCCGGAGGCCGTCGCATGGAAGCCCTCGCCGCGTATCGGAGGCTTTACCGGGTCCTCGACCAGGAGCTCGGCATTCAGCCGAACGCCGAAGTGCAGCGGCTTTACCAGGACATCCTTCACGGACACCCTGGCAGCCTGATCCTCTCGGGCGGCCGGCGTCAGAGCTGATCAGCTGTTCGAGCGAATGCATTTGCCGCAACCGCGTGACGGTCGGCCGTTCCGGCTGCTGCCGTCTCAGGTCTGGACGGCGCAGGGGCCGGGCATTCCTCCGTTGCGCCGTCCGGCCCCTGGGTGGTCGCTACGCGGCTAGCAACACCGGCGACCGAGAATACTCCGCACCCCGTAGGTGCTTCCCGGCCCCCAGTTGCACGCGTACTTCGTCTGCTCTGACCTGCTCTTGCAGCCGGGGTTGTAATAGCACCGCCCCCACCAATAGCCCCCAATGGGCCTGTTGTAGCACTTGACGACGGCACCGGCAGAGTCCTCGGGAAGGACCCTGGACACGACACGGTCCGCGAGACTGGTTAGGATCTTCACGCTCTAAATCCATTTCTTCGTTGCGGCCTCAGTCTGAGTCCACGGCTTGACTTATTGTGATCATTTCTGATTAGTGCGAAGTGGCCCTTGGATCGGGCGGATGGAAGCGTCAAGAATTCCCATCCTCCCAGCTCAAAGGGCGCCTCGCTTGCCTATCGGACCCTGGCTCCCATGTTCATGTCGTGGATCCAGGCATAGGGCCAGGCGCCTGCAAACACACCTGCGCGCACGTCTCCAGGTGCTCCAACAGCCCAGTCGGCAATCAGATGTAGCAGCAATAATTTGTATTCCGCCACGGCTGTGTATGGGACACGCAGACAGTTCTCCACTGCCTCCTGACCTTGTAATTCATGAGTCCGGGGTTACAGGCGTACGGACCGCAGCGATATTGCGTGTAGCACTCGTCCGCCGCAGCGCGGTGTTCTGGAACGACCAGCGCGAGAAGACGATCGCCGATATTTTCGATGAACCGCATCACTTCGTTTGTTCTCTTTCTTTGTTGCCGATTCGATTTCTGTCGCAAAATTCTCTTACTGGCTCGCTCTCCGTTCTGCTGGGGTCTCTGGCAGGGGTTAGCTTTCGAAGGGTGATGGCGTGGACACCGGCGATGGGGAAGTAGCCGAAATCGCGAGAGTCGAAGCTGGCGTCGGTGTTGTCGCCGATCAGGATGAGTTGTCCGTCGGGTACACGGGCATCGGGGACGAGTGGCCGCACCGGTTCGGGGATGGGATCACCGGGTAGCGCGGCTATGCGCTTGATGAGGAAGGGGCCGCCCATCGGCAGTGGGCTGAGCACCACGGCGATATGGCCGCTTCGCAGGGCCGCCGGGGCCACTCGCCGGGCCAGAAGCCGGTCGCCGTCGATCAGGGTGGGGGCCATACTGTTGCCGTCGACACGGATCACGGAATACGTCGTGCGCAGCCGCGAGATCAACAAGGCCGAAGTCGCAATCGCGCAGATCACCACGAGGAGCACCCACATCACAGGGCCACCGCCTCCTCCGGCTCGCGGTACCCGGTCGCCTGGAGGTTGAAGAGCCGTGCGTAGGGGCCGCGGGCGGCCATGAGGGCGTGGTGCTTTCCGGCTTCCCGGATGGTGCCGTTCTCCAGAACGATGATGAGGTCGGCGTCGCGCACGGTGTTGAGCCGGTGGGAGATGAGCAAGCTGGTGGCGCCGTGGCGGCGGCGTCGGGTCCGAGCGTGCACGTCGGCCTCGGCCTCCGGGTCCAGCCCGGCGGAGGGCTCGTCGAGGATCACGAGGTCGCGGTGGCCGCGGAACATCGCGCGGGCCAAGGCCGTGCGCTGCCACTGCCCGCCGCTGAGCACGACACCCGTGTCGGGGTCGTCCTTGTCCTCATCGCTGAAGAACATCCGCGTGAGCAGGGTGTCGTACCCGCGAGGAAGGGAGGAGAGCTTGTCATCGATCCCGGCCTCGTGAGCAGCCCCACGGATTCGGCCTTCGTCCTCACGGGCGGGGACGAATCCGATGGAGACGTTGTCGGCTGCGGACATGTCGTAGGCCATATGGTCCTGGAACACTCCGCTGATGCGGTGCCGCAGATCATCGGGGTGCACGTCACGGATGTCGACGCCATCCCACGTGATGCTTCCGTGTTGCGGGTCGTAGAACCGGCACAGGAGCTTGACGAGGGTGGACTTGCCGGCACCGTTCAGACCGACGATGGCGACCGCCGCGGCGGCCGGGATGAACAGGTTCAGGCCACGCAGGATCCAAGGGTGATCCTCGCTGTAGCGGAACCACACGTTGGTCAGCTGGATACCGTGTTTCAGCCGGGGCAGTGGCACGGGCTCGGCGGGAATGGGGAGGTCGGGTTCGGCCGACGTCACGGCCACGTAATGGCCGAACATGAGCAGATCCTGGTGGAGAGCGGCGATACCGACGATCAGACCGTTGAGGGCGGCCTGCACCGCGCCGATGGCGGCGATCAAAAGGGCCACGTCGCCGACGCTCAACGCACCGGAGCCGGCGGAGACAACGGCCCAGATCAGCCCACCACCCGCCACCAACGCGCCCAGCAGCGTCAGCAGGCCCTCGACGGACAGTTCCTTGATGTCCATCCGGCGGCGTGCGGCGTTGGACGTGCGCAACTCGGTCATCATGCGGCCCCGCAGGAAACGACCGCTGTTGAACAGACGGATCTCCTTTGCCGCCGCGACCGTGGTGAGCAGATCGCCGTAGAACATCTGCCGTCGTTCGGCCGGGCCGATGTCCCACATCATCGCGGCGCGACGATGCGACAGCCGCAACTGCGCCAACAGCGCGGGAACCCCGGTTGCCAGGACGATCCCCGTGAGAACCGGACTGACCATCAGAAGGGAGCCGACCATTCCGGTAAGCGTGATCACCGCGCTCACGATCCCCAGGGATCCGGTGACGACTTCCTGCCCTGTCGACAGGCTGTTCCTCGCCATCCGCAACTGGTCGTGGAAGTTGGGGTCCTCAAACCGTCGCAACCCGGCGAACCGCAGCGTCGCGGAGAACAGCTGTGCGGTGGTCTGGGCGGTGAACAACCTGCCCATCTCGCTGGTGAGGTACTGCATGAGCTGGGGCAGTGCCGACACCAGAACGCCCGCGGCGGCCAGCCCCACCGCGAGGGTAGTCAGCTCGGCCGCCGATCCCTCGCCCGCCAAGGAGTCGACCACCAGTTTGGTCAGCCACGCCACCGCAATCGGCGCGATCGCCTCAGCGAGCATCACCAGGACGTAGACCACCATCAATCCCGGGGCCGCGCGCAGGGCGACCCCCGCGGCGGCCTTCGCCGTTCCGATCATGCGCTGACCGTGGTAGGCAACAAGGGATTGTTGTCGGTTACCCTGCCGTCCGCACCGATCAGGAAGACGGTCGGATAGCCGACGACCTGGAAGGCGCTCTGAATGGCGGCCTGAGGTTCCTCGACCACCACACGTGCCACCTCGGTGAGGCGTTCGACGTCGGCGACGGCCTCCTCCGCGCTGTCGGTGACGACGACGGCGAGCACCGCGGCCGAGGACTGGCGGGCATGGTCGATGAAGCGCGGCATCAGTTCCCTGCAGGGCTGGCAGGACGGAGAGAAGAAGCCGATCAGGGCAGGCCCTCCGAGCAGCTCATCGGAGATCGGCTCGCCATCGGTGGTGGTGGCGGAGAACTCCGGCAACTTCTCCCCGATGGCGAGCCCTTCCGCCATGGGCGGCAAGAACGCCGCTGACGCGGCCTGCTTCCGCAGCCGGCGGATCACTCCCACCGTCAGCAGGAGATTCAGCATGCACAGCACGCCGACCAGGACGACGGCAACGATCAGATACGGCATCACGCACTCCCCGAGACTTCCATGAACAAATCGGCGATATCGTCGAAGACGATCAAGAGGATGGCGCCAACCAGCCCAACCGGCACCGCCAGGGCGAGGCCGACCACGGTTACCGGGCCGCCAGGAAACATCAGCGTCACCCAACCCAGCGCGACAACGAGTAGCAGAACCCCGTTGCGGATCAGATGCACCGGGCCGAGCGGGGTCGCGGACACGCCGAAGCACTGACATGGCTCGCGCCGCCCCCAGCGGAGGGAAACAGCGATCCATATGGAGAACGCGATCAACAACATCCCGCTGGCGGCCAGCCCCGTATGTGGAAGCACGATCAAGGTGGCCGCAGCAACAAGTTCCATGGCCACCGTTGCCATGGCAGCCGGGAACCGGACCGGGCCTGGCAGCAATCGCAGGGTGGCGGCGAACGACTGTAGTGCGGCACGGCTGCGCAGCTTCGAGTACGCGGAGACAACGAAGACCGTGGTGAGCAAGACTTGACTCGCCACCAGAACGTGCGCCATGACCCTAGATGCTCTTTCGGTCCGCTAGCCCGGCACTAGCGCGCCGATAGCGTGGTTGGCGGCACAATTTTTGATCTTCATTGTGGGTGACCATGGGGCCAGATCAGAAAGGCAGCCGACAGCCTGGCTACGCCTGCGCACACCACACCAGAACGTCCTGGATTGAGATCAGGATGACCGCAAGGATCTGCCCATGACAACTTTCACCGTGCGACTTCGTGGTTATAGCCGGCGCCAGGTTGATGAGCTGGCCGAGCGGGTTGAGCGGTCGGTGGCCGGGTCCGGTGAGCTGACCGGTGCGGGGTTGCGCAGGGAGATCGAGGAGCGCGGCCTGGACGTCGTCCTGAAGGGATACGACCTTGAGGAGGTCCACGCAGCCGTGCTGGAGTGGGAGCGGCGGCTGAACGCGCAGGCGTAGGTGGCTGAACGCGCAGGCGTAGGACCTGCCGCGGCATCAGGCGCGGGACTCGCTGAACCAGCGCCCAGCCGAGGGCAGGAGGAGCAGGACGATCACGGCCCAGGTGAGTATGTGAGTGCCGAACACCGCATCCCTGGTCAGGGTCGAGAAGAGGGCCAGGTCGAGGGTGGTGGCGCCGATCACCAGCAGGTGCGCGGCGATGATCGCCCAGCGCAAGTACGTTCGGCGACTCGACCATCGGCTCAGCAGCCACCCAAGAAGGGCAGTGCTTCCTGCGGCGTAGGCCAGGCCAGGCAGGAGGCCCCATTTAAAGGTGGAGAAGAAGCCGGCCAACGTGATCGCCAGGCCCACCAGGCCAAATGCCACTTCGATCGTGATGATGAATTGAGCCGCTTTGAGGCTGGGCGTCATCGGGGGCGCCTGGCTGGGACGAAGGTGTCATCGCCGCCGATATGGACTGGATGGATGGGCAGGACCTCAAGATGGCCACTCGGATGGAACAAATCCTCGTCCACTACCCATTCTCCATCTCGAGCAAAGGTGGCATCGATGACTGTAGCGGTCGAGGTCGGGGTGGCCGAGGGTGCGGGCCGGGGTACTTCGACGGCCAACTGGAGCCTCGTGCGATTGTCCAGCACGACGCCGACCCGGGACGTGGACCCGATGGCGCCCGGCTGCTTGAGGGCGAGGCCGGCGAGCGGCAGGGATCAGTGGATCGACTCGCGAGCCGGCGGCACCGTTGCAGGTCTGAATCCCTTCACGAGCAGCCACAGTGCCAGGGCCATTTCGTTCATGGCCAACGGCAGGATCAGCAGAGTGTGGAACGTTGAGGAGGTGGCGAGCAGACCGAACATGACCAGAACGCCGTCCGCCAGGTAGGGCAGCACAGCGGCGAGAGCCCAGCCTGAGATCAGCCGGGAAACGGCCCGTGATCGGTATAGCAGATAGTTCAGGAGCAGGACGCCCAGGCAGAAGAAGACGACGCTAGTGGAATAGCCCCAAGTGTCGTACGCCTGTGACAACGCTCGCACGCTGCTGAACCGTTCGGGGTCGTGTGCCGACTGCGGTGAGGCCATCGAGAGCAGCAGGAGCGGACCGATGGCGGCCGGAAGCAGCAGAACTACCTCGATACTCCGAGCGACGACGTAGCCGAGAGCGAGCGCCTCGTTGTGTTCCTTGAGAACAGGAAAGAGCATCGGGGGGATCATGGCGATCCGGCGGCCATGACCAGCACCATGAGGGCACCCGCCGCTACCTGGTGATGGATCTTGGCGAGGTCGTGTGGCGCGGAGATGTGGTCCGATGGTCCTAATAGGGCCACGCTGAGTACTCCCGCGGCCGTCGCGATGACGAACAGCATGCCCACGACCCGTGCCGTTGTGCGCTTTTGCATACTTCCGCTACTCCCTCGTCCCACGCCACCGGCCCAGTGACCGGACCCGCAGCCGCCATCTGAGTTGCCACGTGACTTTGGGCCAACGATGCCCTTGCGGAGTGGGCAGGCAGTTGGCCGCCGGTGTGCCCGCGGTGGGGAGGTCGGTGGGGACGTCGGCGGGGACGTCGGAGGCGTCCAGGAACGTCGGCCATGAGTGGTACGTCCCTGTGCCTGCCCTCGGATACTCCGCCTCGTTTCAAGGTCGCCGCGACCAGGCCGAGCGGTACTTCGACGACGCGGCCGGCGTCGACCTCCCCGAGGGCGCGCTCTCCGCCAACAAGGCCATCGAAGCCCGGTCGGCGTTCCGGCGAGGCCATCGGGCGCAGGCCTTCCAACTGCTCCGTTCGTACATCGATGAGCTCATCGAGACTGGCAACGTGATCGCCGCCAGCGTGGTCTCCATCGAGTTCATCAACATGATGGCCGCGATCGACCGTCTCCCGGAGGCGGTGTACGTGATCGATTATCTGGAGGCGATCAACGACTTCGGCGCCCTGGCCACCCGCACCCTGGTCGCAGAAGCCGCACACAAGGTGGCCGCCCGGTCCAGCACGGACCGGGCCGGAGCATCAGGGGACCGTCTCGACGACCGTCAAGCCCTTGCCTACATGCGCGACGTCCTCGGACGTCTCGCCTAACGTGCGGTTGCTCGACGTTTTCGGCGGACGCCGTGCTCCAGCAGATCGGCGTCGGTGGGATGGTCGATATCGGCCTCGACCACCGTGGTGTCGATGCGCAGCTTGCGGCCGCGCAGCGGCTACCTCCGGCGCGATGACATCAAGGTCATTCTCCCGGCACCACCATCACCACCGCAGGCATTCCCCCGGTCAGCAGAGATCATGTGACCGCTTTTCAGGGGCAAGGAGCTAGGCGAAGCACTGAACTTACATGATCACGCCACACCGGGGAAGCGTGTCAGGGGGCTCCTGGAACGCTTCCTCATGTTCCCTAGTAGAGCCACTTCTCGCTATGGCGGTGCCTCGTAGGCTCCGGCTCCTCACCCCGCAGCAGGATCAGGCGAACGCGCTGCCGAGCTTTCCGTTCAGCGATGTTCGTGTCTCTGCCGATGCCCTCATAGGACCCGCCCGCGTCATGCCTGTAGCGACGGCCGTCCTGCTTCTGTACTCGCAGCGGCATCGTGTTGTCCGTCCGGCTCACAGAAGGGATTCTGCAGCCTCTCACAGGTGACTTCCATGACTACTCTCGTCAGAGCAATAAAAAGCCCCGGAGCGGCCTTCGCTTCGGGCATCTTGGCCGTTCAGGACTGACGGTCAGGGTCGAAATCAGCCTGTTGGTAGGCCGCGACCAGGATGTTTGGGCCGCCTGCGGTGCCTTCCGTGTTGGCCTGGTGGCTGACGTTGCCGTCGACATTCAGCGGGGCACCGCCTGAGCACGGACGCCTGGAAGATCATCGAATGCTGCCGAGGCGTCCATCGTGATCACCGTTCTCGCGGTGGCCGCGGCCGTCGCCGCAATCAGGAGATCGTACGCGCCACGAGATTTACCTTCTCGTCGAACATGCGCCACAAGACGAGCGTGAACCCTGGCGACGTCTGTCGTGTACTCCTCGACTGGAATCAACGCCAGAACTTCATCCACGAAGGCCTGCCGATTGGGCCGGCGAGCCGCATCGGCCATTTCCACACCGACGAGCAGCTGCGCCACAGTGATCGCCGCGATCGCCACATCGTCGGCATCTTCGATCACCGCGTCCACGGACGCCTTGCCCCGCTCCGCCGCGATGAGCACACCCGTGTCCAGGATCAGGCGTCGGGCCACGTGCCCCTCGTCTCGTCCTCGATCGCCTCGCGGGCCGCCGCCACATCAGCCTCGAAATCCGCGTCCAGCGTCCCCGCGCTTCTGGCCAGAAACGCCTTGACCATACGTCCTGGTGCGGTGGGCGCGGGGCCGATCACGGCGATTTGCTTCCCGCCACGAGTCACCACAATGGTCTCCCCGCGCTCCGCCTCGTCCAGGACGGTGGCGAAGCTCCGAGACGCTTCCGTGGCAGTCATCACCTTCATGCAATCAGATTATCTGATGAGGTCGGCTCCTGCGCGGTGAGTCGAAGCGTGCCCTTGCTCTCAAGAAACTCACTGACTTCGGCCCAGAAGAGATCAAGCGGTCACATGGCGATGCACAGGCGCGACGGCCGTAGTGATCTGCCAGCCGTTCATCCGGTGCTCACCCGCCTGCAGATGACCGTCCGCTTCCCATATTGCCGCCAGCGGGCATAAGACACCCCGGAGCGATGATCGCTCTTGGATTGAGACCCCGGTCAGGCACAGGTGGACGGTGCCACAGATTCGCCGACGCGTGTGGACATTGCTGTCAGCACTGCTGTCACCCCAGCCATGGCCACCTGTACGTAACCCGGCGCTCATGCCGCCGGCATATCGGAATGATTGTCCGGGCGGGGACATGCATCTCGGTTCCACGGTGATCAAATAACAATAGGGTCACTCATCATCATCAGCGACCTGCTGTTTTCACGGAATGTAATCATCGCCCGGCAGGGCTCCGTGATCGGCGCCAAAGCGGATCTCCGCAGCGGAGAGCGCTTGCCTGGAGCCTTTAGAGCGTATGTTCGGATCTGAAGGAAGGTCACTTTGCGCTCATTTGACTGATAGGTCAGGCCGTGGCGTCATTGCGGGGTGGCTCAGCTTGGAGATCTTGAGCGGATCGGGAAGCGGCGAAGGAGGCGTGGATCATCGTGTCAGCCGCAGGCCAGCTGCGATCAGGACGACACGAGTGCCTTCCGTACTTCGACGGTGACGTCCGGGAGGTCTACGACGCCGCGGGCAAGCTGTGGACCGGCTCGGTCCTGTAGCCGCAATTTCGTTCCCCCCAAAGTGGAGTTCATGTGCGCCCATTACCTCCAGAGCTGGCTCGTGCCGGCACCTCGTTGATCACCCGCTTGATCGCTCTCAGTAGTGCCTTGGCCATCGCCGCCGGCCTGACCGTCGCCGTCGCCCCCGCGGTGTCGGCCGCCGACTCCATGACATACCTCGACGGGATGACAAAGGCCCGCGATGTGGCCGCAGGCGGTGGCCAGGTCTTCGTCTCCGGGGATGACCAGATCATCGTCACCGACTCCCGCGGCACCATCACCGACACGATCACCGACCTCCCCGGCGCGTCCGGCCTCGCGATGACGCCGGACAGCACGCGCATGTTCGTGGCGCTGAGCGGCGCACAACAGGTGATTGAGCTCGACACGGACTCCCTCACCGTCATCCGGCGGATAGACGTGGCTCCGCACCCGTGTCCGTCGAACCTGGCGTTGTCCGGTGATCGGCTGTGGGTCGGCTACGGCTGCGGCAACACATTCAACGGCGGCGTTTTCGGCCTCGATCTGTCGGCTGCCGCACCGGAGCCGGCGCCGGTTGTGGGCAACATCTACAACGCCCCGCTCGTCGACGCCGCCGGAGGCACCCTCGTCGTCGGCGAGACCGGCCTCAGCGCGTGCGACCTCATGGTGTACGACGTGAGCGGCACGACTGCCGTCCAGCGAGGCATCGTCAACGGCTTCGAGCATTCCTTGGTCATGTACGACCTGGCGATCACCTCGGACGGCTCGATGGTCATCCTGAACAATCTTGACGGATGGGACACCACCAGCCTGACCAAGACGCTTTCCTTCGAAGGCGGTGCCGGCTCCGTCGCGATCAGCCCGGACGGCGCTCACCTGGCAGCCACGGGGACGACCGGCAACGACATCACCACGTACGACATGGGGACGACGACGCGGACCTACCGGGTCTTCGCCTCCTACGCCAGCCCGGTCATCGGTACGCTCGCCTTCTCGGGCACCGACGTCTTCACCGTGCTGGAGGAGACGACGTCCCAACGGCGACTGCGCCTGTGGCGGGCGGAAGGCGCCGCACTTCCGGGATCCACGCTGAAGCTGACGGCTCCGTCCACAGGCACCGCCCTCGTTCCGGTCACCGCGACCGGCACGCTCACGCTGCCAGACGGCTCGGCTCCCGGACCGCAACCACTCGTGGTGGCCCGGAAACTTCCCGACGGCACCAGTACGACGATTCCGGGCGTGACAACCTCCGCGGACGGCGCGTTCACCTTCACCGACGCCCCGCCGATCTCTGGGGCGGTCACGTACGAGGTGCTCTGGGACGGAAACGCGGACTTCCGATGGAGCCGGACCTCCGCGACCGTCACCGTGGCCAGGCACCCATCCACAATCACCTTGTCCGGACCCACGACGGGGGTGGTCGGCAAACAACTTTCGTTCAGCGGCGGCCTGGACGCAGGCGATCAAACTCCTCCATCGGGCGCCCTGCTCGTGGTGTACCGGGCCGTCTCTGGCGGAAACCTGCAGTTGGTGGGAACGGTGAACACGAACAGCGACGGATCGTTCGGCTTCGTCGACACCCCCACTGTGGGCGGTGAGCACATGTATGAGGTCCGGTGGGACGGCACGAACGTCTTCATGTACACACGCGGCACACACAACGTCACGGTCCGAGGGCGTCCGTGATCCTTTGAGGCAAGGAGATCCCTGACTCCATGGAAAGCGCTGCCCTGGGCGAAATGTATGAGCCGGGGCAGCGTTCAGACGCGCCGGAGTGTAGGGACGTTGTTGTCAACGCTGCTGTCACGCCAGGAGAAGTCAGCCGGCGCCGAGTCCCGGCGAGCGAGGGCCTCGGCGCCGAACGCGCCGGCCACGGTCCGGCACGTGGGCGATCTGCTTCCGGTGCAGCGCTTCGCCCGTATGTCATCCACCGTCGCCCCGCGCACGGCCTGGCCGGGGGCAGTTGTGACAACTATGTGACCGTCTCACCCGTACGCTGGCGTCCCGGATCGGAGGCGGGCGCGGGGGACGGGAGAGAGACGGATGAGGGTCCTGGTGGTGGAGGATCACGCCCGGCTCGCCGATTCGGTGGCGCGGGTTCTGCGGCGCGAGGGCATGGCGGTCGACGTGGCGTATGACGGGACGGCGGCGCTCGACCGCACCGTCGAGGTCGACTACGACGTGGTGGTCCTCGACCGGGATCTGCCGGGTGTGCCCGGCGACGAGGTGTGCCGCCGGCTGATGCGGGAGCCGCGGCGCACCCGGGTGCTCATGCTGACCGCGGCCGCCACCATCGCCGACCGGGTGCGGGGCCTCACCATCGGCGCGGACGACTACCTGCCGAAGCCGTTCGCCTATCCCGAGCTGGTGGCCCGCATCCGGGCGCTCGGCCGGCGCTCCCAGCCCGCCGTGCCGCCCGTGCTGGTGCACGGTGACCTGGTGCTCGACCCGGCCCAGCGGGTCGCCACCCGGGCCGGGACGCGGCTGGCACTCAATCCCAAGGAACTGGCCGTCCTCGAATACCTGCTCACCGCGCAGGGCCGGGTCGTCTCCGCCGAGGAACTCCTGGAACGGGTGTGGGACGAGGCCACCGACCCGTTCACGACGACGGTGAAGGCGACCATGAACCGCCTCCGGTCGAAGCTCGGTGAGCCGGCCGTCATTGAGACCGTTCCCCGGGCCGGCTATCGAATCTGAACGGGGCGGGATCCTCATGGGCCTGAAGTCCAAGATCGCCGGTATGCGGGTCCGGCTGCGGCTTACCCTCCTGTACGGCGTGCTCTTCCTGCTCTCCGGCGCCGTTCTGCTGGCCATCACCTATCTTCTGGTCGCACACAGCGGGCCGAACGTCGCGATGTCCACGACCAGCACGACACCGTCCGGTGGGCGGAGCGTCAGCATCTACCTGGGGGAGAGCCTGCCGGCGGGAGTCCAGCTGCCCGAAGCGGAGCGGCGCATCGCCGAGGCGGTCAGGGAACAGGCCCGCCGGCAGCAGGCGGAGATGATGCATCAGCTGCTCGTGCAGTCGGGCGTGGCGCTCGCCATCATGTCGGTGCTCGCGGCCGTGCTCGGCTGGCTGGTGGCCGGGCGGGTGCTGCGGCCGCTGCAGACCATGACACATAGCATCCAGCGCATCTCGGCGCGAAATGTGTACGAGCGGCTCGCCGTCACCGGGCCGCGCGACGAGCTCAAGAATCTCGCGGACACCGTCGACGGGCTGCTCGGCCGGTTGGAGGCGGCACTCGACTCGCACAAGCGGTTCGTCGCCAACGCCGCACACGAGTTGCGTACGCCGTTGACGCTGGAGCACGCCCTGCTGGAGGAAGCCGTCATCGACCCGGACGCGACGGCGGACTCGTTCCGGGAGCAGTTCGAGCAATTGATGGCCGTCAGTGAGCAGCAGGCCCGGCTCCTCGAATCGCTGCTCGTCCTGGCGACCAGCGAACGCGGCCTGGACCGCCTGGAGAGCGTTGAGCTGTCCGAGCTGACCCGTGACGTGCTGCGGGCCGCCGACCCGGAGGCGCGACGACAAGACCTGGCCGTCGCAGCGGAGGTCCGGCCCGCCCGAGTCACCGGCGACCCCGCCCTCATCGAGCGACTGGTGGCCAACCTGGTCGACAACGCGATGAGTCACAACGTCCCGGACGGGCGGGTGGAGGTGGCGACGGGCACCGAGGGCGCGCGCTCCTTCCTGTCGGTGACCAACACCGGGCCGCCCGTCCCGCCGGAGATGGTGGACCAGCTTCTCAGCCCGTTCCAGCGGCTCAACCGGACGGCCGACGACGGTCATCACGGCCTCGGGCTGTCCATCGTCCAGTCGATCGCCGCTGCCCACTCGGCGGACCTGACCGTGCGTGCCCGGCCGGAGGGCGGCCTCGCGATCAGGGTGCTTTTCCCGGCTGTAGAAACCGAGTAAGAGCGGTTAAGCATTTTCTGTGCCCGTCGTGTGACCGGTCGAAGCGTAGAACATAACGCATGTCCACGAATACGAATAAGCCGTCGGCGAAGAAGACGGCGATGCGACAAACTCTTTCCGCGGTTGCTTTGCTGCTTGCCGTCGGAACGGCGGGTTGCGCCCGTCATCATGACCCAACGGTGGCGACCGCCGGCTCCGGCGAGCCCAAGGCCGGCGCCAGCGCGGCGGCGGGAAACGACCAAACCTCGGCGCTGAAATTCTCGCAGTGCATGCGCGATCAGGGCCTCACGTGGTTCCCCGACCCCGATGCCGAGGGCAATCTAGGGGTGCACGCCCCCGACGGCGTCGACCAGAGCAAGGTTGATAAAGCGGAGGAGGCGTGCAAGGCGTACTCCCCCTGGAGGGGCCGGCAAGGCCAGCAGATCAGCGCAGAGGATCTCAATAAGCTGCGGAAGGTGTCGCAGTGCATGCGGGACCACGGATTCGCGAAGTATCCCGACCCCGACGCGAATGGCTCCATCAAAATCGACTCCGAAGCCGGTTTCAAGCCCGACGACCCGGCCTTCCAGAAGGCGCGGCAGGAGTGCGATAAGTACATGCCGGCTCCGCAGGGCAAGGGAAACTCTTGATGGGTGCACGACGCACCACGGGCGTGGTCGCCGGCGTGCTCTCGGCCGGTGCCGTGGCCGCCGCGATCACGGTCTTCAACCTACCGGTGGCGGAGGAAAGCCCCAGCTCCGCCAATAGCACGCCGGTGTCCACTGTCGAGATCGCCAAGCTGACGCTGGTGGACCGGGAGAACCACGACGGCACGCTCGGCCACGGCGACACCACGTCGATCTCGTCGCGCGGCGACGGCACCGTGACCCGGCTGCCCGCGGAGGGCGCGACGGTCACCCGCGGCAAGGCGATCTACCACCTCGACAACAAGCCGGTCACTCTGCTCTACGGCTCGCTCCCCGCCTATCGCACGCTCTCGACGGGCGTCAAGGGCGCCGACGTCAAGCAGTTCGAGCAGAACCTCCGGGCGCTCGGCTACCGCGGCTTCACTGTCGACAGCACCTACAGCTGGGCGACCGCCTCTGCGGTCAAACACTGGCAGGACGACCTCGGTCTGACCGAGATCGGCGCGGTGGATCCCAGCCAGATCGTGTACGCCGCCGGCGCGGTGCGCGTTGACTCGCTGAGTACGCAGGTGGGGACCGTGGTCGGGCCCGGCGCCACCGTGGCGAAGGTCACCGGCACCTCTCCGCTGGCCACGGTCAGACTGGATACGAGCTCGGGGCGGCTCGCCAAGAAGGGCGCCACGGTGCAGGTCACGCTTCCCAACGGGAAGATCGCCCCAGGCAAGATCATCAAGGTCGCCACGGTCGTGAGCCAGGGCGAGAACGGCGAAGCGGACACCACCAGGATCCAGGTGACGATCCGCTTCACCTCGGCGGTCAAGAGCATGGGCGCGGCTGCCGTCACCGTCGCTTTCACCGCCGGCGAGCGGCCGAACGTGCTGGCCGTTCCGGTGGCTGCGCTGCTCGCGCTCGCGGAGGGCGGATACGGGGTGCAGATCGTCGACGGAAGCACCACGCGAATCGTGGCGGTGGAGACCGGGCTCTTCGCCGACGGCAAGGTGGAGATCACCGGAAACGGGCTGCAGGCCGGCATGAAGGTGGCGGTGCCGTCGTGAATCCCCCCGAAACCGTCGCGAATCCCCTCGAAACCGTCGTGAATCCCCCCGAAACCGTCGCGAATCCCCTCGAAACCGTCGCGAATCCCCTCGAAACCGTCGTGACCGCCCCGGACACCCTCGTCGGCCACCCGGTGATCGAGCTCGCCGGTGTCACCAAGACCTACCCCGGCGGGGTCACCGCGCTGCGCTCGGTCGACCTGGTCGTCGACTACGGCGAGTTGCTGGCGATCGTCGGGCCGTCGGGCTCGGGCAAGTCCACGATGCTGAACCTGGTCGGCACGCTGGACCGGCCGTCGCAGGGCACCGTGCGAATCGACGGGCACGACGTGGCGTCGCTGTCCGACCGGCAGCTCTCCGCGCTGCGCGCCAGGCGTATCGGCTTCGTCTTCCAACAGTTCCACCTCGCACCGGGGCGGGACGCGCTGGGCAACGTCGCCGACGGCCTGCTCTACACCGGCGTCGGCAAGCGGGAACGCGAGCAGCGCGCCGAGGCCGCGCTGGTGCGGGTCGGCCTGGGCGAGCGGCTCACCCACCGCCCGTACCAGCTCTCCGGCGGCGAGCGCCAGCGGGTGGCCATCGCCCGCGCGGTCGCTGGCGACCCGCCGCTACTGCTCGCGGACGAGCCGACCGGCAACCTCGACTCGGTCTCCGGCGCCGGGGTGATGGATCTGCTGCGCGAGCTTAACGAGGCGGGCACGACGATCCTGGTCATCACGCATGACCGCGAAATCGCGGACAGCCTGCCGCGGCAGGTGCCGATGCGCGACGGGCAGGTGATCTGAGATGTCGCTGCGGCCCGCCCGGCTGCGCCTGTCGGACCTGGCCCGGCTCGGCGGATACGGCCTGCGCTCACGCCCGCTGCGCGCCGTGCTGTCGGCGCTGGGCATCGCGATCGGCATCGCGGCGATGACCGCGGTGGTCGGCATCTCCGCCTCCAGCCGCGCCGACCTCGACCAGGAGCTCGCGCAACTCGGCACCAACATGCTGACCGTGTCTCCCGGCAACACGATGTTCGGCAAGCAGGCCACGCTGCCCGACGAGTCGGTCGCGATGATCAAGCGGATCGGCCCGGTGCAGTCGGCCACCGCGACCGGCATGCTCAGTGACACGTACGCCTATCGCAACGACCGGATCCCGGCGGCGCAGTCCGGCGGCCTGTCCGTGCTCGCGGCCAAGCTCGACCTGCTCAAGACGGTCGGCGGCACGCTCGACCATGGCGCCTGGCTCAACGCGGCGACCGACCGGTATCCGGCGGTGGTGCTCGGCGCGACGGCGGCCGAGCGGCTCGGGAACGTGCCCGCCGTCTACATCGGTGGCCGATGGTGGGTCGTGGTCGGGGTGTTGCAGAACGTGCTGCTCGCGCCGGAGCTCGACTCGGCGGTGCTCATGGGATGGCCGGCGGCCACGACGTACCTGGGCTTTGACGGGCATCCGACGACGGTCTACACGCGGTCGGTGGAGTCGCGGGTGGAGGCGGTGCGTGCGGTGCTCGCACCCACGGCCAACCCGTCGGCGCCGGGCGCGGTGCAGGTGTCGAAGCCGTCCGACGCGCTGGCCGCGCGCCGGGCCACGAACGCGGCCTTTGACGCATTGCTGCTCGGGTTGGGCGGGGTCGCGCTGCTCGTGGGCGGGATCGGCGTCGCCAACACGATGGTGATCTCGGTGCTGGAAAGGCGCTCGGAGATCGGCCTGCGCAGATCGCAGGGCGCCACAAAGGGCCAGGTCCGTACGCAGTTCGTCGCGGAGTCGCTGCTCCTGTCGCTGCTCGGCGGCGCGTTCGGAGCGCTGCTCGGCTATCTGGTGACCGGAATGTACGCCACGACGCAGAAGTGGCCCACGGTCGTGCCGCTGTGGGTCCTCGCGGGTGGCGTCGGCGCGACGGTGGTGATCGGCGCGATCGCGGGCCTGTACCCGGCGATCCGCGCGGCCCGCCTGTCACCCACGGAGGCCTTGGCGGCGACCTGACGGGCGTTGTTTCGGGGAGGCTCACGGGACCTCCCCGAAATCGGCTTGCCTTCGGAGGCAATAGATCTCGACCCTCAGAGATCGACACACGTGGCGGCTTCAGCCGGTGCGGCGGCAGCCCCTCCACGACCCTCCCACGTCCCGCCGCCGTGCTCATGAACCTCGCGCGGCGAACCGATCCACAGGTCGCAAGCATTGCTCCACTGTCGGGTCTCAGGACGTGCGCGACGCACCCTCGGGTCGGTGGCCTCCGTACCGCCGCTCCGGACCCTTTATTGATGTGAGAGATCGTTGAAGGGCTGCTTCACTGCCGACATGGCCCAAACTCTTGACTTCGTCGTCCGATTCGCCATGAGCGGCCAGGTCGGCCCTTTGCACTGCGGCATGCCCTTGCAGGAGATAGAAACCCTGATCGGGCCATTCCACGACCGCCTGCACGACTCCAAGCCTCGCCGATGGCGGCCCCGCCTCTACTTCTGGGACGACCTTGAGATCCTGATCTGCCATGGGCTTGTGATCGATATCGGAGTACCCCTGTGGCGTGACAAGGTTGCCCTCCCCACCGCGCTGTCCGGCTGGGAGCGAGCCGTCCCCGCTGGGCTCAACCTGCCAGACGTCCTTGACGCCCTGGACACGGCTGGATGTGATCGGGAAGAAGCCCCTGGCATCGTCGTAGATGACAATGCCCGCGGTATCCGAACCCGCCAGCAAGATGTCCACCTTGTCTTCGGGCCGGAGCGCCGTTCAGGAGCTATGCGTCTACACAAGATCTACAAGTCGGACCACCAAGTAGACCAGAACGATCATTCGCCACGGCAAGGGCCGACCATCCGATGAAGCGACGGGCGACGTAGCAGTCACTGTTGCTGCCACAGCAAATCAAAAAGCCCCGTACGACGATCCGTCCGGGGCGTTCCTGCTGTTCAAAACTGGTGGTCAGGGGCAGGGTCGAACTGCCGACCTTCCGCTTTTCAGGCGGACGCTCGTACCAACTGAGCTACCTGACCCAGAGCGGTCCTGACGGGACTTGAACCCGCGACCTCCACCTTGACAGGGTGGCGAGCACTCCAAACTGCTCTACAGGACCTTGCGTTTCTTGCTGTTTGCGCTCGCTTAGCTTACCAGCTCTTCGGTGGTCTTCGACCAGCCGTTGTGCGGTGCGCTAAACGCTCGCGGTGCCCCCAACGGGATTCGAACCCGTGCCGCCGCCTTGAAAGGGCGGTGTCCTAGGCCGCTAGACGATGGGGGCTCAGGATTCCCTGTCGCCTTCCGTCGGAGACCTCTGAAGCATAGGGGACGATTGCCCCTGATGCCAAAGCGGCGGACCGGCGGACGGTGATGCCGTGCCAGTGACCGGTCCCGTTGGCGACGGGGCGTCCGTTGGCTCTGGAGAAATCATACGTTGTGGGTGGGGCTCCACGTGACGCTGGATGTACACGGACTGCTCCCCCAGCCCGCCCAGCGTGATGTCGTCCCAGGCCTGGAGGCGCTTGGTCTCCTTGTCGAAGTACAGGACCGAGGCCTGGACCGGGGTGGGCTGGGCGTGTTCGAGGGCGCGGAGGCCGGCGCCGCCGGTGGAGCCCTGGATGAGCATGCGGGTGCCGGACCGGAGCATGGTCGTTTTGCGCTCGTGGGTGTGGCCGGCGAGGATCATGGGCGCTGCGCCGGTGAAGCCCTTGCCGACGTCCGGGTCGTGTACGGCCACCACATCGGCCTTGCCGACCTTGGCGCGGTGGGCGCGGGCGAATCGCGCCAGAGTCGCCGGGTTCGAGTCGACGGGCACCGACAGGTCCGGGGTGAAGCGGGGATCGCCCAGGCCGTAGATGGACAGGCCGGCCACCGTCTCAGTTCTGTTGTCCAGGACGACGGCGTTCTTCTGCTTCTCGATGGCTTTCTGGGTGGCCATGGAGTCGTGGTTGCCGCGTACGTACACGTACGGGACCCCGAGGCGGCTGATCTCGTCCATGAACTTGTTCTCGGCCTTGGTGCCATGGTCGGAAATGTCGCCTGTGTCGACGATCAGGTCCACGGCGAACTGGTCCTTGAGGGAGCGGATGACGTTCCAGGCGATCGGGTTGATGTGGATGTCGGAGACGTGGAGGACGCGGATGGTTTTGGGGTCGACGTCGTACAGCGGGAGGGTGGAGACCGTGTCGTAAAGCTTCGAGACGTTCGTCACGAGCTTGGTGAGCTGCGACCGGTACGACTCGAAGCGCGTCATGATCGACTCCGCGCTGCCCACCAGGGACGGCGCGGCGGCGACCAGACCCGAGTAGCGGGGCTCCACGAGCGAGTTCGGGCGGAAGGTGACCGCGGCGACCACGCCAGTCCCGGCGAGCGCCACGGAGGCCGCCAGGAGGCCCAGCAGGGCCACGCGCGGGCGCCTGTAGACCATCAGGACGGCGATCAGCGCGCCGGCGCCTGCGCACAGGAGCGATCGGATGACGAGGTCCCGCACGCCGTCCAGCAGATCGTTCTCGATGAGCTCGGGCAGCCGGTCGGCCAGGCGCGGATCCTCGATGAAGGCCCTCGCGCGCTCCTGGTCGATGTTCTCGAGTGTGATGCGGAGCCGGAGCGGCGCGTCATGCGTGCGGAACGTGAGTGTGCCGAGCGGGCTGGCGTCCACGACCGTCTCGCCGTTCCAGGCCGGTCGGAGGGACATACCAGTCTCGACGGGACCCACCTGGGCACGTACGGTGCCGCTGAAGAAGATCCCCAGCCACGCACCCGCAGCGGCCACGAGTAGCACGGCCGCCGCGCGCGCCGGCCTGGATCGGAGAATTGCCGTTGACCTGTGGACGAACTTCATACAGTTTCTTGCTTACCTGACCGTAGGGGCAGAATGGCAAGTGTGATCGAGGTATCGCGGGAGAAGTTCGAGGAACTCGTGGCCGAGGCATTGGACACGATTCCCGCCGATCTCACGGCAGCCATGAGCAATGTCGTCGTCGTCGTGGTCGATGATCCGCCGGAGCCCCACCTGCTCGGCCTGTACACCGGTGTCCCCCTCACGGAACGCGGCGACTGGTACTCAGGAGTCCTGCCCGACACCATCGAGATCTACCGCAATCCCATATGCCAAATTTGCGAATCCGAGGAAGACGTGATCGACGAGGTGCGCATCACGGTCGTCCACGAGGTCGGGCACCACTTCGGGATCGACGACGCCAGGCTCCACGAGCTGGGGTGGTAACCCTTTGCTTTTGGTTGGCTTCTTTGGGTTGCGGCTGACCAAGTGATCGGGCACCTTAGGTGACATAGCGAACACTGTGAGTCAGGCACATCGGAGTCCAATGGGGGCCATGCGGGCGCGACGGGCGCCGGGACGACATCGACGTGCGGACGCACCACAAGCCACCTATCGAGAAGTCATCGCGATCAGGGAGTTCCGGGCACTCTGGTACGGCCAGGGCCTGTCACTCCTCGGCGACCAGCTCGCACAGGTCGCGCTCGCCGTGCTGGTCTACAACCGCACACAATCGCCGCTCGCCACGGCGGGCGTGTACGCGTTGACGTACCTCCCGTCGATCGTCGGCGGGCCGCTGCTGGCGGGCCTCGCGGACCGGTTCGCGCGCCGGGCCGTCATGCTGACCTGCGATCTCATCCGGGCCGGGCTGGTGGCCGCGATGGCGGTGCCCGGTCTGCCGTTCTGGGCGCTGTGTTCGCTGGTGTTCGTCGTGGTGCTGCTCAGCGCGCCGTTCTCGGCCGCGCGGGCCGCACTGGTGCCCGAAATCCTGGAAGGCGACAGGTACGTCATCGGCTCGGCCCTCCAGAACATGACGAACCAGGCCGTTCAGATGCTCGGTTTCGCGGCGGGCGGAGCGCTCATCGCCACCATGGGCCCGTACCGGGCGCTGGCCATCAACGCGGCGACGTTCCTCGGCTCCGCGTTGATCCTGATCTCCGGCGTGCGCCGCCGCCCCGCCGCCAACGGCGAGTCGAAGCCCTCCATGTGGACCATGACCAGGGCGGGGGCCAAGCTGGTCTTCGGGTCGAGGAAGCTCCGGACGCTGGTCCTGTTCGCCTGGTTGTGCGGCTTCTACGTGCTGCCCGAAGGCATCGCCGTGCCGTACGCGGCCACGTTCGACACAGGCACGCTGCCGGTCCCCGTGATCACCGGGCTGTTGATGGCGGCGATGCCGACCGGGACGGTGGTGGGGGCGTTCCTTTTCAGCAGGTTCGTGTCACCGCCGCGGCGGCTCCGGCTCATGGGCTGGATGGCCATGCTGAGCTGCGCGCCCCTGGTCGTGACCGCCATGCGACCGCCGCTGGCCGTGGTGCTGGCGGCGTGGGTTCTGTCGGGGATCGGCGGGGCTTACCAGCTCGCGGCCAATGCCGCCTTCGTCCAGTCCGTTCCGCCCGAACGTCGCGCCCAGGCGTTCGGGATCGTGCAGTCGGGGCTGATGGCCGTACAGGGGATCGGGATCCTGGTTGGTGGGTTCGCGGCGGAGAGACTCGGCCCTGAGCCGGTGGTCGCGCTGGCCGGGATCACCGGGGTCACCTGCGCGGCCGTGCTCGCCATGATCTGGACCGAGTCTCGGGGTGAAAGGACCGCCCGGGTGCGTGCCCAGGCCGCGGCCTGATCACGGCTGGGGCTTGTGCTCGCCGCTCCAGTCGGTGTTCGTACCGCGGTTCTGCTGCTTGCTGATCAGGTCCTGCACGATCGAGGTGTCGCTGTGCTCGTCCGGCATGAGGAGCCACCCGATCGCGTAGACGCCGACGCCCAGGCCGCCGAACAGCGTGGCGATCGCCAGTGCGATGCGGATCATGTTCGCGTCGATCCCGACGTACTCCCCGATGCCGGAGCAGACGCCCGCGACGATCCGGCCCTTCTGGGTACGGCGGAGTTTCTTGACGTTGTGCTCGTGGTATTCGCTCATGTCTCAAGACTGCCCGCGTACCCGGTGTTAGCACATCGGGATTCCCCCTGGTAGAACCCTGGTAACCCCTTACGTGTAAGGAGAGGATCCGCGATGGACGACCTGCTTCGCCTCGACGAGCGGCTCAACGCCGACCAGCGGCTGATCCGCGACACGGTCAGATCCTTCGTCTCCGACCGCATCCTCCCGCACGTCGGAGACTGGTTCGAGGAGGCGGCCTTCCCCGCGCGCGACCTCGCGCCCGCGCTCGGCTCGCTCGGCCTGCTCGGCATGCACCTGCACGGGTACGGCTGCGCCGGGACGGACGCGGTGTCGTACGGCGTGGCCTGCCGGGAGCTCGAGGCAGGCGACTCCGGGCTGCGTTCGTTCGTCTCCGTCCAGGGCTCGCTGGCCATGTTCCCCATCTGGCGGTACGGCTCGGATGAGCAGAAGGAGGAGTGGCTGCCCCGGATGTCCGCCGGCGAGGTCATCGGCTGCTTCGGCCTGACGGAGCCGGACCACGGGTCTGATCCCGCCGGCATGCGGACCTACGCCAAAAAGGACGGATCCGACTGGATCCTGAACGGCTCCAAGATGTGGATCACCAACGGCTCGATCGCCGACGTGGCCGTGGTCTGGGCCCAGACCGACGAGGGCATCCGCGGCTTCGTCGTCCCCACCTCCACCCCCGGGTTCTCCGCCCCGGAGATCCACAAGAAGATGTCCCTGCGCGCCTCCATCACCTCATCCCTCTATTTCGACGACGTGCGCCTCCCCGAGTCCGCCGTGCTCCCCGGGGTCGTCGGATTGAAGGGACCGCTGTCGTGCCTTTCGGAGGCCCGCTTCGGCATCATCTGGGGCGTCGTCGGCGCCGCCCGCGCATGCCTCGAGGCGGCCGTCGAGTACGCGAAGACCCGCGTACAGTTCGACAAGCCGATCGGAGCCTTCCAGCTGACCCAGGAGAAGCTGGCATGGATGTACGTGGGACTGGCCCAGGCCGGCCTCACGGCGCTGCATCTCGGTGAGCTGAAGGACGCGGGGCGCCTGGAGCCGCGGCAGATCAGCTTCGGCAAGTTGGCCAACGTACGGGCAGCGCTGGACATCGCCCGACAGGCTCGTTCGATCTTGGGCGGGAACGGGATCACCCTGGAGTATCCGGTCATCCGGCACATGAACAATCTCGAGAGCGTCCTGACGTACGAAGGAACTCAGGAGATCCACACGCTCGTGCTCGGCGAGGCGCTCACCGGGATCGCCGCCTATCGTTGAGCTGACGTTCTTGATCGTGGCGTACGCCCGGGGCACCGCCGCGTACCGGTGGACCTGGGCCTGAGCGCCGTGTCCTGGCTTGGTCAGGAAACAGGCGGGCATCTCGATCCGTTACTGTGAGGGGCGGGAACCGCGTCGCGTACTTGGCGGTAATCTCTGTACCCTTGCTGTGCATGGGGCGTTAGCTCAATTGGCAGAGCTGCGGACTTTTAATCCGTAGGTTCCGGGTTCGAGCCCCGGGCGCCCTACCACCCCACACCCATTCGACCTGCGATTTCTCGATTTCGAGGGCCTCCGGCGAGGCCGAGACACACCGTTGGTTGCTCGCTGGTTGCTCTTCGGCACGGTTCCGGCACATGGCCGGGTGTTCCGGACCCCGATTTGGGCCTTTTCCCAAGCCAGACCCGCGCGAAGATCAACGGAACACCAAGTCGGAAGACCTGACGGGCACCACCTGCGGCCGAGCGGCTTTCCCTGGCTGACGGTGGCCGGCAAACGGCTGCGCGGCTGGATCGTCATCGACATCGACGCCACCGTCATCACCGCCACCTCCGACAAGCACGGCGCGGCGGTCACCTTCAAGAAAACGTATGGCTTTCACCCGCTGGCCTGCTGGTGCGCCAACACCCAGGAAGCGCTGGCGATGCTGCTGCGGCCCGGGAACGCCGGCAGCAACACCGTGGCCGACCACCTGCGGGTGCTCACCGACGCGCTGGCCCAGATCCCGAACTCCTGCCAGGCCAAGATCCTGGTCCGGGTGGACGGCGCGGGCGCCACTCACGATCTGCTGGTTCATCTGGAAAGCCTGAACACCGCTCGCCGCACGGTGCGGTACCTGGTCGGCTGGATGATCACCGACCTCGACGAGCAGGCCATCGCCCGGCTGCCCGCCACCGCCTGGACCGACTCCCTCGACCAGGACGGCGACCTGCAGCCCGGCTACCACGTGGCCGAACTCACCGGCCTCAACCAGCGCACCGGCTGGCCCGAGGGCATGCGGCTGCTGGTGCGCCGGGTCCGCCCCTCGGCCCGCCACCGCAAGAACCTGACCGCCTTCGAAACCCGGACCGGCTGGAAGTACTCGATCATCGTGACCAACATCGGCCGGATGTGGGGCATCGCCGGCTCTCACCACCCGCAATGGCTGGACGCGCTGGCCCGTGCCCACGCCGTAGTCGAGGACCGTGTCCGCGTCGGTAAGGCGATGGGCCTGCGTAATCTGCCCAGCAAGGACTGGACCGTCAACCAAGGATGGGTATTGGCCGCCAACCTCGGCCACGACCTGGACTGCTGGCTGCGTCTGCTGACCCTGCACGACCAGCCCGGGCTGGACCGCGCCGAGCCGGACACCATGCGCTACCGGCCCTATCACCTGCCCGCCCGGCTGGCCGCCCACGCCCGCCGCCGCCACCTGCGCATCGAGCGGACCTGGCCCTGGGCCCAGGCATTCGTCCTGGCCTGGCAGCGCCTCACCAACCTGCCCGCTCTCACCTGAGAGCCGGACCCGACCACGACGATCCAGGAAGGAGCCTCCTCCGGGCCCGTGGAACCCGGCGCCCCCGCAGCGTCATGCGACGGCCCGCCCCAACCGCCTCGGGGACATTACGGGCGAAACCCGCGGAGCCACTCACGCACCCCGACCAGCTGAAGAATCGAGGCTAACACCCGCTAAGACACGCCGTCAGATGCAGAGCCAGTGCCCGACCGAGTCAATATAGCAATCAATTGGTTAACCAGATGAGGCGGAAGATTCTCTTCCAGAAAACTCCTTGGAATGAAAAGATCTTTCTGGCCGGTCTGCATCTCATCGTTCAGCGTCATAAGCATTGTTTGCCATTGGCGGTTGTTCGCAATGGAGGGCAGGTGTTGAATCTCACTCCTCGTGCGAGCTAGGGCTGCTCTGGCATTCCGGATAGTGACATAATTCGGAGGCCCTGGAAGTATTTGCTGATCCAGATCTATTCCTCCACGAAAAGCGAAATCAATCATTTGAGCCCCCGAGAAATCATTGCCGCGATAGGCGTTAACCTGCCGACCCAAATCCGCATCTAGTTCGCGAGGGCGCGCGGAGAATGTTACATGCTCAAGCGTTCCACTAAAAACGCAATTGACGAATTCGGCATCTATGAATGTAACGTTACTTATATGGACATTATGGAACGAGCAGCCAATAAATGTAGCCCGACCCGGGAGGACTCGATCCCAGCGAGACTCGTCGAACACGCAGTCTAGATATGTGCTCGGCTTTCGTCCATTCCCTAGAGTGGCCGAGCGGCTCATGATGATCCCACTGAAGTTGCAGTTTAGGACATTGCTTTCAGTGACAGCGATCTCACGCCATCGCCTACCAGAGTAGTCTTCGCCCTCAACTGTTTCCCAGCCGATAAGCAGTTCGTTCACGAGCTTAAGCCTATCACGTCGATTCTATGGGAGTCGCCCGGGCCCTTGATATAAGACATAGCCTGCAGACCTGTAGGCACTGCCCACGGTGGTCCTTCTGACATGGGGCACGAATTGCTTGACCGTGGTCAGCTCAACTCGTAGGCCAGTGAGTCGATCATAAAAATCTGGCCCGTTTGTGGGATTATAAACGAAGCGCGGTTTCTTGTCGGACATCACGTAGCGTGAGGCCAAGTCCGCGTTCACCGCCTCATGTAGCGCAGTACCAGCAATAGCTCGTGCTAGATTCATGTGCCCCGCTCTTAGGGCATTGTTATATTGATTCAGCAGCGTGGTAGACATTTGGGCCTTCACGCTCGACCAGCCGGCATTCAATTGCCGTTGCACAGACTCTCTGACGATCTGTGTCGTCTTCAGCTGCGCAGACCGCGTTGGGTTTGACTGCGGATCTCCCTTTCTAGAGGTGAGGCGAATGTAGACTGCAGAACCCGCCAGGGCAATATGCCCCATTGCACTGCACAAGCCGATCCCATCTTCTTGCAGAATCGCCTGTCGGCCTCAATTTGGGTGACCATCCATACATAACTGTCATAAAACGTAGCACGCTTCAGATCTTTAGGATGGACACCTCTCTTCGTTTTCAGGATGTCGACGACTATGCTATAGTACTCGATCTCCCATTTGCGTTCCTGACATTCGCGGCTCCATATATGGATTCATCGGGTCATAGAATGCACTGAAATTTCGCCGAGCCCGTTCACCTTCTTCTGAGTTGTCTGCCCAGAAGTCGTCGTCGGGGGCGTCTCGGCCAGCGCCCAGCCCTTCCGCTACGACATTTACTCGGCGCGCTTCTTCCTCAGAGAACCCCGGATTCCATTCAGGGTTGTTTTCCTTCCACCAGGCAGGGTCTGACTCAGCGATGGTCGGTGTGCACGCGGAGGTACCCGCGCTGATGTTCACCTGGCAGTATCCGCCGCTTGATGGGACGTAGTTGCCGTTGCTGTCCGGTGTGTAGTAGGTCATGTGGCCGGTGGGGTCAGTGCCGACCATGGGTGTGGCGTTGGCGTAGGTGTAGCGATTGGCCTGGATCGAAGGATTGGGGTTGAGGGTGGCGGTGTCGCGGCTGGTGAAGGTGCCGGTGCCGGGTTGGTACCAGCGGGCGTGCATGTTGACCTTGCCGGTGTCCGGGTCGGTGTACTCGCCCTGGTAGCCGAGTTGGGTCTTGGTGCCGGTCTGGGTGATGACGGTGCCGAAGGGGTCGTAGGCGGTGGAGGTCTGCAGGCTGGTGGTGTAGGTGGCAACCAGATCGCCGTGCAGGTCGCTCAGCGCTGCGGCAGCCGTACCGGCGCCTTCCTTCAGGCCAAGCAGGACGCCTGCGGGATCACGGGCGTAGGCGGCCTGGACGGCGCCACCGCTGTCACGCAGGGCCGCCAGGTCGTTGCCGAGCCCGGCGTAGGCGAAGGTCTGCTTGGCGGCGCCGCGGATGCGGGAGGTGACCCGGTCGAGAGCGTCATAGCTGTAGAGGCTGTCGCCGTCGGCGATGAGGCGGTCGAAGGCGTCGAAGGTGTAGCTGGTGGTGGCGCCGGCCTTGGTGCTGGTGGCCAGGGTGCCGCGCGGGGTGTAGGTGTGGTCGGTGCCGTCGCCGGAGGTCAGGCGGTTGCGTTCGTCGTAGGTGAACGTTTTGCCGCCGGCTTTGGTGCGGTTGCCGGCGGCGTCCCACTCGTAGGCGGTGGTGGCGCCGCCGGGGGCGGTCCAGGAGGTGAGCCGGCCGGCGTGGTCGTAGGCGTAGGTGTTGGTGCCTGCGCCGGCAAGGCCGGTGGTGGTCTTGGTGGTGAGGTTGTCGTCCTTGTCCCACCCGTAGGTGATCTTGGCGAGCTGGGTGCCGGCGCCGTTCTTCAGCGTCTGCGTGGTGGGCCGGTCCATGGCGTCGTAGTCGAAGCTCTGGGTGCTGGCCTGGCCGCTGGTGGCGGTGATGGTCTTCAGCCGGCTGGCCGGGTCGTAGCCATAGGTGAGGGTACGGCCGGTGACCGGATCTGTGGCGGTGGCCAGACGGTTGACGTTGTCCCAGGTGAATGTGGCGGTGCCGGCGGCGTCGATGCGCTGGGTGGGGTTGCCGAGCGCGTCGTAGGCGTAGGCGGTTTCCTGCACGGTGGCGCGTGAGACCTTCAGCGGCAGACTGCGGTCGTTGTAGTCGACCGCGAGGTCACCGGCGGTGGTAGCGCGTCCAGCCAGGTCGTAGCCGAAGGTGCGCTCGGCGCTGGTGGCGCCGCCCCCGGCGCCGGTCTCCTTGGTGAGCCGGCCCAGGTGGTCGAAGGTGCGGTCGATCCGCACTTCACCGGGCTGGATGGTGGCCACTTGGTTGCCGGCCGCGTCGTAGAGGTGGGTCCAGGTGCGGTCGGCCGCATTCGGGTGGGCGGTGGTGGCCGGTTCGGTCACCGTTTCGGCCAGGCCGAGGCTGTTGTAGCTGGTCCAGGTGGCGTTGCCGCGGCCGTCGGTGAGCCGCGTGCGGGCGCCGGTGGCGTCGTAGCCGAACCTCGTGGTGATCGACTCGCTCGCGGAGACCGGTTCGACGAGTGAGGTCGGCCGGTTGAGCGCGTCGAAGGTCTGCCTGGTGATGTGCCCTTCGGGTGAGGTGGAGCTGGTCGCGTTGCCTGCCAGGTCGTAGCCGTAGCCGAAGGTGCGCTGCACCGCGCCCGAGCCGTTCAGATCCTTGACGCTGATTTTGCGGCCGGCCAGGTCGTACTCGGCCACGGTGGCGTTGCCGCTCAGGTCGGTCGTGATCGTCTTCGGGGCGACCGTCTTGACCAGGCGGCCGGCCAGGTCGTACTCCATGGTGGTCTTGTTGGTTGCCGGGTCGGTGGTCGAGGTGACCTCGCCGGCGGCGTTGACCGTGAAGGTGGTGACTCTGGTGGCCGGGTTCGGGCCGGGGGCGGTCTGCTTGATCAGCCGGCCGGCGTCGTCGTACTCCATCGTGGTGGTGTAGGCGGCGCTGGCGGGCTTGCGCTCGATCTGCGTGGCGGTGATCTGCCTGCCCAGGTCGTCGTAGGTGGCCTGGATGCGGGCGCCGGTCGGGTCGATGCTGGCCAGCTGTTCCCCGGCCATGTCGTACTCGCTCACCCAGGTGCCGGCGGGCTGGCCGTCGGGGGCGGGGTCGGTGACGCGGACCTGGCGGCCGAGCTGGTCGTATTCGTACCGGGTGACGTTGCCGCGCGGGTCGGTGGTGCTGGTGCGCTGCCCGGCCGCGTCATAGCCGTGGCGGACGGTTGGGGTGATCGCGCTGCCGCCGGGCGGGGTGTACTGCGGCGCGGTACTGCTGGTCAGCCGGCCCGCCTTGTCGAAGGTGGAGGCGACGGTGCGGCCTTCAGGATCGGTCTGGTGGGTCTGGTTACCCACGGTGTCGTAGCCGACCTTGGCGGCTGGGCGGGCCTGGCTGGAAGACCCGTTCTTGTCCACCTGCATCTGCGGCGCGGTGGTCTCCACCAGCCGGTCCAGGATGTCGTAGCGCAGGGTGGTGGTGTAGTCGGCGGCGTTGGCTCCGTCTGCGTTGCCGCGGGGATCGGTGGTGGCCACGGCCAGGCCGCGGTCGTCGTAGGTGGTGGTGGTGACCAGGTCCTGGGCGCCGTTCTCGACGGTTTGCTTGGTGGTCTGGTTGAGCTTGTTGTAGGCGTAGCCGGTGGTCTCGATGCGAGTGGTGCCGGCGGCCGTCAGCGTGGTCTGGGTGACGTTGCCGTTGGCGTCGTAGGTGAAGGCGGTCTTGCGGGCCAGCTCTGGATCCGGATCGTTCGGGTTGACGGGGTCCAGCGTCCGGGCCACCAGGCGGCTGGCTACGTCGTAGTCGTAGAGGGTGACGATCTCCTTGGTACCGCCGGTGACCGAGGTCTTCAGGTTGCCTGCGGGGTCATACTCCTCGGCCTTGACGACCACGTCGCGTGGCGTGGCGGAGCCGTTCAGCTTGGCGCCGACGGCGATCTGCCGCTTGAGCCGGTTGTCCATCCAGTAGTCGTTGGTGGTCTTGCGGCCCATCACGTCCACCGTCGACACCAGCCGCCCGGCCGGGTCATAGCCTCGGGTTTCCAGCACCACGTCCCTGGCCGGTTGCGGATTGACCGGGCTGCCGGTCCAACCCTTCAACGTGCTGGTGTCCGGCTCACCGCGCTTGGTAAAGGACTGCTCGATGACCGTGCCGCGCGGGTCCGTGGTACGGACCGTCCAGCCGCGGTGGTTCCACGCCTGCCGGACCACGCCACCCTCAGGGTCGGTGATGGAGTCCAGCCGGCCGTGACCGTCATAGGTGTAGGTGGTGATGCGCTCCGGCTCACCGCCGGTCGCGTCCATCACCGTCTGCGTCAGCGGGTTACCGTCGGCGTCATAGGCGATGCGGGTCTGCGCGGTATGCGTGACGTTGCTGATCTCGTTCTTCGCGCCCGGCAAGGTGCTGGTCAGCAGACGGCCGCGCCCGTCGTAGGTGAAGGTGGTCTCGGCGCCGCCGGGGAAGGCCTCCGAGATGCGCGTGCTGGCACTCAGCCGACCGATCGGGTCGTGCTCCAGCTTGGTGACCAGCCCTTCCGGGTCAGTCTGCTCGGCCAGGTCGCCAGCAGCGGTGTAGCGGTAGCTCCACGTGTTGCCGCGGGCGTCAGCCCTGGTCTTCACCAGCCCAGCCGGGGTGGTGCCGCCGCCCACCGCCGGCTCGCTGCCGTCGGTATAGATCGTGCTCATCGAGCGCCCCTGCGGGAAGTCCGCGGTGGCCGGGGTGGTCTGCTTGGTCACCTCCCCGAAGGTGTTGTAGTCGATCTTCGTGGCGTAGGTGTTGTCGGTGTCGCCGGCCGAGCGGCCGTCCCGGTAGGCGGTCACCTTGTCGTTGCGCGGATCGAACGGATCGCTGGCATTCAGGTAATAGGTCCAGAACTCGATCGCGCACTCGCCCGGCGCCCGGCAGTACTGCCGGCCCAGATTGTTGCCGCGCTTGTCCTGGTAGATCTCGTTGGCGATGTCGTTGCGGTCGATCACCTTGGTCAGGAAGCCGGCCTGGTCGTACTCATACCAGGTGGTGTGGCCGAGCGCGTCCGGCACGCCGCGCACGCGGTAGCCGCGCCAGGCATCGTAGAGGTAGTCGAGGGTGTTGTTGTCCGGGTCGGTCACGGTGACCTGGGCCTCGCCGGACTGCTCCTCGACGCCGATGTCGCCGATCTTCCAGGTGCCGCCGTCCTTGTCGGTGTGGGTGGCGATCCGGTCGGTCTTGGCGTCGTAGGTGTTGACCGCCCACACCCGCCCCGAGGGAAGGGTGGTCTTCGACAGCTTGTGCGGGGCGCCGGTGCGGGCGGCATAGTGGCCAGCCACCTCCGCCGCGGTCAGCGGCTTGCCATACAGCGCGACCTCGTCCAGTTGACCCTGGAACGGAAACGCCTGCACCGCGGACGGCACAGCCGGGGACTTGGCCGGGTCAGTGACACCGTTGCCAAGGGTGGCATACGTCCGCCAGGCGGTGACCGTGCCGGTCATGCCGCCGACCTGCTGACCATCCAGGTACAGCGTCTGGTCCGCCCCGGCCACGGTCAGCGCCACATGGTGCCACTGCCCGTCGTTCACCGCGTTCGCAGAGGTGATCGGCGTGGTCACCGCATCCAGCGAACCGCGCAGCTTGCCATCAGTACCGACATACAGCATCGCCCCTTGCGCCAGGTCGCTGCCGTTCTGGGTGTCGCCCGCTGCCATGATCACGCCGGACTGGGTGGTCTTGAACCAGGCTTCCACCGACAGCTGGTCGCCCAGGTGCGGGATGGTGTTGGAGGGCAGCTTCACCACGGATCCGGCGGCGAAGGTGGCCGCCGTGTCCGTCGTGGCCGCGAGCGCGCCCGGCTGGCCCAGTGTGATGCCCTGGTAGGTCAGGTTGCCGGCGCCGGTGCCCAGGTCTTCGCCACTGGTGGCGCCGGCGGCCTCGCCGAGCCGCCAGTAGCCGAACGGGTCGGAGTTGAGCACGCTGCTGCGATACAGCGACCCGGTACCGTACTCGTGGCTGGTGCAGTTCGGGGCCACGACCGGGGCGCACACCTGCGTCAACCGGCCAGCGTCGTAACCGTAGGTCCACGTCAGTGCCTGGCCGTCGATCGGGTCGCTGGTGATCGACGCCACTCGATCCGCCTGCCAGGTGAATGTCAGCGACCGGCCGCCCACGCCGGTGACCGTGGTCAGCTTCCCGCTGGTGTCGTAGGTCAGTTGCTGGCTGCGGCCGCGCTGGTCGGTGATCGATGTCAGTCGGCCGCTGGTGTCGAAGCGGTAGCTGGTGGAGGCCTTGTCCATCAGTCGCCAGCCGCCGCTCTGCTCGGCGAGGGTGGCGTGCATGCCGGGCGGCGGCTGGAAGGTGCCGTCCCCGTTGGCCTTGAACCGCACCTGCCGCCCGTCCGGGTAGGTCACCAGTGCCGACGTCGAGGCGCCCCGCACCTCCTTGATCACCTTCATGTCCCAGCGGGTCGACCAGCCAGGGCCGAACATGCCGTCGGTGCGCGGGTCCATGCTGTTGTAGGTGCGCACCACCGACAGCGGCGGCCCCACGGTGGCCACGTCCAGGTCGGTGAAGGTGCTGGTGTAGTTGCCGTTTTGCTGGTTGAACTCCTGCCCCGCAACGCCGGAGTTGGCCAGGTTCGAGGTGACGGCCGGCTGGCGCACCCCGGTGGTGAAGGTCAGCACCGGGGAGGTGGTGGTCGAAAGGTCGTAGGAGTCGCGGGCGGTGACCGTCCACCAGTACTGCTTGCCCCAGCTCAGCTTCCCGGCCGGAACGCTCCAGCTGTTCTTGTTGCCCGTCACATAGCCCGACGTCGTACAGCCGGTGCCGGACATCGACGCGACATCACAGATATTGAACAAGTACGACATGGCATAGCTGCCGTTGTTGCTCTTACCCCACGCGCGCAGCGCCGGCGTCAGCGAATCGACCAGATACCCCTGCTTGGGATACACATCCACCAAACTCGGCACGGCCAACAACGCCGCATCGGCCGCCTCGGCCCGCAGCACCCCGGCCGGCAACCGCTTCGACTCCGACGCCTGGGCCTGTGCGGCGCTCGGCGTCCGGCTCTCCTGCGGCACCGCACCCTTGGGCCGCTTCACCTCAGCACGCCACCCATCGGACGCATCGGCCACAGCGGCGATCTTCGTGGCAGGCAGCAGCGAAGGCAGCCCCACGGCCGAGCCAGCCATCTGCTGAGGGATCACCGGTAAGGCTCCGGCATCCTGCTGCACCGCTGCGGCGGCCTCCGCCACCACCGGTTGGCCCTGCACCACCAGGAGGCCGGGAGCCATAGCCACGACTGAGGTTCCCCCCGTTGCACGGACACCTGAGGTGAGGTCACTCGGCGGTGTCTGAGGGCCGGTAGAGGCTCTCGTACGTGACGGGGCTGTGCATTCCAATGCTGGAATGGCGCCTGTATGGATTATACCAGCATTCGATCCATTCGAAGATGGCGTTGGCGAGTTCTTCGCGGGTATTCCAGATTCTGGTGTCGAGGAGTTCGAGCTGCATCGTTCCCCAGAACGATTCCATCATCGCGTTGTCATAACATTATCCGGCTAATGACGCTGGTTCTGGGCGTTGGCCGGTTAACGCTTTCAGCTGACCCGGGTGGTAAGTCGGCGGAGTTGCTCTTCGTGGCGCCGGACGCGTGCAGCGACGGCTTCCAGGGCGGTGT
>NZ_VCKY01000310.1 GCF_005889735.1 Nonomuraea turkmeniaca
GAGGCGGGTACGCTTTCCGCGAACACGACCCGAGGCTCGTGAGCGTACAGATTGTGGAGGAGACGCAGGTCGAGCAGGGGGTCGTCGAGGTTGGCCCGGCGCTCGCCGGTCAGCTTGCTCCAAGGGCCGACGAGCGTGACGGCGGCGTCCGTGAGGGTCCCGGCCAGCGCCGAGTCCACGCTCGCCCGCGTCTGCTCGTACGTCGTGGCCGTCACGACCACCCGCAGGTACGGCACGAGCCAGTGGCGGCGCGGATGGTTACGCAGCCAGCGCAGATCGGGGATCAGATCGCCCAGGTATGACCAGTTGTGGCGGTGCACCTCCTTCTCCCGCAACATCACGGTGGAGGGCCCGACGTGCCACGCCTTGGCCTCGGCGTCCGGGATGAACACGGCCCCAGCCTGCGCGAGCCGGTAGCCCAGCTCGGTGTCCTCGGCCATGTTCAGCCCGGCGTCCACGCCGCCGGCCGCCCGCAGCAGGTCGGCGCGCACGGAGGTGGAGGCGCCCGTGTGCAGCAGGTACGCGCTGGACCCGGAGTCCTTGAGCCGCCGCGTCGACTCCAGCGTCGTCCTCGTGTACTCGGACTGGGCGCCCTCCTCGCCCGGGGCTTCCACGAACCGCGTCTCGCCGATCACCACGGCGTAGTCGACGAGGTGGTGCCAGCGCATGTGCGCCTCGAGATGGTCCTCGGCCAGCAGCATGTCCGAGTCCAGCCAGTGGATCACCGCTCCGGAGGCGGCGAGCTGCCCGGTCTGCCGGGCCGCGCCGCGCCCCCAGCCCTCGGCCACCCGTACGACCCGGGCGCCCGGCACGTCCAGCGGCGTGAGCTCCGGCTCGCTGCCGTCGTCCGCGACGACCACCTCGACGAGCTCGGCCGGGTACGTCTGCCGGGCCAGCGCCGCGACCGTGCGTCCCAGCGCCGCCGCGCAATTGTAGGCGGGGATGACCACGGAGACGGTCAGCGAGGGCTGCCACGCCCCGATCGCGGGTGGCCGCAGCACGCCGTAGTCGTTGTGCCTGACCCGGCTCGTCATACCGAGGCGTCCTTGGCCAGCGCCCGGACCTCTTCGCGCAGTTCCTCCAGCTCACGCGCCCGGGCCATGGCGTTCACCCGGTCCTCGCCGAGCGAGGCCAGGATCGCGCCGAGGTCGTCGGCACGCCGCGCCGCCGAATCCTCCACGGCCCGTACCAGCAGGTCCAGCCTGGTGTCGAGGTTCTTGAGCGCGGTGGTGGTGCGGGCCAGCTCGGCCTCGTACTTCTTGATCCGCAGGTCGATTCTGTGGGCCTTGCCGTCGACGCGGCGCACGATGAGCACCAGGAACGCGAGGGCCGCCAGCGCGACCAGGAAGGCCACCGTGGCCGCCGCCGCACCGAGCGTGATCAGGCCGGCGAGTACGAGGACCACGAGCACACCGGCGACCAGGGCCGAGAGGAGTGCGCCGGTCGCTGCCAGACGGCGGGGCGAAAGCATCCGCGCATACCTTTCATAGATCATGCCTTGTCGGCGCGCGCACCTCAGGACATCCGAGGCGTCACGGACATGTCGGGATTATTGACACCTTAATAAACATCGGCCACTACCGTGCCATAAGTTCCTGGAGGATGACTGGGAATCGCAGCCCTCAGGACCTGCGATGCCTGTCCTGCCGAATGTTGTGCCCCGCGTCTACCGGTCGGTAAAACCGGCGTAAGGTAGGCGCCGACTGATCCCTCGGTCGGAGGAGTGCCCATCGATGTCCGTCACCCCCTGCGGCTTCGCGCGTACGCCGGAGAAGGGGCTGGCGCGCCTGCACTGGGCTGGCGACGACTGGGCCGTCGACGGCAGGCCGGCCGACGTGCCCGCCCTGCGGCCGCTGCGCGGGCTGGAGATCGAGTGGCCCGACGCCGAGGTGCCGGAGCTCGCGGAGCTCGCGTTGGACGGGCTGCTGCGCCTGGCCGCCGCGGGGATTCCGCTGACGGCTGATCGTGCCGCCCGCTGGGTGCCCGCCGATCTCGCGGCGCTGCTCACCGACCGCGCCTGGCTCGGCCACGCCGCCGACGGCACCGCGCGTTGCCTGGCCGACCTGCGGCGCGAGGAGCACAGCATACGCCTGCGCCGCTTAGCCCACCCCACCCCGGCGCCCAAGATCAGCATCGTCATGTCAAGCAAACGACCCGGCCTGGTCGGCGCGGCGCTGGCGCAGATGGAGCGGCAGCGTGACGTCGCGGCCGAGGTGCTGCTGGGGCTGCATGGGGCGGCGTTCGAGCAGGTACGCGCGGCGGTGGAGAGTTGTGCGCTGCCGGTGAAATGGGTCGAGGCGGAGGCCTCCGTTCCGTTCGGCGAGGTGCTCAACCGGGCGGCGGCCCTGGCGAGCGGCGACTACCTGGCCAAATGGGACGACGACGACTGGTACGGCCCCCGGCACCTCGCCGATCTCGCCATGGCCCTGACGTATGCGTCGGCCGACGTGGTGGGCACGACGGCCGAGTTCTTTTACCTGGAGCCGCTGCGGGCCACGATCAGGCGGACGACGTTCGCCAGCGGGGCGGGCTATCCGAGCGAAGTATGGTCCGATCACGTAGCCGGAGGCACGATCATGCTGTCTTTGGCAAAATTTAGGGAAATTGGCGGATTTCCCCCGATTTCTCGGGCTGTCGATCTCGAGTTCCTGAAGGCGGCCCAACGGGCGGGAACGCGCATTTACCGGACCCACGGGCTTGGTTACGTTCTACGAAGAGGGCTCAGCGCTGAGCACACGTGGCAGTTGCCGCTGGCCCACTTCCTCAAGGTGGCCGCGAACCAGTGGCGCGGCTTCCGCCCGAGCCTGCTGATGGAAGCCGCGTGACCGCCTCCACGAGCCGCACGGGGCCGCACGACGAGCGCGTCGCCCGGGTACGCGGCAACGACTACCGCGTGATCCAGCCCCCGGAGTGCTTCACTCCCGAGCTGATGGTCAGCGTGGTCATACCGGCCTACGGCGGGCAGGACAAACTGGATCTGGTGCTGGCCGCGCTTGCCGGGCAGACCTATCCGGCCGAGCTCATCGAGGTCATCGTCGTCGACAACGGCAGCACGCCGCCACTGCGCCTGCCGGCCGGCCGGCCCGCCCGTACCCGGCTGATCGTCTGCGCGGAGCCGGGTCGGGCCGTCGCCCGCAACGCCGGCCTGGCGGAGGCGACGGGGGACGTGATCCACTGGCTCGACTCCGACGTGGTGCTCACGCCCGGCGCGATCGAGGCGCACATGCGCTGGCACCATGCGGCTCCGTACCTGGTCGTGACCGGCTACATCAGGTTCACCTCCGCGGAGGTGCCCGATCGGCTGCCCGGCGACCTGGAGCGGCACTTCGAGCCCGCCGAGCCGCACGCCTGGATCGTGGACCTCGTCGAGCGCACGAACGGGCTCACCGACAACCCGCAGCGCCCGTTCAGCCTGCATGTGGGCGGCGCGACCTCGGTCAACGCCCGGCTGATCGAGGTCGCGGGGCCGATGGACGAGGAGCTGATCCTCGGCCAGGACACCGAGATGGGTTACCGGCTCAGCCAGGCGGGCGCGGTCTTCGTGCCGGAGCCCGCGGCCCGCGCGTACCACCTCGGGCCGACGATGCGGATGCGTGACAAGCAGCCGATCGACCGGGTGAGCCACGCGTTCGTGGCCGACCGCATCCCGGCCTATCGGTGGCTGCGAGGGCATCCCGGGCGGCAGTGGAAGGTCCCGTACGTCACGGTCGTGGTGGACGGAACGGCCGGCTACGACGCCGTGCGGGCGACGGTGGACGCCCTGCTCGCCGGCACCATCCCCGACATTTCCATCCTCCTCCTCGGCCCGTGGGACACCCTCCAGCACGAGCGCCGCGCCCCGCTCCGCGACCCCGACCTCGACCTGGTGCTGGTCCGCGGCCACTACTTGCACGAGGGCCGGGTACGCCTGTCCGCCGCCGAGGACGTCGACCCCGCCGTGCCGTTCGTGTTGCGGTTGCCGGCCGGCTGGATCCCGGGCGAGGACACCCTGGCCCGCCTGCTCGACCTCGCCCGCGACGAGGGCCTGGGCTTGGTGAACGTGCTGCTCGACGAGTCGTCCCAAGGCGTCGTCGCGGGCCGCCTGGAACGGGTGTCCGCGTTCGCCAGGGCCCGCATCGTGGCCGAGCCGGGGGAGGACCTGGACGACGTGGTGGACGCGGTGTCGGGCGTGTCCTGGGTGGAGGCCGAGACGTACGGGTTCACCGCCGAGGCGGGGTCGCCGCTCGGGCGGCGCAGCGCGTACCGGGCCCGCGTGGAGGCCCAGGCCGAGGCCGCCCGGCTGGCCAAGGAGGCGGAGCGGCTGCGGGAGCAGGTGGCCAAGTGGAAGGAGGAGGCGGGGCGCTGGCGCAAGTCGGCGGTGGAGCTCCGCCGCGAGGTCGGCACGCTGCGCCGACACCTCTCCGCCGCCACCCGCACCCAGCGCAACCTCCGCGCCCTGGTCTCCTCCACCATGAAACGCGCCCTGGGCAAACGCCTCCGCGACTGACCCGCCACCCGCCTCGGCCCGCCCGCTCCCGCGCCGTGCGGCGAAGCCGACGACATGGCGGGCGGGGTGGGTCAGTTCGGGCGAAGGGCTGACTTCAGGCGGCGCAGGAGG
Organism: Nonomuraea turkmeniaca; assembly: GCF_005889735.1. GTDB lineage: Bacteria > Actinomycetota > Actinomycetes > Streptosporangiales > Streptosporangiaceae > Nonomuraea > Nonomuraea turkmeniaca. Next base: position 4,598 of record NZ_VCKY01000310.1, read on the forward strand.
GTCTTTTCCGGTGGCTCCACGGGCACGGTGACCGGGGACGCGATGGTGACCGGGTCCGGTTGCTTGGGGGCGGGCCAGTAGCGGTCCGAGGGCTCGTGGCGCACCCCGTGGGTGGTCGCGATGACGGTGTCCAGGTCGGCGCCCGGACCGGCGAGCAGCGTGGCGCGACCCAGCGCCGACGTGCGTTCCAGGCGGGCGGCGCGCCCGTCGGGAAGGTCCACGATCAGGACGCCGGTCAGATCCTTCTGGACCGACTCGATCATGCGCTCCAGTGTCACCTTGTGCAGCGGCACGTCCACCGGCCCGTGGTAGCGGAACGGCGTCGGCGCAGGTGTGGGGGCGGCCTCGTCGATCAGGCGGATGCGTTCGTCATGCGCGAACAGGTCACGCATCAGCCGGAGCTCGAAGCACGGATCGGACAACACGGACCGCCGTCCCGAGTCGAGCCGCGACCACGGCCCCGCCAGCGTCACCACGACGTCCTGGAGCTTGCCGTCCAGCGCCGCCGCCACCGCCTGCCGCACCACCGACTCGGAGGTGTCGGTGACGTCGAGGACGATCTCCACGTACGGCACCAGCCACCGCCGCCCTCGGTCCTTGCGCAGGTCCCTGCGCAGCGGGATCCGGTGCGCCAGATACGGCTCCACGGCCCGAACGGCCCGCTCCCGGTCGCGGTGCTGCGCGGGCAGCCCCAGGTGTACGGCCTGCGCGTCCATGTCGGGCACGAACACGACGCCGTGCATGGCCAGCCGGTAGGCGAACTCGGTGTCCTCGCCCCGGACCACGGTCGGGTCGAGCCCGCCCACGGCGTGGAAGACCTCCCGGGGCAGGGCGAAGGTCGGGCCCGTGCACACGTGGTACGGATTGCGGCTCTTGCGCAGCCCGTCGGTCTTGGCGATCGTCGCCTCGGTGGAGCTGGACACGGCGTCGTCCAGCGGGAACAGCTCTCCCAGGTGCCTCGCCTGGAAGACCTGGCGCGGCGTGACGGGCGGCACCTCCACGAACTTCTTCATGCCGATCGTGACCAGATAGTCCGTCACGTGATGCCAGCGGGCCAGCGCCTCGATGTGCTCGCGGCAGGCCACCATGTCCGAGTCGAGCCGCTGGATGATCTCGCCGTCGGCGGCCTTGGCGCCGGTGTTGACGGCGTTGGAGATGCCCCAGCCGTCCCGTACGCGGATGACTTGTGTGTTGACCGGCCGGATTTCGGGCAATCGGATCGGCGGCCGGCTGCCGTCGTCGACGACCAGGACCTCCATCAGATGGTCCGGGTACGACTGCGCCGCCAACGCGGCCAGCGTCAGATCGAGTTTGTCCTGCCCGCCGTGCGCGGGTATCACCACGCTCACGGAAAGGGCGGGCGACCAGGCGCCGAGCTGCGGCGTTGCCAGTGGTGAATAGTCGTTCTGCCTCAAAGCAGGACGCGCGTCCATGGTGGTGACCCCCTGCCGGGATCTTATCGGGAGATACTGAGAATTTCCTGAATAGTGGCCCTGTCCAACCGGTTCGTCCGACCGGTGGACGCGGATCCGCGTCGGTCGCCCGCACCCCTTACACTCGGTGCCGAACACCGCAGGTAGGGAGTCATCATGAGCAGGTCGTGGCGTGGCCTCATCGAGGAATACCGCGAGCGTCTTCCCGTCACGCCGAAGACGCCTGTCATCACGCTGCTCGAGGGCGGCACACCTCTGGTGCCCGCGCACCGCGTGTCGGCGCTGACGGGGTGCGACGTCTACCTGAAGGTCGAGGGGGCCAACCCGACCGGCAGCTTCAAGGACCGCGGCATGACCATGGCCATCAGCAAAGCGGTCGAGGAGGGGGCAAAGGCGGTCATCTGCGCGTCGACCGGCAACACCTCCGCCTCGGCGGCGGCCTATGCCGTTCGCGCAGGGCTGACGTGTGCCGTTCTCGTGCCTCGGGGGAAGATCGCCATGGGCAAGCTGGCCCAGGCGCTCGTGCACGGAGCGACGCTGTTGCAGGTCGAGGGGTCGTTCGACGACTGCCTGGAGATGACCCGCAAGTTGTCGTCCAGCTATCCGATCGCGCTGGTCAACTCGGTCAATCCGTTCCGGCTGCAGGGGCAGAAGACGGCCGCGTTCGAGATCGTGGACACGCTGGGCGACGCCCCCGACATCCACTGCATCCCCGTGGGCAACGCGGGCAACATCTCCGCTTACTGGATGGGCTACCAGGAATACGTCGCCGACGGCGTAGCGACCAAGCGGCCCCGCATGTTCGGGTTCCAGGCCAGCGGGGCGGCGCCGATCGTCGAGGGCGCGCCCGTGGCCCACCCGCACACGATCGCCACCGCCATCCGCATCGGCAACCCGGCATCCTGGGGGCTGGCCACGGCGGCTCGCGACGAGTCCGGCGGGGCGATCCAGTCGGTGACCGACCGGCAGATCGCGGCCGCGTACAAGCTGCTCGCGCAGGAGGAGGGCGTGTTCGTGGAGCTGGCCTCGGCGGCCAGCGTCGCGGGTCTCCTGCAGGCGCACGCGCAGGGGCTGGTCGAGCCGGGGCAGCGCATCGTCTGCACGGTCACCGGCAACGGGCTCAAGGACCCGGACTGGGCCATCTCGGGGGCACCGGCGCCGGTGGTCATCCCCATCGACGTCCACGCCGCCGCGGCGGCGCTCAACCTCGCCTGAGGGGGGCGAGCAGGGAGATGAGCGAATGAGGACCGTTGACGTCCGCGTGCCCGCCACCTCGGCGAACCTGGGCCCGGGTTTCGACGCGCTCGGCCTGGCGCTGAGCCTGTACGACGAGATCGAGGCGGCACTCACCGACGAGCACGGCGTGCACGTCACGGTGGAAGGCGAGGGCGCGGGGGAGGTCGCTCTCGGCGAGGGGCACCTGATCATCAAGGTCATGCGGGAGACGTTCGGCCGCATGGGGGTCCCGCAGCCGGAGGGCATCCGCCTGCGCTGCCGCAACAGGATCCCGCACGCGCGGGGACTGGGCTCCTCCTCCGCGGCCGTCTGCGCCGGCATCCTCGCCGCCCGCGCGCTGTCGGGGGCCGAATTCTCCGATGATCAGGTCTTCGCGCTGGCCACCGAAATGGAGGGCCACCCGGACAACGTGGCGCCGTGCCTGGCCGGCGGGCTCATCGTGGCATGGTCCGACCACACCGGGTCACCGCGTATGGTGAAACTGGCTCCCGACGAGCGGGTCCGTCCTGTCGCCCTCATTCCGACGGCGCGGCTGGCCACGGAGACCGCACGGGGGCTGTTGCCGAAGGACGTGCCCCACAAGGACGCCTCCTTCAACGCCGGACGGGCCGCGTTGCTGATCGCCGCGCTGACCCAGCGGCCGGAGCAAGGGCTCCTGCTCGCCGCCACAGAAGATAGGCTCCATCAGCATTACCGCGCGCCTGCGATGCCGGCGAGTGCGGATCTGATAGAACGTCTCCGTGCAGTGGGCGTGCCCGCGGTTGTTTCGGGAGCGGGTCCCACGGTTCTTGCGTTTTCGACATCGGATACGCAGGATTTGATCGCGCCAGAAGTGGGTAATGACTGGCACATCCAGCTAATGGACGTCGACCCGGTTGGTGCGAACGTTCAGTTCCCCGAGACACGCTGATGCCTCTTTAGACCTTCAGGGAATAGCCGTGTGCGCTGGTGATGTTAGGCTGGTAGCCGCACCAGATGCCCCCTTGGTGGGTGCGTGCTTGTCAGCCACACATCGCTGCATCATGCTGCACGTCGCGAGGCGTGGGCAGCGCGGCTGTCTCCCCGAACTCAATAGCCTCCGGTTGGCCCACACCCGGTTGGCTCTGAACGAGGCGGCGACGACGGGGATCGGCGCGTTCGAATCAACTCGACATCTGGCTGGCGACAGCAATCTGAGGGGTGTCAGCCACGCGCCACGGCCCATTGGCGGCGTGGACGAGCCCCTCCCCAAGAGTGTCGGCCGTCTCCAACGACAGCCGAAGATCGCAGAGTGCACCCCGACCCGGTCTGTCCCGCCGGATCGCAAGCACCTCCGGGACGCCCGGCAGAACAAAACCGGCGCCCGACCCCTGGGAAGGACCTTTTAGTTGAGCGACACCACCGAACTCCTCTCCGACGCATCAGGCGCTGAGCCTGCGTCCGGCGACACCCCCACCCGCGCCGCGGCCAAGCCGCGTGCGCGTCGCTCCGGCACCGGCCTGTCCGCCAAGGTGCTGCCCGAGTTGCAGAAGATCGCAGCTGAGCTGGGCATCAGCGGGACCGGGCGCATGCGGAAGAGCCAGCTCATCGCGGCCATCCAGGAGAAGCAGGGTGGCGGTTCCGGAGAAGGCACACCGGCTCCCGCGGCCGCCGCCGAGGCGCCTGCCGCGACTCCGGAGGCGGCCCCGGCCGCCGAGCGGCCGACCCGTACTCGTAGGGAACGTTCCCGCGCCAAGACGGCCGAAGAGCCCGCCGCCGCCCCGCAGCCCGCTGCCGCCGCACCGGAGCCCATAGCCGTGGCGCCCGAGCCCGTGGTGGCCCCGGCCGAGCCCGTCGTGGAGCAGCAGCCCCAGGCCGTCGAGGCCGGGCAGGGCGAGGGGCGCGCGGAGCGCGAGAGCCGCAGGGAGCGCCGCAGCCGCGGCGAGCGCCGCGAGCGCGGCGAGCGCTCCGGCAGCGACCGCGGTGAGGGCGGCCGCGCGGAGAGCGGCGGCCGTGGCGACCAGCGCGTCGCCGACGCGGGAAGCCGTGGCGACCAGCGGGGCGACCAGCGCAGTGACCAGCGGGGCGACCAGCGCAGTGACCAGCGGGGCGACCAGCGCAGTGACCAGCGGGGCGACCAGCGCAGTGACCAGCGGGGCGACCAGCGCGGCGGCGACGAGGACGAGCGCGGCGGGCGCGGCCGTAGAGGCCGCTTCAGGGAGCGAAACCGCGGCCGCGGCCGTGACCGCTTCGAGAGCAGCGAGCCCGTCATCGGCGACGACGACGTGCTCATCCCGATCGCCGGCATCCTGGACATCCTCGACAACTACGCGTTCGTCAGGACCAGCGGCTACCTTCCGGGCAGCAACGACGTCTACGTCTCGCTGGCCCAGATCCGCCGTAACGGCCTGCGCAAGGGCGACGTCATCACCGGTGCCGTCAAGCAGCCCCGCGACGGCGAGCGGCGCGAGAAGTTCAACGCCCTGGTCCGCCTCGACACCGTCAACGGCATGGACCCGGAGCAGGCCCGCAACCGGCCGGACTTCAACAAGCTGACGCCGCTCTACCCGCAGGAGCGCCTGCGGCTCGAGACCGAGCACAACATCCTCACCACGCGGATCATCGACCTCGTGTCGCCGATCGGCAAGGGCCAGCGCGGCCTCATCGTCTCCCCGCCCAAGGCCGGTAAGACGATGGTGCTGCAGGCCATCGCCAACGCGATCACCCGCAACAACCCCGAGTGCCACCTGATGGTCGTGCTCGTGGACGAGCGGCCTGAAGAGGTCACCGACATGCAGCGGTCGGTCAAGGGCGAGGTCATCCACTCGACCTTCGACCGTCCCGCCGAAGACCACACCACGGTCGCCGAGCTCGCCATCGAGCGGGCCAAGCGTCTGGTGGAGCTGGGCCACGACGTGGTCGTCCTGCTCGACTCGATCACCCGCCTCGGCCGCGCCTACAACCTGGCGGCCCCGGCGTCCGGTCGCATCCTGTCGGGTGGTGTCGACTCCACGGCGCTCTACCCGCCCAAGCGCTTCTTCGGCGCCGCCCGCAACATCGAGAACGGCGGCTCGCTGACGATCCTCGCCACGGCTCTGGTCGAGACCGGGTCCAAGATGGACGAGGTCATCTTCGAGGAGTTCAAGGGCACCGGCAACATGGAGCTCAAGCTCAACCGGTCCCTGGCGGACAAGCGGATCTTCCCGGCGGTGGACGTGGACGCGTCCGGCACCCGTAAGGAAGAGATCCTCATGGCCAGGGACGAGCTGCAGATCGTCTGGAAGCTGCGGCGGGTGCTGCACGCGCTGGACATGCAGCAGGCTCTTGAGCTGCTCCTGGAGAAGATGAAGGAGACCAAGTCCAACGCGGAGTTCCTCATGCAGGTCCAGAAGACCACGGTGAGCAACGACCGCGACTAGCGGCTCCTGAAAGGGGCGGCAGGGGTTCTCCCCTGCCGCCCCTCTCTGTTTGTTCGGGGCCGGGGCCATCTGCGCGGCCAAGCGTCGGACGGTGCTCGTGGGAGGCCAGGCGAGCGTGGCGGGGCCGGGAG
>NZ_VCKY01000311.1 GCF_005889735.1 Nonomuraea turkmeniaca
ACCCTCCGCGAGCCCGAGGAAGGTGAGCATGCCGCCCACCTCGGTCTGCCCGTACCCGCCCATCTTGGAGCGGCACCACGGCGAGTCGTCCACCGTGATCATCTCGTCCCACTCGGCCGAGTGGGAGACGAACCTGAGCGACGACAGATCGTACTTGCCGCCCGCGTTCGCCTTCACCACCGCGTCGATCATCTGCCCGAACAGGAACGCCTGCGTCACCCGCTCCGCGTCGATCAGCCGGCAGACCTCCTCCGCGTCGAAGGCGGGTGTGAAGACGTTGGTGCCGCCGATCTGCAGGGTGGCCAGGCAGAACATCATCGTGCCGACGTGGAAGAGCGGCCCGTTGTTGAGGAAGGTGAAGCCCGGCTCCATCTGCCGGACGACGAGCAGCGAGGCACTGTGGGCTATCAGCGCGGCGCTGCTCTGCAGGGCCGCGTTGGGCCGCCCGTCGAAGGCGGCGGTGTAGAGGGCGAGGGTCGGCTCGGTGTCGGCCACCTCCGGAAAATCCCGGATGGACCCGCCGGCCACCAGCTCCTCGTAGTCCTCACCCGCCTGCACCCAGACCGCCGGCCGCGATGCGCCAGGGTCGGCATGCAGGGACCGGGTGGTGTCGGACGGCTCCCAGATGACCACCGCCGGGGTCAGATCACCCACGATGAACCGCAGCTCGTCCTCCGACTGCCGCCAGTTGGCCGGGCAGAAGATCGCACCCAGCCGGGAGCAGGTGAGGAGCAGCTCCAGCACGGCGTGCGCGTTCTGCCCGAGCCAGAGCACCCGGTCACCCGCGGAGACCCCCAGGCCGGCCAGGGCGGAGGCCAGCCGGGTCACCCGGGTGTCCAGCTCCGGGTATGTGAGCCGCACCTCCCCGTCCACCACGGCCGTGACCTGGGGACGGCTGCGGGCGTGCTCGGCGAGAACGTCTGAGAGGGACAGGCTGTGCATCATCTTCAGCCTCCAGAGGGATCGTCAACGGGCTCGTCAGCGAAGGCCGGCATGACTTCGGCCGCGAAGAAGCGCATGATCTGCTTCATCTCCTCCAGTGGCATCGGCCGCGTGCTGCCGAAGTCGCACAAGAGGTTCGAGAAGCCGGCGTCTCTGAGCAGCGAGATCTGTTCGATGACCCGGGCCGGATCTCCGATGACATCCAGCTGCTCCCACCGGAAGTCGGTCGATACGGTGCCGCCCTTGAGGTAGCGGGTCTGGTAGAACTCGAACCCTTGGGCGGCCTGTCCCGTCTTGGGGTCGATGGGGGCGCTCTTCTCGTTGAAGATGCGCGAGCGGTCGAACGACGCCTCGAACCGCGCCTGGTCCTCGCGGGCCTGCTCCAGCGTCGGGGCGACGTACACGCTGCGCGCCACCACCAGCTCGGCGCCGTCCGGATGCCCGGCCTGCGCGGCCGTCTCCCGCCAGGTCTCTGCCGCCTTCACGACCTTCCTGAACGTGGCCGCGGGGTCGGCCAGAATGGGCAGGCCGCGCTCGGCGTACATGGTCACGGTCTCGGGGGAGACGGCCGCCACGTGCAGCGGCGGGTGCGGGGTCTGCAAGGGCCGCGGGACGAGAGAGACCTCGGCCCCCGTCTTGTAGAACTTCCCCTCGTGCTGGTACGCCTCCTGCGTCCAGAGCCCGACGATCACCTCCAGAGCCTCGTTGAACCGGTCCCGCGCCTCCGCCAGATCGATCCCGAACCCCTCGAACTCGAAACTCTGATATCCCCGCCCGATGCCCAGATCGAGCCGCCCCCCGGACAGCACGTCGACCTGCGCCGCCTCCTCGGCCACGTGAATCGGATTGTGCAGCGGCAACACCACGATGCCCGTGCCCAGCCTGATGCGCTCGGTGCGGGCGGCGGCGTGGGCGAGCATGGTGAACAGGTTGGGGACGACCCCGTAGTCGCGGAAGTGGTGCTCGGCCAGCCGCACCCCGTCGAACCGCAGTTCCTCGGCCAGCTCGATGAGCTCCAGGTGGTAGTCGTAGACGTCCTTGAAGCTGTGGCCGTCGAAACGGTGGAAGAGGTGGAAGGTCGAGAACTTCATGCGGCGGCCCCTCTGGAGGTGAACCAAGCGCTCGCTTGGGAGCGTACCACGCCAAAAGCATGGCCTTCCACAGCGACGGCACTCCGCGCACAGGAGCTCCAGCCAGCACGGCAGCAGGGAGGATGACCGCCCAGGTCGGGGTCAGTGCGGACCTGGCTGACAACCACCACGCCGTCCTCGGGGCGCAGCGCCTCACGGATCACATCGTTGACGTAGCCGTCGCCGTAGAACTGGCGGTGTCGACGTGGTCAACGCCGAGCTCGACTACGCGGACCAGCACCGCAATGGCTTGAGCACGGTCACGGTGCAGGCGAGCGAGCTGCATCGCCCCGGTAGCCGACGCGGGAAACCGTGTTGCCCCCGAGTCATCCGGTCCCGTCAGGGCGTGGAGCGTCGGTGTGGATCACCGCACTGTCTGCTTGCTGCCGTGGGCCTTGCCTGGTGCCGGCTGGTCGGGGCGGACCGAGTTCGCTGCTGCACCTCATCGACGCGGACGACTACCGCGGCTTCTTCGCCTCGGCCGCCCGGCATCTGTGGCCCGGAGGCGTGCTGGCCTTGGACATCTTCAACCCGACCTGCACGAGCTCACCCGCCCACCGGACGAACGCACGCAGTTCCTGCCCTTGCTGCTCGCGGCCAACAGCTTCCGCCTGCTGCGCCGTGACGGCGACCTCCAGGCGGCGACCTGACGCCACCAACACCCGCCAGGTCTGCGTCTGCGAGCCGATCTGACCCTGCGTTCGCCGACCTCTCGGCGAGACGATCAGGCCTCGCAGCCGTCAGAAGGACGAGTTCGGCCGGGTCGGCGGTGGGTGCGGGCTGTCGCGGGCGGTGTCCTTGGGGGTGTGCGCCTCAGGCGTAGGCCCAGGCGCCGTGGCAGGCGCGTACCGCCATCACCCAGGCCAGGCCGGCTTGGCGGCGGACATATCTGCAAGCGGGCAAGGTGAAGGGCACCCAGTGCCGCTGGGCGCCCTTCGGTCGTTCGGTCAGCATCCGGGCGGGTCGGACACCGTTCGAGCGGGCTCTTCTACAGCAATGCGCGAGTGTCGAGCCATTCCTGTACCTCGGCGCTGATCCGCGGATCGGTCACCTTGCTGGAAACCCATGGCAGGGCGCCCAGAATCATTTCCACCTCATGCAAGGCGGAAAACTGGTGATCCGGCTGGAAGTCGGCCGGCTGGGACTCGACCCCGACGGGTGCGTAGAAGTCATCGTCCGCGGCGTCGTACTCGGCCCTCCTTCCACGAGCATCTGCAACCGCCTGTTCTCTTGAAAGTGACAGGTGCTCAAGAGCCCATTCGGCAGATCCATCGGGTGTGAGGACCTCCGGGAGCTTGTTGACGGGTGGATTGATGCGAAGTGCCATGGCCGCGAGCCTGAGAAGCCAGTACGCGCCGAGCGACGGACTGATGTCCCCGCGGTCTACGGCAACTGTCACCGCCGTCGCACCGAGCTCGAAGTCTTCTTTTCGCTGATCAGGCGCGACCTTCTGAAAAGGGCTCACGCCGATCTCGATCGATTCGAATACCGAGAGCCACCACTGTGGTGGGGCTCCTTCCGGGAAGCGAGAACCGACCCACTCGGGCAGATCAGCGAGCGGAACACTTCGGAGTTCTGGAAGTCCGGCTTGTGCGGCCATCTACGGTGCCTTCCCACCGTAGTCTGTGATTACTCGCCGCGGGATCCTGATCCCGGCCAGGCCGAACGCATCGACGCCTCGCTGGATGAACGTGGCCGCACACTCGGTGCATGGCGTGTAGTGACCGGTGAAATTGTCGAACATCGTCACCGCGCCCTGGCTGTTGAACGTGATCTGGCCGGCGGCCGTTACCTTCTCGTCGCCTGAGGCGATGGTGTGATGAATGCCGGGACCGGCGGGGACGATGCTAAACTGACCATTCTCTCCCACGGTCCATAGGAAGGTTCGCCTCCGGACGTCGCACGCAAGAACTCCGGTGAACCTGCAGTGATCCGGGATACGCCCGCGAGGGCTGCTTCCATTTGTTCGATGGGCAGGCGTCGGGCTTACTATTGGAGACGGGTCCACAATTGCGGTTGTGCACCAGGACCGGCGTGTCACCGGCCACAGCATAGTACGTGTGGATGTCGGCCACTGTCAGGTTGTGAACCTGCTGGATAGCAGTCCACCGCTTGACCGCAGTGACCTGTACGTAGGTGCCCGAAGAGGTCCGCAGCCACATGCAGGGCTTGAGGTCGGTCGCGAACATCCATCGGTCGAGTTTTTCCACCCAGAACGGATGCTCATCGGTGGCCACGATTACCTCGCCGGAGTCGCCGGCCTCGATCCGACGCCTATCGGTAACAGTGACCTGGGCCAGATTCCTCTCGCTTTCGCCGGCGAACACCGCCAGAACGGGCCTGGCCTGGGATTCTCCCGTCTCCGGGTCCGTGGCCAGCACCTCATCGCCGACCCGTACCTCGGAGATCGGTTTCGTCGTGCCATCGGCCATCAGGACTTCGGCGTCAGGGGTGAAGCTGTTACAGCGGCGCACCAGCGTTCCGAGGAACTTCCCCGAATCCCCGCCGAGGGGCACGAGCCCGACCAAGTCCCATACCGCGCCTTCGGTGTCTCCCTCCGACAGGTGCTTGATCATGAGGGCGATGTCGGCCGGTGTGCCGACGATGGGCAGGAAGCTGAGGGCTTCGAGCTCCCTCTCGCCGCGGCTTACTCCGCCAGAGACACCGGTCACCCGCCCCAAGGACTGTACTGGAACGGCTTGGTGAGCTTGCCGGCCACCTCTTCGTCCAGAACCTCTGCGGAGAGGCCGAGGTAGGAGTATGTGGTGGTCTTGGCGTTGGCGGTGCCTTCCTTCTCGGTCTTGCTGGTGCGATCGAGCGACTGCGCATTGAAGACGTTCCCAAGGTACGTGTGAAGCCTGATCCCGACGATCGCTGCCATCAAAGCCGGAGCTGGGACCCGCGACCAAAGATCGCTAGGCGCATGCGCGTGGGCCTGGAGGCGGCTCCTGCCTCCAGGCCCTGCAAGCGTCAGCCAGCGGACTTCCAGTCGAAATCCAGGTGGGCCTGACGTGCGATGGTCCGCAGCTCTTCCCAGGCAGGAGCCGTTGCGACCGCCTCTCCAGTCCAGAGCTCGGCACCATGCTCGGTCATGTGACTCAGCTTGGCGTCGACCGGCAGGAGCGCTTGGTATGCCTCCTGGCTCAGCAGGCCTTCGTGCACCTTTGCCTGAGCCAGATGCAGTGCATCGTCAAATTCCAGAGCCAGTTCGTCCACGTCGACCTTCAGACTTCGCACATGCTCCAGCTGCCGGTCGGCGTCCCAGCTCAACTGGCTGAGGACATTGCGGATCCAGCGACGGAACTCGGGTTCCTGTTCGCCGGTCATTGAATTATTCCTCCTATGTCTCCGTGCGTGTCCACGACCCGCCAGTACGGGTCTGGCCCATGGCATAGGTGGGGAATTGCAAGATGCGCAACCAGTCCTTGTTCTGCTCGGCGAAGTTCGCCAGGTCGGCGGCCAGGTGGATGTTGAGGTTGTCCCAGCACCAGACCAGCGGCGCATCGAGCTGCAGGTGTGTGGCCACGATGAAGGCGCGGTAGTCGATCCAGGGGAAGCTTTGGGCTCGTGCCTGCGGCCGTGATAGATGAGCAGTTTGTAGAACAGGTGGGGCCGCTCGCCGGGCCGGAAGCACAGCACGCCGGCCATGTTGACCCGGCCGACCCGTTTGCCTCGCACGGTCATCGTCGGGCGGGTACTTCGGGGTGCCCAGGTACGTCCTTTCGGCGGCCTCAGCTCCTGACCTGCCTCGTCTTCGAAGCAGATATAGGCGCCCAGGTCCGCCGCAGTGGCTTTACGACCGGCCACACCTCCTTCTTCCAGGTGGCGATCGCGGCCTCGTCACCCCTCCAGGGCGCGCTGGAGCGGCACCTGCACCGACCAGCCGTGCCGGTGCAGCAGTTTGCCGACGCCCTCGATGGTGTACCCGAGGTGGAACAGCTGGCCGATCAACGTCTTGACCCGCGACAGGGTCCAGCGCTGGTCCTCGGCGAACCCGTGCGCCAACGGCCCCCGCTCCAGTTCGGCTTCCAGCCGCTCCCACTGCGCGTCGGTCGGCTTCTCCCGCGAGACCGGCCCCTTCGACCGCAGCACCTCGATGCCGCCCTGTAGCCAGGCTGCCCGCCAGCGTCCCACCGACCGCTCACTCACCCGCAGATCCCGAGCAATGTCACGGGTGAACTCCCCAGCCTCGAACCGCTCACCGCATGGAGACGTAACCGCTCCCGCCGCTCCTGCTCAGCGGGCGTGTACCCGCCCCTCTGTCCATACCGCATGTCCCTGTCGTACACCAAGAACGACGGGTAGTCACACTCTGCGACTCTACGAATTCACCCTGCGTAGGCGCGCTGGATTAGCATACTTCACTCTTGACTATTGTATTCGATCATGCTTTCAAAGAAAGTATCAGCGAGCGCGGTGAGTTCTTCTACTGATAGCCGAGGCGGGCTATGGAGATGCGCAATACGCTTTCCAAGCTCGTCCGGGATGCCAACTCTGTATTTCTCAACATAATAAGCTAGATCGCTTGGCCATGCCCATTCGCCGTCGGTTTGTATATTTATAATTCCGATGATGGCACCGCGTTCGCCAAGGATATCTTTTACGGTCGTACCCGTGGCGGCAAGGATGGGGGCATCGCTTAGATAGTCAACAATTTCGTTGACTTCTCCCGCCAGATTTCCTAGTGACATGTGAATGCTTGGTCCGCTAGGGTCGCCGTGTTCGAGTTCCCGAAAAAATCCTGCTTGTTTGATCATCATTCCTCACGTGCGGATTGTGTACATCGAACACTCATACTATAGCGTAGCCATAGTGTTAAGTAAAGCGATCAAGGCGTCGACGGAGCCGGGAGAAGCTCCGCCGACGCGTAGGGTTGTTAAGACGATCACCTAACCGACTATCGCTGACCTGGTTTGAATACGCGCCAGGTACCGCTGGGCTTCGACCACGTTGGTCCGACTACCATACGGCCATTCGGGAAGACCCACAGTGTGTCTGTCGGCGCAAGCACCTTCACGCCCAGTTTGTTGGCGAGGTTCTGAGCGGCTGATGCATTGCAAGCACCGGTCTTGCAGGATATCAACCTGACAGGTCCGCCCTTGTATGTAGGGCTGTTCTTTATGAGTCTCGCCAGGAGTCTATGATCTATGGTTGGCCCGTTTGCGCTTGGCGCGAATCGCGTCGGACTGCCATGGATAATGACATCGTGATAGCCCGCCCTGTTGCGTACCAGAGTAGCAAAATCTCCCATCTTGTCGCCGATTGCCGTAAAGTTCGTGGCGTTCCCTCGCTGAGCTCGAAATCCCCCGGGCCACAGCGGAGTACCCGTTGCTATTTCCGGTTCATCTGCCGTCCGGGGCCCTTTGCCGCCGGTGTAACCCTCCCAAAAGGCGACGGAGCTCTTGTCGCCTTCAGGATGGGTGTCATCCCAGCATGTCAACCAATCCTGGTTGATTCCTAGCGCACACGGATCAACGAAGGCGCCTTGATCTGCCAGCGAATAGTAGATCCCCCATATCTTGTCCCCGAAGGATCCCTCATTGATCTTCTTTATGGTGTTGGGGTCGTCTGCCGTTGGTAGGTTAACGTTGGTGTTGCGCCGCTTGGTCCCGGCCGGGTCACATTCTTTTCCATAATTTCCAGCGCATTGGGATCCGTCGTATTTCGGATTGTGCCACGGCCGTGGCTCATGGCCGTCGAGCTCGATGTTGGTGATGGGGTTGCCGCCGGTGAAGGCGTAGCGGTTGCTGGTCCAGGGGTCGAGGCCGAGGGAGAGGTCATCGAGGGCGCCGTTGTAGGTGTCGAGGTTGAGGAAGCGGTTGAGGCCTGGGTTGTAGTCGCGGAACCCCATGTCGTACATGCCGGTGGAGTTGTCCCAGCGCTTGGCGTTGAAGCGGTAGGGGTTGTACTCCTCCTTGGTGGTGGGGTCGATGGGGTCGGGCTTATCGACGCCGGTGAAGAGTTTGTCGTCGTTCTTGCCGTAGGCGGTGTAGCCGTAGGTGGCCCTGGTGTCGCCCGACTCGCTCGTGATCTGCTCGACGTCGGTGTGCGGGTTGTAGCCGTAGTAGGACGACTCATCCGACCCATCGGTCTTCACCTTGAGTTGGGATAGACGCTCGCCCCAAGGGCTGTACTGGAACGACTTGGTGAGCTTGCCGGCCACCTCTTCGTCCAGGACTTCGACGGAGAGGCCTAGGTAGGCGTACGTGGTGGTCTTCGCAGTGGCGGTGCCTTCCTTTTCGGTCTTGGACGACGTCCTGTCAAGCGGGTCGTAGGTGTAGGTCGTGACGGTGTTGGTGGTGCCATCGGCGCCGAGCTTTTCGTGCCGGGCGACGTGGTCGAAGCCGTCGTAGGTGTACTTCTCCCGGGTCTTGCCACCGCCCTGGATGGTGCGCAGCCGGCCGTAGGGGTCGTAGGTGTAGGTGCTGGTGGATCCGTCGCTGACGGAGGTCATCAGCCGGTTGCGGTCGTGGACGAAGGTGGTCTTCTTGCCGAGGACCTCCTGTTCCCAGACGTTGCTGTTGGGGTCGTGGGAGTAGGTCTCTGTCTCGGCCGTGCCGCCGCCGGTCGGGGTTTTGACGGTTTTGGCGATGCGGTCGCGGGGGTCGTAGGTGTAGGCGTAGGTGTGGTCTAGGTAGGCGCCGGGGTTGTCGGCGTTTTGGATCTTGGCGTGGTCGCTTGAGCGGTGCAGGTTGCCCTGGTAGCCGATCGTGTGCTCGGCCACGACCGTGGCGTTGGGCTTCTTCTCGATCGAGTGGCGTAGCACTCTTGACAGGAAGTAGTCGTAGGTGACGGTGTTGCCGTTGGCCTTGGTCTCGCTCTGGCGTTCCGCACGGGGGGTGTAGGTGTAGCGGGTGGTCTTCGGCGCCGTGTCCGAAGCGCTCTTCTTATTGACGACCTCGTTCACCATGTCGCGGACGTCGTAGCCGTAGGTGGCCACCGTCTTGTCGTGAGTGCGGACGGTGACGGCACTGTTTTCGTTGTAGGCGTAGCTGGTGGTGTTCTTCAGCGCGTCGTCGAGGAACTCCTTGATGGTGTCGATCTGGTTGAGGTTGGTGTAGGTGATGTCCCACACGTCGATCTTGGCGGTTGGGGACTTGTCCTCGATCTTGGTGAGGTTGGCGTTGGGGTCGTAGGTGTAGGTGAAGTCCTTCTTCTCTGCGTCGCTCTCGCCGGTGTTGTCACGGACCAGCTTGACGGCGTCGGCCGCCACCGCGCCGTTGGCGGCGTCGGTGAGGGTGACGCTGTGTGCGGTGCCAGTGGTGAAGGTGTAGCTGCCCATCTCCACCCAGGTGCCGGCATTCTGGGTTTGGTCGACGGTGACGTTGGCCTCGCCACCCTGGTGCTTGACCGTGTACTTGGCGTTCGTGGCCGTCGCACCCGTCGGGTACTGCACCTGCACCTTGTACGTGCCGTCGGAGGGTGTGGTGAGGTTCCAGGTGAACGACGACTGGCCGGTGCCGGCCGGAGCGGTCGCGTAGTCGTAGCCGACGAACCCGGTCGCCGTGGATTGCGGGCCGACGATGTTCGAGGCCGAACTGCCGCCCGAACCCGATGTCCAGGTGCCGGTGGTGGTTATCTGGCCGGTGTCGGAGTTGTCGTTCATGACGACGTCGAGGCCGAGGGGGACGCCGTCGTCGGAGTGGGTCTTGAGTTTGCCGTCGGGGTAGTACGTCCAGTCCAGGGTCCGCTGGGAGGAGCCGCCCGCGCTGGTGACGGTGCGGTTCTTCTGCAGGCCGAGCTCGTTGTAGTCGTAGGTGGTCTTGATGTCCCACGGGTCAGTGGTGGTCTTGGACCAGCCGTTGTCCCAGTAGGTCATCGTCGAGATGTTGCGGATGGTCTGGCCGTGCGAGGGCGGGTGGGAGATCGTCTTCAGCCGGGAGACCGGGTCGTAGGTATAGAGGACCTTGTCGGGGGTGTTGTAGACCGGGTCGGACCGGTCGTACGGGTAGATCTCCTCGGACGGCCGGTTCAGCTTGTCGTAGACGGTTTCGGCGATGAAGTCGCCCGGGTCGTCGGTGGTCTCCACGCCGCGCGGGGTGATGACCTTGGTCTTGTTGCCGACCTCGTCATAGGCGAACTGAGTGGTGACGTACTTGATGACGCCGCCGGTCTCCGAATGCGGCACCTTCGTCTCGATCACGTCGCCGCGCGCGTTGTAGGTGGTGATCGTCTTGTTGTTGTCCTGGTCGGTCTGGCCGACGACCAGGCCGTCCAGGTCGTACTCGGTGGACGTCTCGAACCCGGCCGCGTCCTTGACCTTCTTCACTTGGTGGTTGAGGTCGTAGGTGTAGAAGGCGGT
This sequence comes from Nonomuraea turkmeniaca, assembly GCF_005889735.1. Taxonomy (GTDB): domain Bacteria; phylum Actinomycetota; class Actinomycetes; order Streptosporangiales; family Streptosporangiaceae; genus Nonomuraea; species Nonomuraea turkmeniaca. The sequence goes on from NZ_VCKY01000311.1 coordinate 10,375, forward strand.
GTAGTCGTCCGCGGTGGTGGCGTTCTTGCGCGGGTCGATGACCGTGGTGACGTTGCCGACGTTGTCGTAGCGGTAGGTGAGCTTGTGCTGGTCGGCGTTGAGGACATCGGTCAGCTGGTAGATCGGGTCGTAGGTGTAGGTGGTGGTGTACTCGGCCGCATTCGCGCCCGGCAGGTTGCCCTTGGGCTCGGTCTGGGTTTTCAGGTTGCCGGCCAGGTCCCAGGCGAGGGTGGCCTTGCGTTCCGGCCCGGTGGTGGTGTCCTTGGGCAGGATCGACTCGACCAGCTGGTCGGCCTTGTCGTAGGCGGCGGCGGCGACGGCGCCGTTGGGGGCGGTGGTCTTGGTGACGTTGTCGT
>NZ_VCKY01000312.1 GCF_005889735.1 Nonomuraea turkmeniaca
CCCCCGTGCGCCCCCTGCTGGGCCTCGGCGTCGTCGCCGGTCCGCTGTACGTGACGATCGCCCTGGCCCAGGCGCTCACCCGGGAGGGCTTCGACCTGGCCCGCCACCCCTGGAGCTTCCTGGCCAACGGCGACCTGGGCTGGATCCAGACCGCCAACTTCGTCATCACCGCCCTGGCGACCATCGCCTGCGCCGCCGGACTGCGCCGCGCGCTGTCCCCCGGCCGGGGCGCGCGGTGGGCGCCCCGGCTGGTCGGCGCGTTCGGCGCCAGCATGATCGGTGCCGCGATCTTCCCGGCCGACCCGGCGATGGGCTTCCCTGCCGGAACGCCCGAGGGCCCCGGCACGATCACCCCCTCCGGAATCCTGCACATGGCCGTCGGCGGTGTCGGGTTCCTGTGCATGGTCGCGGCCTGCTACGTCATCGCCTCCCGGTTCGCCCGCGAGGGCCGCAGGGGCTGGGCCGTCTACTCCCGCGTCACCGGCACGTTGTTCCTGGGCGCTTTCCTGGGCATCGCCAGTGGCGGCGGGGTCGCCTGGGCCACCATCACGTTCATCGCCGGGATCGTGGCGGTCTGGAGCTGGCTGTCGCTAGTGTCGCTGAGCCTGTCCCGCAACGCCGCCTGACCTGCCACTTGCACCGCTCGTCAACTCACACGAGGAGAACACCATGCGCTACCTGGTCACACTCAAAGTCTCCGCCCAGCCCGAAGAGCCGCCGCCAGCGGACCTCATGGAGGCCATCTTCAAGCTCGGCCAGCAGGCCACCGAGGCCGGCGCCCTGCTCGACAACAGCGGCTTGGCGCCCAGCGCGGAAGGAGCCAGAGTCGAGGTGTCCGGGGGCCGGCTGACCGTCACCGACGGGCCGTTCGCCGAGGCCAAGGAACTGATCAGCTACGCGCTCTACGAGGTCAAGACCAAGGAGGAGGCCGTGGAGTGGGCCTCTCGCTTCGTCAAGCTGCACCGTGATCTCTGGCCCGGCTGGGAGGGCGAGGCGGACGTGCTGCGGCTGTTCGGGCCCGAGGACTTCGCCCCTCCCGCCTGACTCGCCGCCCCGGTCGCGGGACGCGCACGCGTCCCGCGGCCGGATGCTGTATCCAGGACGCATGACGGTAGCCGATTCCCATCGGGCGGTGGAGGCGGTGTGGCGGATCGAGTCCGCCCGGGTCATCGCCGGTCTGGCCCGCATGGTCCACGACATCGGACTGGCGGAGGAACTCGCGCAGGACGCGCTCGTGGCCGCCCTCGAAGAATGGCCGCGCAAGGGCGTACCCAACAATCCGGGCGCCTGGCTGATGCTGACCGCCAAGCATCGCGCCATCGACCAGTTCCGCCGCCGCGACACCTACGAGCGCAAGCTGCAGGAAGTGGGACGGGACATGGAGCTCCGTCAAGAACGGGCCGAAGCCGAACTCGACGACGCGCTGGACGACCACATCGGTGACGACCTGCTGCGCCTGATCTTCACCGTCTGCCACCCGGTGCTGCCCACCGAGGGCCGGCTCGCCCTCGCCCTTCGTCTCCTGGGCGGCCTCACCACCGAGGAGATCGCGCGGGCGTTCCTCGTGCCCGAGCCGACCGTGGGCCAGCGGATCTTCCGCGCCAAGCGCACCCTCACCGACAAGAAGGTCATGATCGACCTGCCGCCGCCGGGTGAGCTGCCCGACCGGCTCGCCTCCGTACTGGAGATCATCTATCTGATCTTCAACGAGGGCTACGCGGCCACCGCGGGCGACGACTGGATCCGGCCGTCCCTGTGCCAGGAGGCCATGCGGCTGGGCCGTGTCCTGGCCGGGCTCATGCCCGCCGAGCCCGAGGCACATGGGCTGCTGGCGCTCATGGAGATCCAGGCGTCGCGCATCCCCGCCAGGACCGCGCCGGACGGCGCTCCCATCCTGCTTCTCGACCAGGATCGCAGCCGGTGGGACCGGCTGCTCGTCCGCCGGGGGCTGGCCGCGCTGGGTCGCGCCGAGGCGCTGGGCACGCTGGGGCCGTACAGCCTGCAGGCCGCCATCGCCGCCTGCCACGCCCGCGCCCTGACCCCTGAGGCGACCGACTGGGAACGGATGGCCGCCCTGTACCGCCTGCTCGCCCACGTCACTCCGTCGCCGATCGTGGAGCTGAACCGCGCGGTCGCCGTCGGCATGGCCCACGGTCCCGCCCGCGGGCTGGAGATCGCCGACTCCCTCCAGGGCGAACGCGCGCTGCGCGGTTACGCTCACCTGCCCGCCGTCCGCGGGGACCTGCTGGCCAAGCTGGGGCGGGCAGAGGAGGCCGCGGCCGAGTTCGGCCGCGCCGCCGAGCTGACCCGCAACGAACGCGAACGCGCTCTGTTCCGCGCCCGCGCCACCGCCCTCCTGCCGGCCCACGACCGACATCCTGATGACCCGGCGGCCTCCGGCTGACGGTTACCACAGCCAGCCCGGGGTCAGCCGACCCCGACGGCGGGCGCCTCCTGCGGGAACAGCTGGTCGAACACCACACCCCGGTCGAAGGACATCGCGCGGGCGCGGGCACGAAGCTCCAGGTCCTGCCGCTCGGCGGCGGACATGTCCAGGACCACCCGGTCCACGGCCGCGGCCAGGCCGGCGACGTCCCCGGGCTCGACGATGACGGCGGTGTCGCCCACCGCCTCGAGGGTCCCGCCCGTCATGGTGGTGATGATCGGGCCGCCTCCGGCCAGCATCTTCTCGGCCAGGGCGATGCCGAACGTCTCGACGAAGTCGGGCTCGGGCTTGGTGGGCAGGGCGTAGGCGGCGCAGCCGCGCATGAGCAGCGCCTTCTCGTGGTCGTCGACATCGGTGAGGAAGACCACCCGGTCGTCCACCTTGGCCATCTCCCGTACGTGCTCCAGCGCAGGCCCGGTGCCGGCGACGACCAGTTTCACGCGCGACCGGCAGCGCATCTGCCCGAAGGCGGCCAGCAGGTCGTAGATCCCCTTGGCCTGAGTCACCCGGGACAGGAACAGGATGTACTTGTCACGCTCCAGACCGCGTCGCGCGAGTGCGGCGTCCACGTGCGCCGGGTCCAGGCCGACAAAGGCGCCGGAGTCGATCGGCGGGTAGCTGACGGTCACGCGGCGCCGACACTGTTCGGCGAACGTGGTGCCGCAGTGCGCGTCCACCTGCTCGGCCGAGGCGACGATCTCCTCCCGGGTGTACTCGGAGACGGCGACGACCTCGTCGTTGGCCAGGAACGTGGTGAACAGCACGGTCGCCGCGCCGAACCGGCCTTCCCGCAGACACGACCGGATCACGTTGGTCACGTCGGAGCCGACCGCTTTCGCCACGGTGTGCACGTCGGGCGCGTACCCGGCCGCGCGCGCGGCCGCGACCGCGTCGATGACCACCGAGGTGTGCGGCGCGAGGTACATGGACAGGCAGGTCGTGGGCACCGGTTCGGCGAGCAGCTCGACGAGCCGGCCGGTCAGGCCGGCCTGGTGACGCCCGTCCGGCACCCGGTAGTCGCCCACGGCCTCAGGCCGCTCCACGGTGATCCCGGCGCTGTACGGCAACAGCCGGTCCAGCGGCTTGAGCGGCAGCCCGGCCGCCTGCAGCGCCGCAATCGGCCAGGTCAGCAGCCGTACATCGTCGTACCCGCGGGTCAGCGCCACCTCGGCGAGGTTACGCGCCTCGCCGGAGTGGCCACAGATGACCGGGTCGGCTCTGACCACGATGACGAGACGGCGACTGGGGTGGGTCATCGCGTTACCTCCGGTGTTGCGGGTGGTTCAGACAGGGACGGCGGGCGGATCCCCCATCCCCACGCCGATGGCTCGGGGCCCAGCCGCAGGTGCAACAGGCCGCCGCGGTGCACGGTGTCGGCGCTCAGGTGCGTCGCGTGCAGGGGTTTGCCGTTGAGGGTCGCCGACTGGACGTACTGCGCCGGTGAGTCGCGATCGATGCCGTCGACGCCGACCGGCGTCTCGCGGTGGCCGCTGGTCTCGATGACGAACTCACCGCCGCCGACCCGCAGTACGGCCCGGGCGAACGCGGGCGCGTTGACCAGGAACAGGTTCTGCCCCGCGACGGGGAACAGTCCCAGGGACGCCCACACGTACCACGAGCTCAGGCCGCCGGAGTCGTCGTTACCCGGCAGCCCGCCAGGTCCGGTGCCGAACTGCCAGGTCAGCGCCGCGTGCACCACCTGGGCCGTACGGTCGGGGCGGCCCGCGTAGTGGTATGCCCACGGCGCCTCCATGTCGGGCTCGTTGTTCAATCCCTCGAACCGGTTCAGGGCGTATCCGGCCGCCATCTCCGCCGCCTGCGGGCGCCGGCCAGGCTGCGTCACCGGTGCGGCGCCGAACCCGAAGAACCTGTCCAGCTTGTCGACGAAGGCCTCGTCGCCGCCGGCCAGGGCGATCCGCGCGGCCATGTCGTGCAGCAACCGGAACGAGTAATTCCACTTGCCGCCCTCGTAGAACTCCGAGTCGCGCAGCAGTCCCGTGCTCGGGTCGAAGGCGTTGGACCACTGGCGGCCGCGGTTCTCGAGGTCGTCGGCGAGGCTCTTGTCGTTCAGCGCCCGAGCGACCTGTGCCGTGCAGTGGTGGGCGTAGGCGAGGTCGAGGGTGTGCGTGATCGGATGCACCACTCCGTGCTCGAAGAAGTCCTCGCCGTACATACGACGCAGGTCACCGACCATGTGCACGAGCGCCCAGTTCCAGTCCAGGCCCGCCCGGCCGAGCGCGTGGGCGTCCGCCAGCGCGGTGTGCACGAGCGCGCTCGCCTGGCGGAAGAACCGGTCGGCGCCGCGGGCCATCCGGTACCCGATGGGGAAGTTGCCCTCCTCCTCGCAGACCCGGATCAGCGACTCCAGCAGGTCCGTGGCCCGGTCCGGGGCGATGGCCGCGAGCAGCGGCAGCTGTGTCTTGTAGATGTCCCACATGGTGCACACGTCGAACGCGAAGGGTCCTGGGGTCGGCCAGAACGGGCTTTCGTCGTCGGCGAAGCACGGCTTGATCAGCGAATGGTAGAGCGCCGTGGCGAGCACGGTGCGGCGGGCCGGCGTACCACCCTCGACCTGGACCCGGTCGAGGTGCTCGCCCCAGCGGGCCTGGGTCCGGGACCGCACCGCGTCGAACGCCGGCCGGCCCTGCCCGCACTCGCGCTCCAGGTTCTGCCGCGCCTGGTCGCACCCGCGCAGCGAGAACCCGAGCCGCACCTCGATGGTCTGCCCCGGTGCGGCCGGGCCCATGAAGAGCATGCCGAAGGGCCGCAGCGTGGTGTGCCGGATGCTGTCGAAGTCCAGGCGAGTGCCGCCGTCGATGAGCCGCCGGTCGTACCAGAGCATCTGCCGCCAGCCCGGGCTGTCGACGTCCAGGTACACCGACAGCGGGACGCCCTCCATCACCACCGTGCCCTGGGCCCGGCCGTGGCCCATGCTCTCCACCTGTGCCCGCAACGGCACCGTACGGCCGAGCTCGACGTCCAGGCCGCCGCAGGACAGGTCGACCACGACGCGGGCGCTGCTGTGCTCAGGAAACGTGTATCGATGTACGGCGACCTTGGTGCCCACGGTGAGCTCACAGCGAACCCCGGTGGCCAGGGTGGCCGCGTAGTAGCCCGCCTCCGCCACCTCGTCGCGCAGCGGCCAGGCCTCCCCCAGCACGTCCAGCGGCTGCACCATCGGGGTGACCCGGACGTAGTTGTAGTACTTGCGGATCGCGCCGGTGCCGGACTGCTGGAAGTGGGTGAACCCGGACGCCTGCAGCTGCTCGAACATCTCCTCGGGCACACCCTCGGTGTTCTTCGTGTACCGCCCGTACCCGGTGGGGTACGCGCCGGAGTAGGCACAGGCCGAAACCATGCCCAGCGGCGACGTGGCGCCCGGGTGCGTGTTGCCTACCTGCGGTTTCGGCCACCACCAAGTGGCGGCCAGACCTTGCGCTAGAGGCAGGTCGGTCGCCGCGGTGCCGATGAAGGGGTCAACGTTGTCGAGGATGGCGGGACTCTAACCCAGCACGATCCCGCTATAGGTTTCGTGCAGATGAACTCCTGTGTCCAACGGCATTGAGCCGGCGCCGCGATCCGCCCCGGTCATGGCTGGAGCACGTTCTGGCTGTCGTCGTCGACCAGGAAGCCACCGGATTGGTGGTGCCAGAGCCGGGCGTAGGGACCCTGGGCCTCGAGCAACTCGCTGTGGGTGCCCTGCTCCACGACGTGTCCCCGGTTGAGCACGACGAGCCGATCCATGCGGACGACGGTGCTCAGGCGGTGCGCGACCACGAGCGCCGTGCGGTCCTGCATCAGGTGCCACAAGGCTTCTTGGACGAGGACTTCGCTTTCGGAGTCCAGGGCGCTGGTCGCCTCGTCCAGCAGCAGGATCGGGGCGTCGCGCAGGATGGCGCGCGCGAGGGCGACGCGTTGCCGCTGGCCGCCGGAGAGCTTGACGCCACGCTCGCCGACCAAGGTGTCGAAGCCGTCGGGAAGAGCCTCGGCGAACTCCATGACATGCGCCGCCCGCGCCGCCCGGAGGATGTCGGCATCGGTGGCGCCCGGCCGGGCGAACGCGATGTTGTCACGTACCGACCGGTGGAACATGGCGGGTTCCTGGGGGACGTAGGCGATGAGGCTGCGCAGATCGGCTTGGCGCAGCCGAGCGATGTCCTGGCCGCCGATCAGGATCCGGCCGTCGTCGACGTCCATGAGGCGCAGCAACAGCCGGGTGAGGGTGGTCTTGCCGCCGCCGGACCGGCCGACCAGTCCGATCTTGGTGCCGCTGGGAATGTCCAGGTCCAGGTCGTCGAACAGGGGCGGGCCCCCGGCATGCCCGAACGTCACCCGCTCGAAGCGGACGCCCGCGTCCGCCGGGCGCAGCGGCTGCGGGTCGGCCGGGTCCACCACGGTCGCCGGCACGAGGAGCAGCTCGGTGAACTGGGCGGCTTCGGTGAGCACGCTCTCCATGCGCCGGTAGATCTGGTTGAACTCGAACATGATGCTGATCGTGTTGGAGTAGTAGGCGAACGTCACCACGATGGCCTCCACGCCCAGCCCGCCACGGAGCCACACGGCGAGGAGCAGGCCCACGGCGCTGGTGAGGACCGACAGCGGGGCGACGACGGTGTCCACCCGGAGATTGCCGTAGTCCCAGGAACGGAGCGACAGCCTCTGCTGCTCGGCGACCCTGGCCCGGTGCTCGGTGGCTTCGCGATCCTCGGCCGCGAACGCGCGGACCGTCTCCATGTTGGCCAGCACGTCGGCGACGTGGCCCGACACCAGCACCTTGGCGGCCTCACGTTCGTCCACCAGCACCTGGCGACGGCGGATCAGCGGGGCGACGAGAAATCCGGTGACGATGATGAGGCCCACGAGAACGAGGACCAGCAGCGGGTGATACTGCCACAGCACCACCGAGGCGAAGGCCAGCGGCACCACCTTGGCCATGATCGAGAATGTGAGCGTGTCGGCGAAGTCCTCGAACCTGGAGGAGAAGCCCAGCACCCGTTTGGTCAGCGAACCGGCGAAGTTGTCATGGAAGAACGCGGTGTCCTTGGTCAGCAGCGCGTCCATGCCGACCACGCCCAGTCGCTCGATGCCCCGGGCGTCCGCGCGGTTCAGGAAGTGCAGCCCCACCCGCCACAGCGCCTCGCCCGCCAGCAGCACCGCGCCGAAGGCGAGCACGTAAGGCAGGAGCGCCGCGATGGAACCGTCCCCGCCACCGGCCAAATGTCCTACAAGCCCGGCCACCGCCAACGGCGCCAGATAGAACAGGCAGATGTTCCCCAGCGCCGGCAGCGTCAGCGCGGGCACCGCGACCCGCCACTGGCGCCTCAGCTCACCGCAGTAGTAGCGCAGTGCCAGCAGGACCGCCGACTTTCGTCCAGATGAGCCCTCTTCGGATTCCCCGATCGATCCGAGCATCGCCATCCGCCCTCCCCGAGTGCGACACCGCCTCGGCCATGTTGCCGCAGCGTGAGCGGGGACAGCGAACGATTTTCCGGCCGGCGGCGCTCCCCAGCACTCGGTCCCCTCGGCCGTCCGCGCTGACCGTTCCGGTCCCGAACCGAGGGCGTCTATCTTTTGTCAACGATCCGTCGACGCACGGGTTCTATCTTCGGGCGCCATGTCCAGTCACCACGTTGCGGTAGACCGCACTGACATATCCCCCATTTCCGAGAGCGCCACCTCCCCGGAGGACGAGAGCGACGGCAGCGTTCTCGGGCTGCTCGAGCGCATCGGCTCCGTGATCGTCCCCATCGGCGTGGCGCTCTACGCGGTGCTCTACCTCGGCGTCGAAGAGATGTACGGAGTCTTCGGCATCAATCCACAGCAGGCGGGAATCGACCAGTCCGTCCTCTTGGGCCGGCTCATGGGCACCCTGGTCCTGATGTTGCTGATCAGCGTCCCCACGCTCGGCCTCATCGTCGGGTTCTGCTGGCTGGCCGACAGGCTGACCGGTGGCGCGCTCGGCAGGCTCGTCGGAGGCATCCGGCGGCGCCCGTGGATCGCCGCCCTGATCGCCGCGTTGTGGTGCGGTGCGACCTACTGGGGACTGTTCAACATCGTCGGCGACCTCGACCTCGCCGTCATGGTCGTCATCGCCGTCGGGCTCGGGGTGCTGACGTTCCTGGTGCCGTTCCGGCTGCTGCGCCGCAGGCCGGTCGGGCGCGCCGCCACGAAGGTCCTCGTCGGCGCCCTCACCGGCATCGGCCTGGGCTTCCTGCTGATCCTGGCGATGGTCAAGGGCGCGGTCGAGGTCCAGGAGACCGGCCAGGCCAACGACCTGCTCGGCTACGTCGGCTTCCAGGACCAGTGGGCCGTCATCAAGAACGCCGAGGACGACAAGCCGCTCTACGACGGCCGGTGGATGATGCTGCTCGGCGAGAGCGACGGCACGTACGTCTTCTACGACTGCGACAAGCTCGAGACCTTCCGCCGGCCCATGGAGACGACCAATCTCGGCGACATCCAGCTCGACCCCGAGCGGGAGAAAGGCTTCACCTGCGGCGGGCTCGTCACGAACTAGGGGCGGCGGCTCACCTGGGTCAGCCCCCGGAAGTGAAAGTTTCACCGCCGGTCAAGGCTCTTCTCACGGCTGGTGACCTCGGCTGACGTGCCGTTCGCCGGGCCGCGCCCATGGCGGGCCGGCCGCGGTGAGCTTTCCAGGCCCGGCGGTGCGTGCTTAACTCGGCTCACCGCCTTCGGAAAGCGCTTACCGCAGCCTGCCGAGCGCTTTACGGAAGCTCCGCCCGGAACCGCTCATCGTAGGACCAGCCAACCCCCCACGGAGGCGAACGATGCGCCTGAAAGCCGTCCTCGCGTGCGCCGGCCTGTTAGCCGGCGTACTCGTCGCGTTGTCACCGTCGTCGGCGCAAGCCGCCCCCACCCGGTACGAGGCCGAAAGCTCCCCTGCGGTCTGCACCGGCACCATCGACTCCAATTGGGCCGGTTACACCGCCAGCGGCTTCTGCAACGGCAACAACGCCAGCGGCGCCTACGCCCAGTTCACCGTGAACGCCTCCGCCGCCGGCACCGCGACGTTGGGCATCCGCTTCGCCAACGGCACCACCACGGCCCGGCCCGCCGGCCTGATCGTCAACGGGTCCACCGTGCAGACCCCGTCGTTCGAGGGCACCGGCGCGTGGTCGACCTGGGTCACCAAGACGCTGACCGTCTCGGTGAACGCGGGCGGCAACACCATCCGGTTGAACCCGACCACCGCCAACGGCCTGCCCAACGTCGACCACCTCGACTTCGAGGTCGGCAGCCAGCCACCGCCCACGAGTTGGCCGACGCCGACAGGGCAGGTCAGCGTGAACGGCACCATCCAGGTACCGGCTAGCGGCCTGGACGGCGGCATGCGCCGTTACTGCTGCATCGGCGACGGCGGCCAGGAGGAAGACCAGGACCCGATGTTCAGCCTGGCCTCCGGGGCGACCCTGTCGAACGTCATCATCGGCGCGCCCGCCGGCGACGGCGTGCACTGTAGCGGCCCCTGCACGCTGCGCAACGTGTGGTGGGAGGACGTCGGCGAGGACGCGGCCACGTTCCGCGGCAGCGGCTCGCCCTCCTTCCTGGTGGACGGCGGCGGTGCCCGCGCGGCCAGCGACAAGGTCTTCCAGCACAACGGGCCCGGGACGCTGACCGTCCAGAACTTCCAGGCGAACAACTTCGGCACGTTCTACCGTTCGTGCGGGAACTGCTCGTCGCAGTACCAGCGAAACGTGGTGATCCGGAACGTCACGCTGACCCGGCCGGGCAACACGGTGGCCGGCATCAACACCAACTACGGTGACACCGCCCGGTTCACCGGCATCACGATCGTCAACGATCCGAGCCGGGCGATGGTGATCTGCCGCAAGTACCGGGGCAACAACACCGGCGACGAGCCCACCCAGGTGGGTACGGGCGCCGACGGCACCAACTGCATCTACTCCTCCTCCGACATCACCTACCGGTAGCCGGCGGTGAGGTGCCGTCACGGGAAGGACGTCAACGTCGTCCCGTGACGGCCTTCGGCCGCCCGCACACCGAACCCCTGCAAGCCGAGGGCAATCCCCGCGCAAGGCGCCGCCCTTACCGTCGCAGCGTGTCCAAACGACTGATTCTCGGCGGCACCGCCCTCGCGGCGGCCGCAACACTGACGCTCACCACCCCAGCCCTCGCATCCGTCGACGCCGCCCCCGCCGCGGCCGAGGCC
>NZ_VCKY01000313.1 GCF_005889735.1 Nonomuraea turkmeniaca
CTCCTCCCCCTCCGGTCGGGGAATGGGCTCAGCTCGTGGGAATGCGCAGGACTGAGCGGTGGCCCCAGGTGGCCCAGCGCCAGAGCCACTCGATGGGGCCCTGGCGGTAGCGGCGCAGCCAGAGGGTGGAGAACAGCCACTGGGCCGTGAGGATGGCTCCCGCCGCCAGGTACGCCGCCGTCAAGGACTGACCGATCGGCAGGCCGAGGATGTGACTGGCCGCCAGAACGAGGAGTGTGGCGGTCAGATAATTGGTCAGTGCCATCCGGCCCAGTGGGGTGAAGACGGCCTGCAGCGCCGGTCGCAGCGGCGTTCTGAGCAGGACCAGCAGGGCGCACACGTACACACCGGCGAGCAGCAGATCGGCCAGGCTGGACGTGAAAGACAGCTGCGTCGTGCCCGCCCCGGCTTGCACATTGGCCTGTACCCACCGGGCGGAGGCCGCCCCCGCCGCGAAGATCAGGCCCAGCAGGAGCGGCCCTCGGATGGACCGCTCGATCCGCTCGATCACCCCGTATCGGACCAGCGCCGAGCCCAGCAGGAACAGCCCGGCAATCAGCAGGGGCCCGCCCCCACCGCTGATCAGCGCCGCCGCCACGAGCGCCGGGGCGAGGCCGGCCACGGCCCACCGCGGCAGCCAGGTCGAGGGCAGCAGCACCAGCAAGCCGACGATGGCGTAGGAGGTCAGGATTTCGCCCCGCCACAGCAGCGCGTGCACGAGGCCGATCGCGAGCAGCGTCAGAAGCCGGCGCAGCAGGACCAGCCGTGGGCGGGGTACGCGGTTCGCGGCGGAGTCCAGTAACAGCGAGAACCCGATACCGAACAGCAGGGAGAAGATCGGGAGCCCGAGCCATGGATCCCAGTCGCCCATGGGCTGCGCCACGACGGCCCTGCCGGCGTTCGCTATCAGCTGGATGTTGGCGAGCAGGATCTCGCACAGCGTGAACCCGCGCAGGACGTCGAGCGCGGTGATACGCGGTCGGCCGGGGGAGGTCATCGCGGGGCCTCCCATGCCGTCGCCTCGGCGCAGGCGGAGGGGACGCCGGGACCGCCGGCCAGAACTCCGGCGTCCAGACCCGGAGCGTGATCTTTGTAGGGCATGGCCCTCATCCTGCGGACGCGGCCCGGTGCGGACACCCGGCCACAAGTCGGGTCTCGCGGTCCGCGACCGTACTTTCGGCCGATTCAGCGCGCAGATACCGGCCGCCTGGTCCTCCAACGACGTTTCGCGCTGGTGACGCAATGGGCGGATCGAGCCTGGCGTGGGGCGGCGCGGCGTCGCCTCGGCAAAGTGACTGGGAGAGGCACCGCGGCAAATGGGGAAGAGCATTGTCATGACTGACATCCGGAACGATCGTGCCGCCCTCTTCGCTTGCCTGCAGGATCCTGCCACTCAGCCGGACTTCTGGGCTCGCGTGGCGGACGACGTGGATTGGACCGTGGAAGGCACACACCCGCTGGCCGGGCGATACCGCAGCAAGGACGAGTTCACCGCTGCGACATTCGGCCGCCTGGCGCGGGTGCTCGAGGGCGGAGTGAAGCTCACGGTGGAACACCTGTACGTGGATGGCGACACCACGGTCGCCGAGCTGGTGTCCACGTCGACCACCAAGGAGGGTGCACCGTTCGACAACCGTTACTGCTGGGTGTGTCGTTTCGACGGCGACATGATCGCGGAAGTGCGCGCGTATCTGGATTCCGCCATGGTCGGTTACACGGTCCTGCGCAATGAGCTCATCCAACAAGCTGGGTGAGACTCGGATGACGGGGCACGCGACGTTTCTGACTCAGTAGAGGACGGAGGGCAGGTACGCCCCCGCAGGCTCGTTGTACAAGCCGATGGTCATCAAGCTCAGGAGCTGAACGACCCGCAGGTCGTTGTGCAGGCACCACTGGAGAAGGGCGCTGTTGCTCGCGGGCACCAGAATGCCCATCCCGCCGAAGGACGGGGCCGCGCCGATGAGGGCCTTGATGTCCTCAGTGGTCTCGCCCACGGCGTGCGCGAAGAACGCCAGGCCTGTGGCATAGCCGGTCAGCCGGCCGCCGTGCTCGACCACCCGGGCGGCGCCCTGCTGGATGGCGTCGGCGAGCTCCCCACCGCGATCGACGCCATGGACTCGCCGGCACAGCTCATTGCACGCCGGCAGGTCCTCGTCCACAGCCCGTCGCACCATGTAGCCGTCGACGGCCTGGTGCAACGGGGAGCCCTGCAGGCAGGCCAGGGTTTCGCGGAACTCGAACCCCAGCTCCGCGTACAGCGCGAAGGACCTGCAGTGATAGCCGCTCTGCAGCAGCCGGACCCCTGGGACCTGACGCTCGGCGGCCCGGCGCAGAACATTCTGCATGAGCCGGCGGCCGACGCCCCGGTTCTGGACTGCCGGGTCGACGGTAATGGGGCCGACGCCGACGATGGGTGACCGTTCGTCGAGGAAGTTGCTGCCGATGATCCGCCCGTCGAGCTCGGCGACGACGCTGTAGAAACCCGGATGGGTCAGCAGCGTCGCGACCGACCCTGTCGCAGTCTCCACATCGGGGAAGTCATGAGGGAACCCATGGTCGTCGGCCAGCCGGGCAAAGCTCTCATAACAAATCCTGCCGCAGTCGCGCGCGTCGTCCGCGGTCCCCGCGCGCAGTACGAGATCCACCGATCATCACCCCCGTGCCTCCTCGCCACGCCCGTGCTCCGTTAAGGGCCTGGAAGAAGCCGTTAATCTCATCAAATCACCCGGCTGGGGAGGCCATCTGGCGGGTCCCAGGTCGCCGTCACGCGGCATCACGTTCAGCACGGCCCAGGGAGTCAGAGAGTCCCGGCTCGCCCAAGCGGGCCCGTGCCCGCGCCTACAGGTCGAGCGGCTCTCCCGGAGACCAGACATGGACCCCGGTGTCCGGGGCGAGGTCGGCGGCGGCGTCCACGTACATCTCGGGCCTGGGGTCCTTCTTCAGCAGCAACCGGTCGCGTAACGGGCCGCCGGTGAAGGCGTGGTGGATGGGCACGGCCAGACGCGGGGCCAGGACCCGCGTCTAGCCGGCGGCCTCGGCGGCGTTCATGACGACCGGCAAGTTCCCCAGCGGGCGGATCGCCAGACCGTTGATGGGCAGGAGCGCGAGATCGATCTCGCCGAAGCGGCGGCCGACCTCGTCCAACTCCGGGATGCGCAGCGAGTCGGCGCCGAAGAACCCTCCCAGCAGTTCCAGCGTGACATCCCGGCCGTGAAGCGCCTTCCCCTGGCATGGCCCGCGAGCCGGAGACCTGCCAGCGCCGAACGCCACGCTGATCGCCAGGCCTTCGCCCGGCACCTGGCCGACCTCGGCGTTCTCATGGCGGCGCGGACACAGGGGTGCGGCGGCGATGGCGGTCAGCCGTGCCGGTGCCGCGGCAGCAACAGGCTGACCACCGCGATGGCCAGGCCGAGCCCGGCTGCCATGAGGAAGACCAGGTCGTAGCCGGCGGCGAGGGCGGCGGCCGGGGAACTCCCGCCGGCCTCCATCGCCGCTCTGGTGCTGGCGGCTGTCGCGAGCACCGCCAGGCCTACCGACCCGCCTACCTGACTGGCGGTGTTGGCCAGGCCGCCGATGATGCCCGCGTCGCCCTCGGGGACGGCGGCGGTCGCCGCGGCCATGAGGGTGGGGAAGGTCAGCCCGATGCCGACCGCGATGAGCAGCGTAGGCCCGAGCACGCTGGTGACGTAGCCGCTGTCGGCGTGGGCCTGGGCGAGCCAGCCGAAACCGGCCACGAAACAGCCGCAGCCGGCCAGCACCAGAGGGCGCACACCGGTTCGCGGCAGCAGGGCGGCGGCCCATCGCGCGATCACCACGAACATCACCGCCGCGGGTGTCTGCCCGAGCCCAGCTTGGAGCGCACTGTAGCCGAGTACGTTCTGCAGGAGCAGCGACGTGAAATACCACATCGCGATGGCAATCCCGCCGAACAGCAGCAGCATGCCGTTGCCGACGGCCACTCCCCGGATTTTGAACAGCCGCAGGGGCATCATCGGCTGAGTGGCGAAACGTGCCTCCACCACGATGAAGACGACGAGCAGGAGCAGGCCCGCCACGGCTGGCCCGACGACCAGTACGGATGTCCAGCCATGATCGGCGCTCTGCATGACCCCGTAGATCAGCGCCGCCAGCCCCGTCGTCCCCGTGACCGCGCCGGTGAGGTCAAGCGGTTCGCGCCGGCCGGTTCGGGTGCCGGCCGCCGCCATCATGGCCATGACGATCAGCAGCGCGCCGATCGGCACGTTGATGAGGAAGACCCACCGCCACGACAGGCCGGTGGTGATGGCACCGCCCGCGACCGCGCCGGCCATCCCGCCCACACCGCCCGCGGCGGACCATGCGCCGAACGCCCGGGCACGCGCGCGCCCCTCGGTGAAGCTGGTGTTGATCACGGCCAGCGTCGCCGGGGCCAGCATGGCGGCTCCCATGCCCTGGGCGAGGCGGGCCGCCACGAGGACCTCCGGAGCGGTCGCCAGGCCGCCGGCCAGACTCGAGGCGGAGAACAAGAACAGCCCGGCGACCAGCATCCGGCGATGGCCGAACAGGTCAGCGGCGCGGCCACCCGGCAGCATGAAGCCGGCGAAGGTAAGCAGGTAGCCGTTCACCACCCAGGCCAGGCCGGTGGGCGTGAAGCCGAGGTCCTGGCGGATCGAGGGCAGGGCGACGTTAACGATGGACGCGTCCAGGATCACCATGAACTGGCAGGCACACGCCAGTGACAGAACCATCCAGGCGGGTCCGGCGTGCGGCCTGGCCCGCTGACTGGTGGTGCTCGTCATGACTTCTTCCTTGCCGACCCGCCGCTCGTACCGGCCATGGTTCCGCGGGCGGTCCCGTTACCCGCGGCGGCATCGGTGACGTGGGTGCCCCCCAGCAGCCGGATCGTGATCTGGGCCAGCCGCCGTCCCTGGTACCTGGCCGCTTCCAGCGCCGCGGCATCGGGGCCGTCTACGGTCGGCGGGCCGGCAAACGACGTGCCGTAGGGGTTGCCGCCGGCGGCGTACACGACCGGATCGGTGAATCCGGGCGGGACGATCAGCGCCCCCCAGTGGTAGAAGACATTGCCCAGCGACAAGATCGTGGCCTCGCTGCCGCCGTGCCGGTTGGCCGCCGAGGTGAAGGCCGTCACCGGCTTGTCGGCCAGCCCCCCTTCCTGCCACAGCCCGCCGGCCTGGTCGATGAACTGCTTGAGCTGCGCAGCCGGCGCGCCGAACCGGGTCGGCGTTCCGAACGCGAATGCGTCGGCCCACGCCAGATCCTCAACCGAGGCTTGGGCGATCGACGTGGCGGCGTCGGCGTGCCGCCGCCACAGCGGGTTCTGGGCGATCGCGCTGTCGGGTGCCAGCTCGGCGACCCGCCGCAACCGCACCGCGGCTCCGGCCGAGGCGGCTCCCTCGGCGACGGCCTGCGCGAGTGCGTGCACAGTGCCCGTCGCGCTGTAGTAGATGACTGCGACCTTCACGGTCATGGCGGCTCCCTCGTTGGCACAGTAGATTAGTTATCCGCATAATGTTATGTGGATAACTAATCTGTCAAGGAGAGCCTGTACGCCGACGCCTTCAACTGCCGGCCTCCGTGCATCGGGCCTCCCTCGGGGGTGGTGTCCTCTCGAGGCAGCGGGGGAGCTGATGCCGCCCGAGTTACGCCAGGCCGTACTCGTCGCCACATCCGGCCGGGCGGCGACCGGGCGCTGGTGCTGGCCCACACCGGGACCGACTTCCGGCGGCACGGGATCGAAGGCGTACAGGTCAGCTACCTGCGCGAAGAGGATGACGGCGGCCTCACACCGCTGCCCGAGGCGGCCTGGGCCGATGGGGACAACGAGGGCCGGCTGCTCATGGCCACCCGTGACGGCGCCGTCAAGATCCTTGAGCGGCGGTCCGGTACGTGGGGCGCAGACGTGCTCCCACGACCTGCGCGACCTGACCCCCGACCCGGCACTGTCCCCGGCCTGGGCACAGGCCTGGTAAGTCGGCGAGCTAGCCCCCGGGTCTCCGGTGGGCGAGGATGATGTCCACCACGATGCCGATCATGACGATGCCGGCGGCCCCTGCGAGCAACGGGATACCGGCCGACAGGCTCACTATCGCCATCCCGGCCGCCATGATCAGCCCGATCGAGCCCAGCATGATATGGACCGCCGCGGCAGGAGTCTCTCCCACCGCCATCGGCCTCGCGAAAGAGGGGCGCCGTCCGAGCCGCCTGTGCCCCACGCGCCCGCGAGGAGGCATTGCTCCCCCTTGAGCAGTGCTGCCCGCCCATCGCTGACCATTACGGGTCCTCGACGTGCGGCTTCAGCCCCCTGTCCTCCTTGCACGGCTACCCCAACCCCGCGAGTTGCTAACAGCCCTTCGCAGGTCAGAAGTACCTCGGGGTGAGGTCCGTGGTGGGCCACGTCTTCACGGCGCCGATCGCCTCGCCGAGAATGGGGTCGATCGAGTCGAAGTCGGGCGTCCCCTCCTCCTCCCTGCGGTTGAAGATCGCGCAGTGGGAAAGAGACTCGGCGGTGAAGGGCTGGGACAGCGACGTCAGCCACGCCGCCGTGTCCTACAAGGCCGCGGACGGTGACACCATCACCCACACCGAGATGCGTACCGAGAAGGCCACGGCGTTCGATGCCGTCTGGCGCAATCTGGACGACAACGGCAGCGGCTGGTGCCTCGTGGTGACCGTGCGAGGCCATGCTGGTGGTGTGTCTCGGGTGCGGGAGTGGTGAGCGTGTGCATCCGAGCCGGGCGGCGGAGGCGGTCTTCTCGTCCATCGGCACGCTGGAGGCGGCGCTGAACGGCAAGGTGCCCGCCGACCGGCCATCCTGCTGAGCAGGCTACTCGGCCGGATCGGTACGCAGGAAGTCAGGCGGCTCGCCGTTCCATTCCGCGACGTCTAAGGCGTTGAGTGCCTCCGCGATGGTGCGCTCCTCGTAGCCGAAG
The DNA here is from genome assembly GCF_005889735.1 of Nonomuraea turkmeniaca. GTDB lineage: Bacteria > Actinomycetota > Actinomycetes > Streptosporangiales > Streptosporangiaceae > Nonomuraea > Nonomuraea turkmeniaca. The sequence continues at coordinate 6,930 of NZ_VCKY01000313.1, forward strand.
TGCGATTCCACGATCGCTCTTAAGCCGTCCACCTCCCCCCGAACCCGCCGTACCTCCTGTGGATCTTTCCCGGTCTCCGCGTCCAGCCCCTCGGCCAGCTCCCGTAGCCGGCGCAGGATGTCGGAGACCAGCCGGTGGTCCTCGCGCAGTTTGTCCAGCACGGGCGTCAGCTCGGGATGGCGCGCGGCCAACGCGGGAAAGGCGCCGTCGTCCTCGCCGGTGTGGTGCCGTTCGAGCGCCGTGCAGAAGGCCAGGCAGTGCGTTCGCAGCTCCCGCGGCCGCGTGCCGCCGCCGTCGAGGTAGGCGTCCACGCCGTCACTGAGGCGGGCGAGCTCTCCGCGGAGCCGGTCATGAACCTCGATCAGCTGGTCGCCGAAGGCTGCCAGGCGCGCGCTACCCATGGGCGCCCGCCACGGGCCGGGGCCGTTCACAGGTGCTCGCGATGGTCACCGCCGCGCCGGAGTGCGCCGACGCCAGCAGCGACTCCATGACGTCGAGCACGTGGAAGGCCAGTGCCCCGCCCGCACGCGGCTCCTCGCCTGGAGGGGTCGCGGCGAAGTCGGCCAGGCCGACGCCGCGGCCGGCCTCGGGGTAGCCGGCCGACGCGGGAAGGTCGCGCCAGCCCTCCTCGCCGATCCTCGACACCTGGACGAGGCCGTCGAAGTGGTTCGGGTTCGGTACGACGAGCGAGCCCTCCTCGCCGTGCACTTCGATGTGGGACGCCTTGGTCTCCGGGGCGTCGAAGCTCATCACCAGCGTGGACAGCGCGCCCGAGGCGTGGACGAGCACTCCGGTGACGTGGGTGTCGACGGTGACCGGGATGTCCTCGCCGCGGCGGGGGCCGGAGCCGATCGTGCGCTTGGCGCGGGTGCGGCTGGCGGCGCCGATGACCGTCGCCACGGGGCCGAGCATGGTGACCAGGCTGGAGATGTAGTAGGGGCCCATGTCCAGGAGGGGGCCGCCGCCGGGGACGTAGTAGAAGTCGGGGTTGGGGTGCCAGCGTTCATGACCGGGCGTCACCATCGTCGCGGTCGCCGCGACCGGTCTGCCGATCAGGCCGTCATCGATGGCCTTGCGCGCCGTCTGCGTGCCCGTTCCTAACACCGTGTCCGGCGCGCAGCCCACCCGTACGCCGGCGTCGTGAGCGGCCCGCAGGATGCGTCCGGCGTCCGCCGTCGTCGCGGCGAGGGGCTTCTCGCAGTAGACGTGCTTGCCCGCGGCGATCGCGGCGAGCGCGATCTCGGCGTGGGCGGCGGGAACGGTCAGATTCAGTACGACGTCCACCTGCGGATCCGCCATCAACTCCGCCACGCTCAGCACGTCGACGCCCGCATAGGGCCGTACCGCCTCCCGCGCCCGGTCAAGGTCCAGATCGGCGACCGCCACCAGCCGCACCTGCGGCAAACGGTCGATGGTCTGGAAGTACTGGGCGGAAATGGCGCCGCATCCGACGACGCCGACGTTCACCGGCCGGCCCACAACATCCCCCTCTCGATGATCGTGCGTACGTTGTCGTTCCGCAGGACGTCGAGGCTGTGCCCCGGCGTGGTGACGAAGATCCGCCCGTTGCCCCAGCGGCGGGTCCAGATCGCCGGCGAGGTGACCTCCCGGTGCCAGGGGTCCCATGGGCGGATCTTCTGGGTCGTGGTCGCCAGCACGTCGATGTAGTCGTCCGTCAGCACCCAGTACTGCTCGGTGACCAGGTCGAAGTCCGCGATTCCCGCGGTGATGGGGTGGTCGCCGGCGGCGGGCAGCATGTTCACGGTGTACGGGACGAAGTTGTCGGCCTGCGTGCCCTCCCGCTCGGCCGGGTCCTTGCCCGGGTGGCAGGCGAACTGGCCGCCGATGAGGTGCAGGTAGTCGGAGGAGTTGCGGTAGGAGTCGGCGATGCCGCCGTGCCAGCCCGCCATCCCCGTGCCGGCCCGGATCGCGGCCTCCAGCCCGCGCAGCTCCTCCGGCTCGATCGTGCCCATGGTGTAGCACTGCACGATGAGGTCGATGCCGGACATGAACGCGGAATCCGCGTACGGTGCCGGGGAGTCGGCCAGCGACACCTCGTACCCGTGCTTTTCGAGGAAGGGGACGAAAAGGTCGGTGGCCTCCACCGGGGCGTGCCCTTCCCAGCCACCCCGTACCACGAGAGCCTTACGGCTCCGGTCGTCTGTCATGCTCTCGCCAATCCCTCAGGAGTCAACGGCTCCGATCGTCGCATCTCACCCCGACAAGGTCTAAAGCGGGGCAGACTACCCTGGAGGCAGGGCGCGGATCTCACCTTCTTCGTCCGGGTGGACCCCCGGATTCCCGTACTGCCGGCGGCACGCGTCACCAGGCCGACCCCACTCCTCGGCCAGGGTTACCTCCGGGCGCATGCCCGAGGACACCGGATACGCTTGCGGGGTGCCTGATGCGATCTTCGCGCACCCTCGCCTCGCACCCGTCTACGACGCCTTCGACGGAGACCGCGACGACCTGCCCGCCTACCTCGCCATCGCCGGCGAGCTGGGCGCGGACCGCGTGCTGGACGTCGGCTGCGGCACAGGATGCCTGGCGATCCTGCTGGCCGGGACCGGTCGCACCGTCGTGGGCGTCGACCCGGCGGAGGCCTCGCTGGAGGTCGCGAAGTCGAAGGACAAATCCGCGGCGGTCACCTGGGTCCACGGTGATGCCACGACCGTGCCGGCGCTCCATGCCGATCTCGCGGTGATGACCGGAAATGTGGCTCAGGTCTTCCTCACCGATGACGACTGGTCAGCGACCCTCCGGGGCATTCACGCCGCTCTCCGGCCCCGGGCATATTTCGTGTTCGAGACCAGGCGCCCCGAACGCCGGGCCTGGGAGGAATGGGCCGCCGACACTGCTCCCCGCGTCCTTGACGTCCCCGGGATCGGGCCGGTGGAGCGGCGTCAGGAGGTCACCGACGTGGCCCTTCCGTTCGTCTCCTTCAGGTACGCCTACAGGTTCCTGGCGGACGGCACGGTGGTCACCTCCGAGTCGACCCTCCGGTTTCGCGGCCGCGACGAGGTGGAGTCCAGCCTGGCCGGCCACGGTTACCGGGTGCTCGACGTGCGCGAAGCGCCTGATCGCCCGGGGCGCGAGTTCGTGTTCGTCGCCGAGCGCACGACCTGAGCCGACGACCGTCAGGCCGGCGTCCGGTGCGGGGCGCGAGCAGCCTCTCGATGACGTCCCGGAGCGGACCGCCCGGATCGAGCTCTCTCCCGGCGACCCGATCCTGGGCGCACGATCTTCGGGTCAGCCGCAGTTCATGAACTTGCCCCGCCTGGCCGAGGCGATCCCGTAGTCCCTGCGGGTGTCCGTGGTGTGGCCCTCGAAGTCCACGCACTCACCCTTGCCGTAGCCGATGGCGGCGGCGAAGTAACGGTACTTCTTCCTGGTGAGCGTGCCCGGGTCCCGATAAGCGCCGCCGCCCTTCACATGGAGGATCGCCTGCGTGTACGTCGGCGTCCCGGCGTAGGCGGTCTTGATCACCGCGACGCAGTTCTTCTGCAGGCCGCGGTTCCACATCAGCCAGACGTACCCCCAGGTGGATCCCCCGTTCCTGAGCGCCCTCTTGTTGTCCTTCACGTGCGTCCATCCACCACGCCCGGATTCCTTGGCACACGCGGCCTCCGGGGTGTAGCCGGCGGCCATGGC
>NZ_VCKY01000314.1 GCF_005889735.1 Nonomuraea turkmeniaca
CGCCGATCGCCTCCAGCGTCGTGGTCGTGCCGTACGGCACCGCCATGGTCTTCTGCAGCACCGTACGCGCGAAGGGCGTGGCCAGCGCCAGGTCGACCGCCGTGGCGACGGCGCGCAGGCGGTCGTTGCTGGCCAGGACTTCGGCGAGCAGCCGCGGCTGGTAACCGGCCTGGTTCGCGGCGGACACGATGGCGCGAAGGTCTTTCGGCAGGCACTTGCCGTCGAAGCCCGGGTTGGTGGCGAACACCGCGGTGTGGGAGGGCTCGACGCGCGGGTCGAGAAGCCAGCCTTCGCGGACGGTGTGCCAGTCGGCGCCCAGCGCGGCGCAGATGCGCGCGAACTCGTTGACGAAGGTCACCTTGGTGGCGAAGAAGGCGTTCTCCATATACTTGACGATCTCGGCCTCGAGAGCGTCGCACTGGAAGTACGTCTTAGTGGGACCGAGGATGGGCAGCAGCGCGTCGACGAACCAACGGCGCAGGTCCGGCCGGCCGCCGACGATCACGAAGGGGAGCGCGGCGGCGTCGGCGCACACAGGGTTGTAGTAGCGGCTTTCGCCGACATACTCGGGGCAGAAGCAGATGTCCTTGCCGGTCTCGGCGACCAGTTCGTCGGTGGTGCCGGGCGCCACCGTGGACTTGATCAGGACCTTCGAGGTAGGCAGCTGCTTGACCGCCTCGCGCACGTTGGAGACGTCGCAGGCGCCGTCGGGGCCGGTGGGGGTGTTGACGCACACGATGGCGAAGTCGCAGCCGGCCAGGGCCTCGGTCGGATAGGGGCCGCCGTCGGCCTGATCGTAGGTGATCAGGTCGGCGTGATCGCGCAGGAAGTCGTGCATGGTGCGGCCGACATGTCCCATGCCGATGATGGCGATCTTCACGATGTCACTCCTTGGGTAGGCGGCTGGCGAACGCCTCCAGCCGGCACGCCACGACGGTCTTGGTGAGCCGTCGGGCGTTCGGGCACGGCGCAGCGGCGAGGCGGGCGAAGTACGGGGCGTCGGTCATGGGGGCGTACCGGTAGCGCAGCGAGTCGACCTCCAGGCCGTCGTCGTGGAGGCTGCCGGCGAGCTGGCGGGCCTCACCGGGAGAGGGGCACATAGCGACGATGCCGTAGCGGCCGTGCTCGACGACGTCGTCGGACTCAGATGCCTCCGCCCACGTGGTGCCGGTGGCGGTGAGCAGGTCCGTGGCCACCTCGCGCAGGCGGGTGTGCCGGTCGCGGATGGTGTCGATGGCGTCCATCTGGGCCAGGCACCAGGCCGCGCCCAGGGCGTTGATTTTCGCGTTGGCGCCGAAGCGGGCGCCGAACGGACCGGCTGGGATGAGCCGTCCGCCGGCGAGCTCGGCGCGCTGTCCGAAGTTGCGCACGGCGAGGATCCGCTCGGCCAGGCGCTGGTCGCCGGTCAGACAGACACCGCCTTCGCCGGCTTTGAGGGGTTTGCGGCCGTGCAAGCTGAAGCAGGAGATGTCGGCGACGTCGCTCAGCCCTTGACGGAGCCGCAGGAACGGAGCCTGAGCGAGGTCGAGGATGACGGGCACGCCAGCGGCGCGCAGGCGGTGCAGGGCGGCCGCATCCTCATCCCAGTATCCCCACATGGGCACGGCGATGGCGGCGGCAACGCCGTTGCGCGCGGCCCGCTCCAGCGCGTCCGCGTCGAGGCCGAAGGAGGTGGGCGAGCAGCAGTCGACGAACACCGGGGTGGCGCCGACGGCGGCGACGGCCAAGCCGGTCATGGCCGGGCCGAGCACCGATACGGCGACCCGCTGCCCGGGGCGGACGCCGACGGCATACAGGGCGCACATGAGAGCGATGGTGCCGCTGGAGACGCACAACGCACGCGCGGTGCCGGCGAAGGCGGCGAAGCGCTGTTCCAGGTCACGGGCCACGTCGGCGTTGCCGGTGCCGCCGTCGGCGATCGCCCGCTCCAGGTGGGCTACCGTCAGGCCGTCCACGCCAGTCCTTCGGCCTGCAACAGTTCGTCGAACGCCTCGTAGACCGGCAGGAGGCTGGCCAGGCTCGCCAGCGACTCCGCCGGGCCGCCGGCGACCAGGTCCCCGAACGCGGCCAGCTCGGGACCGTACCCGGCGCTGTCGTAGCCGCCGCCGATGGGGGAGGTACGCCACAGCACGCGGGCGCCGGGGTATTCCCGGACATGCTCGTCGCCGCCGTTGGGCAGGTGCAGCAGCTCCGACATGTTGCGAAGCTCCAGCAGGTCTCCGCTGGCGGTGACCACACGCACCTGGTGGGAGAAGGCGGCGGCGCAGCTGCCGAAATGGACCTCCAGCCGCGTGCCGCCGGCCGGATCGCCGGCGACCAGCGTGGCGAGCCGGCCGCGGTTGACCGCAATCATCTGCCCGGAGGTCACCCTCTGCGCGGGCAGCAGCACCTGCGCCAGGTCGATGGCGTGGATGCCCTGGGCGGCGAACAGGCTGGCCTCCAAGGACATGTCCGGCGAGAAGGACTGGACAGGCTTGCGCGCGATGTGCTCAACGCGGGCGTAGCTGATGGGGCCGTACTGCGGGGCGGCCAGGGCGCTGCGGAGGCGGCGCACGCCCTCGGCCAGGCGGAAGTTCATACCGACCACGCAGTGCACACCGGCCCGCCCGGCGTGCTGCAGCAGCGTGCGGAGCCCGTCCAGGTCCGGCGCGGGCGGCTTCTCCACGAACGTGTGCAGCCCGGCCTGCAGCGCCCACGCGACGTGATCAGCCTGGGCGCTGACCGGCAGGGCCACGATCGCGCCATCGAAGGTGTCGGCATCGACGTCCTCGGTTGAGGCGTACACCTGGGGGATCAGCCAGAGTTTCGCCAGGTGCTCGGCGCGCTCGCGGTCGCTGTCCACGAGAGCGTGGATGCTGATGCCTGCCGAGCAGGCCGCGGGGAGCAGGGTGCCCCCGCCGTGATCTCCACATCCGATCAATAGGGTGCGCATGTCACTCCGTCCCGAGAAGAGTCGGCGATCGGGCAGATACGGCGCATTGCGGGCGCGGCGAACTGAACGCGCCTGCCCTGACGCGCCTAGCGGTGAGAGGGTTGTGAGGTTAGGCGTCCGTACCCGGGCCGGCGGTGGGCCCGGGTACGGGGTCGATGAGCGGAATCTGCTCGGCGCTGCTGGTGGACGGCGGCGAGGCGGGACTGCTCTCGCGGATGCCGAACGGGTCGCTGCGGTTGCGGCGCCTCCGGTTGAGCAGCCACCCGCCGACGGCGTCGGCTTGGGCGCGATAGTGGGGCACATCGTAGGCGTGGCCCAGCGCCGCAGTTTGCTCGTTGAGGATCACGATGAAGCCCTCGAGGGCAGCGACCTCGGCGGGCGTGAGCGGGCGAACGCTGCGGTAGCCGTCCAGCAGCTCGGCGGCGCGTGTTTGCTGAAAACGCACCGCGCCGGTCTCAGGGTTGATCGGGAAGAATCCCGTGGCGAGAAGTTTGGCCAGGTCGAACGCCGGAGGCGCGTGCATAACCTTGTCAAAGTCGATGAAGCCGAACCCGCCGTTGCTGCCGGCGACGACGTTGTCCCAATGCAGGTCGCCGTGGATCGGCTGAGGACGCAGGAGTTCCTGCCGGCTGGCGAACGTCGGGTAGATCCGGTCCCGCCACACGTGGCGAGCGACGTACCAGGCGGGCAACTGCTGCTCGTCGGTCGGGATGGGGCCGCGCTCGAACGACAAGCGCCGGTCGGTGAAGGCCTCACCGCCGTGGCGGGCCAGTTGCTCGTGCAGCAGGGCGATGTCCTGTCCGAGACCGTGAGGGTTGCTTCGGTCGGCAGCGCCCTTGCCGATCCACGTGCACACATGCACCGTCCAGGTACGGCCGTCGTGCTCCATGGAGGCCACCGCGAGCGTGTCGGGCCGTTCCACGCCGTCGACGGCGTTGACGAGTTCGCCGATGCGGGTGATCAGCGGGGCAGGCTTGGGAGTGAGCCGCAGCGCCACTTCCGGCACTCCCAGGGTGGCCGGGACCGCATGCCACACCGTGGCCTGCGTGCCACCGCCGACGGGACGGAAGTGGTAGCCGTCGCCAGGCCACGGGGTGTCCACCGTGGCGGCCAGCGTGGCGAGCGCCGCATGCAGCAGCTCGTCCTGCTCCTGCGCCGGCATCGTGCGCACCTCCTACCGCGGGGTCTTGGCCGGGGCCTGCTGCTGGCGCATCAGGTGAGTCCGTAACGCTGGCCAGAACGCGAGCCCCTCGATGGGCCAGGACGTCGCCGTGGCGAGCATCCGTCTGCTCAGCGAGGACGGGCGCTGCTGGTGCGCATGGTCCCAGGCCAGCGCCGGGATCACCGGGTAGCTCACCAATCCTGCCAGTACCGCTAGATCGTATGCAGCCGATTGGGATGCTCGGCCACGACGCGCCAGGGACGCGACCGCGACGCAGGCGCTGGCGGCAACGGCGAGAGTGCTCAGCCCCCACCCGAGGGGGACGGCCGCGTGCTGAGCCCGCAGCAGCTCCGCTTCATGCCGGCTCAGGCGGAGCAGGCCGCGGGACCGGCACCAGCGCACGGTGGCGTCGAAGTTCAGCAGCCCGCGCAGCCACGCGGTCTGCTGAAGGAGCAGATCACCTGCCGAACCGGGCACTTCGGCGATGTCGCGGCTGGTCAGCAGCCCGATGGGTTCGGCCATCAGGCGGCAGATCCAGCCCAGCAGCAACCCGTCGGCGTAGGCGAAGTCCGGGAAGCCGCCAATGTCGTCGAGGAAGTCCAGCCGCGCGAACTCGCCGTGACCGAACGTAGAGTACGGCGCGGTGCGCGACCACATCGTGGAGCCGGAACGACCTCGCGCGTTACGGCTGACGTAGTGCGACAGCGTCCACCACGTCTGCAGGACCGCGTTCCCCTCGGCGACCAGCCCAGCATCGCCGCGCCCGGGCACGACATACTCGACGAGCTGCTGAAACAGCCGAACATCCGGTTCGGCGTGAATCCGGGCCCGCAGCTCGTCGAACGTGGATGCCTCCGGGCGGGAATCGGCGTTGTAGACGCCCACCCACAGCCCCGCCGGCCCGTCGGCGTGCTGCGCGAAACGCGCTCGTGCCTGCTCCACAGCGAGGTTGAGCTGGCTGGCGCGATAGCGGGTGACGTGTTCGCAGCGCACCAGTTCGATGGGAGGGCTGGCGTGATCGCCGGCGAACAGGCGGCGCAGCTCCTCGGCGATCAGATCGTGCGTGCTCGGACCGTCCACGTTCTCCTTGGCGGTGGTCACCAGCAGCACCTGATCCACCAGGCGGCGGCGGGCGACGTCGTGCCAGAACCGGGTCGTCTCCACGGCCAGATCCGCTTCCAGGAACATCGGCACGACGCACACCACGCGCGGCCCCGCCGCCTCGGAGGCCGCGGAGGCCGCGGAGGCCTCCGACGGTGCCGTCTGGGGGAGCAGCGGAGGGGCCGGGCGGCTGCTACGGCGAATTTGCCGCCACTCCAGCACCCGGCGCGTCACCAACGTCGCTGCCAGCAGCCCGATCAGCGGGCGGAGCAGGTGTGCGACCGGCGGGCCGGTTCGCGATGAGCTCGTACACGTATCCGAACGCATGGACAGCCTCCTGGCAGGTGAGCACCGCGATCACGCGGGCGGCAGATCCGGTGACGCGGCGGCACCGGTGCACGCTGTTGTTCCAGCAGATGTTGGCCGCCACCCTCGCCAGCACCGCAGAGGGGCGGTCTTGGCGGTAGCCCCGGCGGGCCCACAGCACGGCGCGAGCCCTGCCGCTGCGCCAGCACCGCAGCAGATACTGGCGAAAGTCAGCGGGGTGACGGTGCAGGATGGCCATGCCGGGGCTGAGGACGGCCCGGTTGCGGCAGTTCAGGCGGCGGCCGAGTTCGACGTCGCTGTAGGCGGGCAGCAGCTGATCGAAGCCGTCGGCGTCGATCAGCGCCTGGCGCCGGTAGGCGCTGTTGCCGCCGTTGACGTACGGGGCGCCCAGCACGTCGGCGGACGTGTCGGGGTCGGTGTACCACGATCCGAACGTCTCGTAGTAGTAGACGGTGTCACGCAGTTGGGCGTACAGGTTGGCCGGGCCGGAGCTGATCACCTTGCCGCCGAACGCGACGTGGTCGGGGTAGGTCCGGCTCATCCGCACAAGGTCGGTCAACCAGGTCGGCGCGGGAACGCAGTCGTCGTCGAGGAAGGCCAGCAGGGCTCCGCGGGCGGCCTGGATGCCGGTGTTGCGGGCGCGGGCGATGCCGACGCGGCGCGGCAGAACGAGGACGTTCATGTCTCCCCCGTCGGCCCTCTCGCCGGCCTCAGCCAGCCAGTGGTAGCGCGGGCAGCCGTCGATGACCAGCACGATCTCGTGCGAGACGCCGGCGTCGGCGAACTGGTGCCGTACCGCTTCGACCAGGCGTCGGCAGCCGTCTTCGCGGCCGGTGGCGACGATGACACTCACGTCGACGTCACCGGCCAGGCCTTCGGGGCCGGCTGGTGCCCGGCTCATGGCAGCAGCTCCTGTGTGGCCAGGTCCTGCTCAAGTCGTTCGGCTGTGGTGAAGACGTGGCCCAGCATGCCCAGGGCGGCGCCGGCGTCCACCCAGCTGGGGGTGTCATCGACGTAGAAGGCGCGATCGAGGGTGAAGTCCCCCAGGATCGCGGCGTGCTGGTAGCAGGAGGGGTCGGGCTTGACGTGGCCGATGTCGGCCGAGCACAGCACCAGGTCGGCCAGCGAGTCGAGGCCGTGAAATTCCAGGTCGTCCCACAGCCGGAAGGTTGCGTTGGACAGCAGAACCACTTTGACGCCGCGGTTCTTGACCGACTTGAGATGCGCGACGACCTGCTCGTTCAGGTCGCCGTGATAGCCGAGCCAGTCGAGCACAGCGGCGCGTCCCACCAAGGGCGACACCGCGCTCATCCACGTGTCGCGGTCAAGGGCGCCCCGCATGGCCAGCATGCCGGGTTCGGATTTCAGCACGGCGGGCAGAAGCGTTCCGATGCTGAGACCGTGACGGGCTTCGATGGCGGACGCGACGGCCTCATCGAAGCTGATGATCACGCCGCCGACGTCGCACACCACCGTGTCGATCGTGTGGTGCTCCTCGTGGATCGTCGCCATGAGCACACCATCCCTGAGCCGGTTCGCGAGCGCGGTGCGCCCGCTCGTGCATCTGTGTTTCAGCTGGCGCCGACCCGAGCCGTTCGGCTGGTGATGTGGACGGCCCGGTCGGACGCCTCTTCGAGGACACCTCAACATGCTGTGGCGAATCCAGAGGGCACGCTGTGGCGAATTCCTGCGCCTTTCGCCACAGCCGTGGCGCTACATCCGGCCCAGGTGTGGCGGATGTGGCGTTGCCGCGCTGCACCTTCACAGAAGGTGCCGACGTCGTTACGGTGGAACCAAGGGGTTGCACCTGGACCAGGCCCTGTTGCCCGCACCAAGGACGGCTCCGTTGTCCCCTCAGGCGACGCACAAGCAACGCAACGAGTTGCTCCGCTATTGGATCGAGCGGGCGGCCGTGAGCTACGCGGCCCTGGCCGATGCCCTGGCGGAGACGGCCAAGGCGGCAGGGCGGCCCGATCTGCGGCCCGATCGAACCCGCATCGGGCACTGGGTCAACTCCGGCGAACAGCCGCGCCCTCCCTTACCGGACCTTCTCGCAGCTACCTTGAGCCGGCTGTGTCGGCGTGCCCTGACGCCTGCCGATCTCGGCCTTTCGGTCACGCCCTCGCCCTGCGAACCGACACCCGTCCTGGACGGGAACTCCCTTACCCACGTCGCGCCGCTTCCAGCGGCGCCCGCCATAGAAGGTGATCACACGAAGAGACGACAAGCCCTCGCAGTCCTCGGCATCACCGCAGTTGCCCCGCTGCTGGGAGGAAGAGCCGAAGCGGCGCAGGCTGCCACGGATTACGCCCGCTACGCCAGCGCCACCGAGCTGGAGCCCGCCGACATTTCCGACCTCGAAGTCGCGGTCGACCAGTTCGGCGCGACCTACTCCGCCCACCCGCCGCAGCGCCTGTGGCCAGAAGTCTTCCAACGTCGCCACCAAGCCTTCGAACTGCTGCACCATCGCCGCCACACGCTGCGGGAGGGCCGTCATATCGCCCGGCAGGCCGGCATGTTGTCGGTCATCTTGGCTTGGCTGGCCCACGACCTCGGCGAGCCCCAGGTCGCTGAAGCGTTCATTGACGACGCCAAGACGCACGGTCAGCAGGCTGACGCGCTGGAGGTGTGCGCGTGGGCTGATGACATGCTGGCCACGCACGCGCTCTATGACGATCGGCCGCTGGATGCGCTGGCTGCGGCTACCCGTGGGCTGGCCACCGCGCCGCGCAACAGCCCGATCGCCGTCCGCCTGACAGCGCAGCGCGCGCGGGCTCACGCGCTCCTCGGCGATGGCGCCAGCTTCGCCGACGCCGCTGCCCAAGCCCACCATTACCAGGATGGGCTGCCCGTGACGAACACCGGCCTGTTCGCCGTCGATGCGGTGCGCATCATCAGCTACGACGCCTCGTCGCATGTCTGGCTCGATCATCCCCAGCAGGCTCGCACCGCTGCGCTGGAGGCTATCCAGCATTACGAGGCCGCCCAGGCGCCGACCCGGCTGTCGATCGCCCAGCTCGACCTGGCGCTGGCCTACACCGCCCTGGGCGAGGTGGAGGCCGCTATCGAGGCGGGCCGCCAGGCGTTGAGCTGTAACCGGCTCGTCAGCGCCATCACCAGCCGCGCCCGCCAGCTCGACCACCGCCTGCGCCGCAGCTTCCCGACGCTGTCCGAGACGCGCGATTTCCACGATCAGGTGCGTCTCCTGCAGCCGTCCGTATGACCGTCCGCCGAACTCGCCCAGGGGAAAGTGACGTCGATGCCTGCCGTACACATGACCGCGTCGGTCTACCTGTTCGCCGAGGTTGAGCACGAGTGGCGGATCGGGCTCATTGAGCACCCGCGGCTCGGCGGCTGCATGATTCCCGGCGGCCACGTCGAAGACGAGATGCCGTCCGATGCCGCCGTCCGCGAAACCATCGAAGAGACCGGCCGAACGCCCCGGCTGCTGCCGCCACCGGGGATAGCGATACCGGAACGCTACCCGCATCCCCTCGTGAACAGCCCCTGGTGGATCGTCCGCATGCCCGTCAAACCCGACCGCTATCTGCCCACGCAGCACATTCATGAAGATCACCAGTATGTGGCCATCGCCGATCACCCCGACCAGGAAACCCACGTTGCAGAGCATCCCTTCCAGTGGGCGACCGTCGGCGACCTGCCGAAGCTCTCCGTTCCAGCCGGCACCCTGGTAGTCGCCCACACCTTGTTCGACCTCCTTCAAGCACAAGGCGTCGACGCCTTGACCCGGCATCGCGCGCCGGTGCCAAGATTGCCGACCCCGCACCCATGGCCGGCGTGAGGATCGACTATGCGCCATCACCTGGCCGAGCGCGGCACGCGACCGCTAACAGCTGGCATCGTTTTCGACTGCGACGGCGTGCTCGTGGACACCGAAGGGGCATGGAGCCTCGCCTACGAAGTTCTCTTCACCCGCTACGGCGTGCCCCTCACCGTGGCAGCTCGGCGCAGCCTCGCCGGCCTCAACCTCGTGCAGCTGAGCAACCAGCTCGCCGACATGCTCGGACCTGCGGTCATGCCTGAGCAGGTGGGAAGAGAGGCATACGCGCTGATGCGTCAGCACCAAGCCGAGACAAAACCATTGCCCGGCGCCGTGGAACTCGTTGACCGGCTCGCTGGATGCGTGCCATTGGCCGTAGCCTCCAACGCCCCCGCACACGTCGTGATCACTAATCTGGAGAAGTCCTTCGACCTTGCCGCCTTCACCGTGATCGTCGGCAGCGACGTGGTCGCCGCACCCAAGCCAGCACCGGACGTCTACATCGCGGCATGCGCCGCCATGAACGTCCCTCCACGCCGCACCTGGGCATTGGAAGATTCTGCTGCGGGCGCCAGCGCCGCTCTGTCTGCCGGTCTCGGGGTTGTGGGAGTCAAGGACCCATCAGAGGATTCCATCCCTTGCCACGTACGCCATCCCCACCTGGCCGACCCCCGGCTATGGCAATCGCTCATGACCCTGCCTTTCGCCTGACCGCGCCCGCAGCCGCGACAATCCTGCCGTCATCGCTGAAAGGGCCGTGCCGGCCCTGCGGCTGCCGGACGGCCTTGGGACGGCCAGGGCATGGTCACCGCGACGGACGGCTCGTCGGGCTCAAGCTGGAGCTGGGGTCCGTTGAGTCCGCGAAGCGGCTGCGAACTGTAGCGCTGGCTGACTACGGTCAGCCATGACGATGACGGGCCAGCTCTCCGGGGTGTGGCCGGGCTCATCGGCGCCGAACTGGGAGGAAGGCCGTCCTTCGTCCCGGGTGGTGTGGACGAGGAGGATCCGCTGGTGGATGCGTCTGTGAAGTACGACATGACGGCGACGAACCTGGTGTTCCGCCGCAGCGAGAGCGCCGGTGATTGGGTCACCGGTGTGGCCTATCACCTCCGCCTCGGGGGGTTCCTCCCGGCGGGCGGGCACTGGGAGGACGGGGAAACGCTGGCTGAGACGGCGCTGCGGGAAACCGTAGAAGAACTCGGCTGCCGCACGTTGATCATCCCTGGGCTTTCGTCGATGCCAGCCCCGGCT
>NZ_VCKY01000315.1 GCF_005889735.1 Nonomuraea turkmeniaca
ACCCCGGCCCCCTGGACCCGCTGAATGTCCCAGCTGAGCTGCGGCTGGAACGCCAGCAGATTCCGCCCGTTGACGGTCAGCCCTTCGTTCTCCAGGTAGAACAGGTGAATGTCGTCGGCGTTGTCGGCCAGGTAGAGCAGCCCCTCACCGCGGACCCGCATGAGCGAGGCGCCCTCACCGGTGACGGCCTTCTTGAACAACTTGCCGAGCCCGCCGGCGCCCTCGTAGTCGAAGTCCATCTGCCCTTGGAAGGCGACCATCGAGCCTTGCTTGGCGAGCACCTCGTGAGGCAACTGGACGCGCAACATCTTCTTGTTCTCCAGCACGAACCCGCCGGGCACCGGCTGGCCGTCAAGATTGCCGAAAATCGAGCTACGCACGTCTCAACCCTTCTCAACCCTTCGAACGGGAATGTTGCCGCCAGCGTACGGAAGAAGTGCTACACCCGCGCGCGTGCGTCGTTCGACCGAGCGCCCCAGCCCCGAGCCAACGCGAGCACCGCCCATCCCACCGTGCCCGTCCAACATCATCCCCAGGGCTTCACCCAGCCCCCTTCACCGTTGGTCCCTCACCTGGTCCCTCGCCGCCAGATCCCGCACAACCTCGATCAACTCCGCCGGATCAAACGGCTTGGTCAGATAGGCGTCAACCCCGATACCCCGGCCACGCCTCTTGTCGTCATCCTGCGCCCGCGCCGTGATCAACACGACCTTGATGTGACTGGTGTCCTCATCCGTACGCAACTTCTCCGCCGTAGTCCACCCATCCAGGTACGGCATCATCACATCCAGCGTGATGACATCAGGCATGACCTCCCTCACGCGATCAAGGCAGTCCTGCCCATCCGTAGCGGTGGCCACCTCGAACCCCTCCAGGTTCAGGTTGACTGCGATGAGCTGACGGATGACCTCGTCATCGTCCACGACCAGTACTTTGCCAAGAACCTCACTCACGGCCGCAAAGCTAACCTGTAGCGGGCCGGTCACGTGCGGCTTTCGCGGGATGTGTTCGGCGAGCGTTATCCGGTGCAGAGTGGTGCCTAGATGCTGATAGCCTTATCACGCATTGAGCCCCCTTAGCTCAGGGGATAGAGCACCGGCCTCCGGAGCCGGGTGCGTAGGTTCGAATCCTACAGGGGGCACTCACGACCGACCAGGGGAAACCCGGCAGCGACCTGCGGAAACGCGGGTCGTTTTGCGTTCAGGTGTGTGTCACCTCATGCCGCTCGTGGCCAGCGCATGCCGGTGATCGTGTGCCAATAGTGTGCCGGGCACACAACCGCTGACGCGTCAGCTCAGGCCGTACTCGACACGAGCGCGGCACGGCCGGTCAGTGGCTATCTTAGTGGGCGTTTGATCCTGCGAGTTCTGACTGGTTCGGATTTCAGGTGCTTCGCCAGGTTGGGGTGGATTCGCGGGTGAGACGGCGGGCCATGAGGTTGATCATGGCAATGTGGATCATGGCTTCGGAGCGGGCCGGCAGGGTCTCGTAGTCGCGTACCAGGCGGCGGTGGAGCATCAGCCAGCCGAAGGTGCGCTCGGCGACCCAGCGGCGTGGGAGCACGGTGAATCCCTTGGTGCGAGGCCGCACAGCTGCTACGCCACCACTCCGAGGAGACCACGGCGATCTATGCCAAAGTCGACCAGGCCGCGCTCGCCGCGGTCGTCCGGCCCTGGCCTACGGCAGGTGCGCGATGAACACGCTTCGCCAAGCGGCCGAGGAGTACCTGGCGATGCGTCGCGGGTTGGGCTACAAACTCCTGCAGGACGGCCGGCTGCTGGGGCAGTTCGTCAGCTTCGCCGAGGAGCACGGCCTGAACCATGTGACCGTCGAAGCGGCGCTGACCTGGGCGATGCTGCCCACGTCCGCTGATCCGTCCTGGTGGGCCAAGCGTCTTACGGTGGTACGGGTGTTCAGCCGCCATCTGGCCGCTCTGGACGAACGCACCGAGGTCCCGCCCGAAGACCTCCTGCCTCGCGGTCATGAGCGCTCGGCACCGCCCTTCCTCTACTCGCCGGAACAGATCATCGCTCTGATCACGGCGGCCGGGACGCTGGCCTCGCCCCTGCGGGCCGCGACCTTCACCGCGTTCGTCGGGCTGATGGCAGTCGCCGGACTGCGCACCGGCGAAGCGATGGCACTGGACCGCGACGAGGCCGATCTCACCAACGGTGTCTTGACCATCCGGGACACCAAGTTCGGCAAATCCCGGCTGGTCCCGCTGCATCACAGCACCATCGACCAGCTGCGGAACTACGCACTGCGGCGAGACGAGCTCTGTCCTCGCCCGCACACCCCGGCGTTCTTCCTCTCCGGAGCCGGAACCCGCCTCATCCACATCAACGCCAGCAAGACCTTCAACCAGCTCCTCACCGCTGCCGGCATCCAGGCGCCACCCGGAGCCCCCAAGCCACGGCTCTACGACCTGCGCCACACCTTCGCGGTCTCCACCCTGATCACCTGGTACTCCCAGGGTCGCGACGTGGCCCATCTGCTGCCCTCACTATCCACCTACATGGGGCACATCAGCCCGGCCACTACCTACTGGTATCTGCACGCCTGCCCCGAGCTCATCGCGGCCGCCGCCGGACGCCTGGACGACGCATGGAAGGAGCCGGCGTGACCAGCCTCGCCCCTATCCTGCAGGGCTTCTTCACCGAGCGCCTGGCCCAGCGCCGCTGCAGCCCGAACACCGTCACCGCTTACCGCGACACCTTCCGGCTGCTGCTGCTCCACGCCCAGCAGCAGCTCGGCCGCCCGCCCTCGGCCCTGGACCTCACCGACATCGACTCCACCTTCGTCGGCGGCTTCCTCGACCACCTCGAACACGAGCGCGGCAACAGCATCACCACCCGCAACGCCCGGCTGGCCGCAGTGCACTCCCTGTTCCGCTACGCCGCTCTCCGCTGCCCGGAACACGCCCTGCTCATCCAGCGCGTCCTGGCCATCCCGCACAAACGCCGCGACTCCACTCAGGTCTGTTTCCTCACCCGCCCTGAGACCGACGCGCTCCTGGCCGCCCCAGACCGCGCCACCCCGCTCGGCCGACGCGATCACCTGTTGCTGCTCATCGCGCTCCAAACCGGCCTGCGCGTCTCCGAACTCATCGCCCTGACCTGCGCCGACGCCGTCCTCGGGACAGGGGCTCACCTACGCTGCACCGGCAAAGGCCGCAAACAACGATGCACCCCGCTGACCAAACCCACCGCCCGGCTGCTCCAGCAATGGATCACTCACCGGCAAGCCACCCCCACCGACCCGCTGTTCCCCACCCGCACGGGACAGCACCTCAGCCGAGACGCCGTCGCCGACCTGCTCGCCAAGCACCTTCCCGCCGCCACCGCGACATGCCCCACCCTGGCCACCAAGAACGTCACCCCGCACACCCTGCGACATTCCGCCGCCATGGCCCTGCTCCAGGCCGGGATCGATACCGTCACCATCGCACTCTGGCTCGGACACGCCAACACCAAATCGACGGACATCTATCTCCACGCCGACCTGGCCCTCAAAGAACGAGCCCTCGCCCGCACCGCCCTCCACGAACCTCACTCGACCCGCTACAAACCCACCGACAGCCTGCTCGCCTTCCTCGAGAACCTGTAGTTATGACCGGGTTCTCGTCGGCGACGCTTCAGCTGGCCAAGAGCTTGAAAGTTCATCCCGCATAACCGGCCACCCCACATAATTGCCCGCGTCGTAGCCTTGGCTGTGGGCGGGGACGTTGGTGGAGGTTTTGATGCTTTGGGCGTCGATGACGCAGGCGCTCGGGTCGGGGTCGCGTCCTTCGCCGGTGCGTACTAATCGTCGGAGGAGGCCGCTGAGCTGGGAGAAGATGCCGTCGGTCTGCCAGTGGGCGAAGTAGCCGTAGACGGTCTGCCAGGGTGGGTACTCGTGCGGTAGGTAGCGCCAGGGGATGCCGGTACGGTCGACGTAGACGATGGCGTTCAGGATGGCGCGCAGATCGTGCTCGCAGGGACGCCCGATGTCCAGGCCTTTGCCGCGGCGCTCGGTGCGCCAGGCGCTCAGGACGGGTTCGACGAGTTCCCACCGGGCGTCGGACAGGTCGCTGGGGTAGGGGCGCTGCTGCTCGGCCATGCTTCCGGCGTACCTCATCTGCCATCGTCTGCCCAGCCCTCAGCGTCAACTTGCTGCTACGCATGGTGACGAGTTCGGCATTTTTGGATGAGACAGGATCTTCCAGGATGAGACCGGCGTTCTGCGGTCCGCTCATCGAATCCCGCCGTACCTATACCTCTCGAAAGCACGCAAACGAGGCACGCAATCGGACGGACATATTGGGCTAAGCATCACCTCAGAGGATCAAACGCCCACTTAGTGAGTGTTTGAGAAGGGTTGATTACGGTCGGCGTGTCCCGCGCGGGCAGACTGCCACACGCCAGCCGAAGCGAACGCTCAGCCAATCCATTTTGATCTTCTCAAACACTCACTAAACTCCGCAAGTCAAGCTACGGCGGCGGCGACGGAGCCAATGACGGCGCGGGCAAGTTGGCGGGCCGATGGCGTCCGGAAGGGGGGAAACCCGTTTCGACGTGTTAGAGCGGCGAACTGCGAACGGAGATCAATCCCGGACATCTTGCATAATTTAGGATCTATATACATGCACCTCAGAAACGGAATACCATCCGGCCGATACGATCTTATTGTGAAAGCGTACGGTTAACTGAGCCATCGTGAAGGTATCGGACTTAGGAAATGGTGGGGAGTTGCTGATTAACACAGCCCACCAGATGGCACTACGACCGGTAATCGCTAGATACGTCAACGGAGGTGTTCAATTGGCTTCCCAAAGTCCCACAACAAGCAAAAAAGATGCTGCGGTTGTAATTAATGTCGACCCGAGCCTCACAGCGGATCAACGGCAGTGTGTCGAGCAGTCGGTCGCGCAGATGATAGCGCGACATCGTGAAGCGATCGCCCGCTGGCAGGCGGCTGAGGCGCAGCGGTCCGAACCCTTGCGAGATGCCGAAGCAGCGCTGGTCAAACGTCTGAAAGACCATCCCGAAGCCGCGCTCGTGCTCGAGGCGCTACACACGACTTCCCGTCGTGTAGACGGCATGCCGACCGATTCGCGCTCTTCTCTCCACCAACAAACGCCTTCCTCGGGTTCGGTAACCATCGAGGTCCGTCAGGGGCTCGAACTCTTCGGAACGCCATTTGACTTCGACTGGAGCTGGCAGGACTCCGACAAGGGGAACTTCGCACCGAGGTCAGTGAGCCGTGAGACCGGGGTAGCGAAGATCACCGCCGAAATCAGCGACGTGGCAGGTGAATCTACCTGGATCACTGGTCACGCTGGTGTCGGTGTCTTCCTCACCACGGAAACAGAAGTCGCGGCCGTAGCCCGTGCGCTTCGCACATCAAAGGAAGCCGCCTACGTTAGCCACCACAACATCGGATCGAATGCCACCAGCGAAGGGGGAACAGAAATCACGGTGATGAAGGACGGCAGCTATCTCACCTCCGCCACGGACAAACGATGGCGTATACGTGTAGGTGGAAACGACTTCTATGATCAGCATAACACCGAAGAAGCCTTCGTGATAGGTGAACCGATTTCTGTCGCATGGCCCATGCTCCCGGGCAGCGGCTACACACTCAACCTCGGAGCCTGGGTTTACGCCGAAGCACATTCGGGGGTCCCGTATCCTTTTTTCTCGGACCACCCCGGAAAAGCTTATTCGGAGATCGAGGCAAACCTGCTACTCCTGAGTCTTCTCCGCTAGCCGATCTTCAATGGTGCCGGAGCGGGCCTTTGAGTGAGTGTTTGAGAAGATCAAATTGATTGGCTGAGCGCTCGCTTCGGCTGGCGTGTGGCAGTCTGCCCGCGCGGGACACGACGACCGTGATCAACCCTTCTCAAACACTCACTTAGAGATCCCCGTGATCATCCAAGAGTGTTCACAGCAGCTTTTCGCGCGAAGCGCGCCCTAGAAGACGCGCGCAGCGCCGTTCCGCCCTTCCCCCTTGACGGCGCCCCGCCGGGGACACCAGGGACAGCCTGTCCCCGGAGTGTCCCTCATGATCCGGGTGCGTTACCGCAGGTCAACCCGCGTTCGGGGACACCGGGGACAGCGGGGACACTTCTGTGAGGGACAGCCCGTCCCCGCCGGTGTCCCTGGAGTGCAAACGGCAGACATCAGCCGTTTGGCGCTCTACAGCCGCCTACAACGGCGTGCCGGGGACGCTGGTCGCGGTCGCGACTTGGATGTGCCAGCGATGGCCCCTAGAGCCACTTTTAGGGAGGTGCGCCGGTAGGCCGCTACCCGCGACCTGCGGGTATGTGCGCTGATCAGGTCCCGTTTTCAGGGTCGCGGCGCCGATCGCGCGTCCGCGACCGGTCGCGGACGCGACGCGACCGAGTCCAGCTCCCCGGCGGGGACAGCGCCGGGGACACCGGGGACACGCTGTCCCTGGAATGTCCCTCATGATCCGGGTGCGTTACCGCAGGTCAACCCGCGTTCGGGGACAGCGGGGACACTTCCGTAAGGGACAGCCGTCCCCCATGATGGCCAGAGTGTGCCACGATCAGCCGTCCAGCGCTCGGTCAACCATGCCGTGCCAGACGTGGTCATGGCCGTCTACACATTTGGCGTAGATCTTGAGCAGCACCTCTACCGAGTGGCCTGCCCATTCGGCTACTTGGGTGGCGGGCACCCCTGCGTTGAGCCGCATGGACACTCCCGCGTGCCGCAGGTCGTAGGGCCGCTTCGCCAGCGCCGAAGCGCCCTGCTCAGGGCTCAGCGCCAGCGAGCGTGCTATGCGCCAGGTACGGCAATAGCCTGACGCGTGCAACACGGCGCCGCGTTCGGTGCGGAACAGCCTGCCGTCCTCCGCGACGCCGTAAGCGGCGATGTGGGAACGCAGGATGGGCCACCAGCTCGGGAGGGATCGGGATTGGCCGCTTGGCCTTGCGTGGCCTGCCCTTGAGCCCGCGCGTCTCGCGCGTCTGTCCATCGTTGGTCCATTCCGTCCCCACGGTGGGCCTGGAGTCGCTGAGCATGAGCCGTCCCCAACCCGACTCGGGAAGGTCGCAGTCCTGTTTGCGGAGGGCGGTGACCTCACCGGGACGCATCATCGCGTAATACATGCAGGCGAAGAACGCGACCAGGCGGGGGCCGCGTCGCCATCCGGCGTAGCTGGCGGCCGTGAGAAGTTCGCGGACCTGAGCCGGTGACGCGACGGCCGCCGGGTCCACCTCCTCGCACGCCTCTTCCTCGGGAGCCTTCCAGTCCAGATCCGTGCTCAAGGGGTTGGCGGTGAGTCGCTTCCTGGACACGGCGTAGCGCAGCACGTTGAACAGCACGCGGCGGCGGCGGCTGAAATACGCAGGGGCCGCCGCGCTGCCGTCGAGCTTGCGCGCGCACGCCTCCAGCGCGGCCGTGATGCGGTCGTACTCGGTCAGGTCGGCCACGGGAATGGACGCCAAACCGTGGCGGCCCGCGCTGCTCGACTTCTACGAGAGCGTCGGCAGGCTGCTGCACGCGCTCGCCGTCCCCGAGCGAGCGCGCTTCGACGCGGCCGGCGCCCTGGTGAACTACGTCCTCGGCGTCGCCGCACAGAACGCCGCACGCAGAGGCCGGGGACGAGACCAGGAGACGGGCCGGGCGGACTTCCTGGCCGGCGTCGCCACCCTGCGCCGGACGTGAGATGAACGGACCGTCGTCGTTCCGGCACCACCGCGGCCGACACCGCTCTGCCGCCCGCCGAGGCTCACCGAGCGTCTCACCATTCAAACGCAGGGTTGATCATCAGGCAGATCCTCCCTAGGGTTCAAGGCCAACCAAGCCATCGCTTGCTGGAGGACTGTTGAAGACCCGTATTCTGAGCGGCGCGCTGGCCATCGCAACATTGAGTGGACTGCTGGTGGCAAGCCCGGCGCAGGCGAGGGACGGAGTGTCTTCCGGCCGCACGGAACGCCCGAGCGGCGGCAACGGGTACGCCCAGGTAACCGTCGACTTCGTCAGCCGGACGAAGGTCGTCTTTCGGAAATTCAAGGTGCGCGACCTCTGTCCCGGTGACAACCTTCCGGTGAAGGCCCGGATCGTATACAAACACACCACCGGAACCTGGCTCACACTCCCCTGGAAGAAGGACACCAACGGCTGCGCCGACAAGGGCACCAACTTCGGAAACTTCACCCTCTCCCGCTCCCAGTCCATATCGGCGGTCACCCTGGAGCTGTGCGTCTACAACAAAAAGTCTGACTTTTACTGCGTCAACACCACGATTCGCTACAACCAGTACGTACACCCGGGCCGCTGACGCTCAGGCAGGTCACAGCATGTTCCCGATCGGCCCGGGCATCTCGGGGACGGGCTGATCGAGCAGCTCGTCCACCTCCGCGCGGGTCAGGAGGCGCGCCTCCAGCAGAGTCGTGAAGCAGTCCCGCCAGATCCTGCGCGCCTCGGCGGGCCGGCCCAGCTCGTGCAAGGTCTGGCCGTACCACCAGGCGGCCACGGCATGGCCGATGCGATATCCGGCTTCGCGGAGGAGGGTCAGCGCGACCTGGAAGGTGTCGGCCGCCTCGGCGAGGCGTCCCTCGTGCATGTAGGCGCGGGCCAGGGTCTCGTGGGACGTGCCCTCCACGTGCAGGCTGCCGCTCCACTCCACGACGGCGATCTTCGCCTGGGCTATGGCCTCCTCGAACCGGTGCTGCCGGCAGAGCAGGTGTACGCCGTTGTTGTGGATGGTGCCTCGCGCGTAGGCGTCGCCCGTCTCCTCGGCGATCTCCGTGGCGCGGGCGAAGTTGATCCGGCCGAGGTCGAGCTGCCCCAGCAGGGTGTGGATGATGCCGAGGTTGTTGAAGGCGCCGATTCTCCGGTGCGGCAGACTTGCCCTGCCCCAGCACACGACGGCCTGTTTCAGCTGCTCGATCGCCTGCTCGTAACGCCCCTGGTCGCGGTAGGCCCAGCCGAGGAAGCTCGCCGCCTGCGCCTGGCCGGCCCAGTCTCCGCACCGCGCCGCCACCGCGATCGCGTTCAGGTGGACGTCGGCCAGGTGGGTGACCCAGCCGCGGTAGTTGAACGGCCGGTGCAGCCCCAGCGCCAGCCCGAGGGCGGTGTGCGGATCGGCGGACTCGGCCGCCCGGTGCGCCACGGCGAGCAGGTTGTCCCGCTCGGCCTCGGTCCACGCGTCGACCTCTCGCGCGCCGGCGAACTCGACCCCGGGCTGCTCCGCCGCGTAGTAGGGCTCCTGGCCTGGGAGTGCACGCGCCACGTGGCGGTGTTGGCCGAGGCCAGGTAGTGGTGCAGCCCGCGGCGGAGGGCGGCGTCGCCGTCCTGGCCGGGCAGTTCGCGGGCGGCCTGCTGGCGGGCGTACAGGCGGATGAGGTCGTGGAAGCGGTACCGGCCGGGTCCGGCGGGCTCCAGGAGCCGGACGCCGTGGAGCCGTTCGAGCGCCGCCTTGGCGCGTGCCTCGGGCCAGCCGGCCAGGGCGGCCGTGGCGGCGGGGGTGTGGGTGCGCGGGTGTTCTCGATGTTCTTACGCGCCAGGGGCAGGCCCAGGGCCAGGTACAGGTCGCGCGCTCGTGTGGGCCGGCCGGCGTTGGCCAGGGTGAGCAAAGTCTTGCGGGTGATCCGCAGGCGGGCGGTCAGCTCCTCGATCCGGGCTTGGGTCTGGTCGATCTGGCTGGTCAGTGCCTTCCGCCCAGCCCAGGACCCCTTCATACCTTCTGGTCAGCGCGCATGGTGGACATACCACCGATATACCGCACATCCCTAAATTGGCCCTTAGTCCGTAACCGAATCACCCCAGACGAGAGGGCATCATGCGAGCGACAGGCGTCCTACAGAAGACCGCGATCTTCGGAGCTTTGGGGGTGGCTTTGTCGATCATCCCTACGGCCGGCGTCTCGGCCTCGGCGACCTCCGCCTCGGGGCAGCGGGAGCTCAGTGACCGCTGCGAAGAGACCGCCTACGACGACTACTACGGGGACGTCAGGGTCTTCTACACGCCGGACGGCATAAATGACGATGTCGACGAGATCAAGTACTACCTGGGTGCCCGGGGCAACGCAAAGCTTGGAAAGAAGAGCAACGTGAGATTGAGGATCCGCGAGTCCCTGGCCGATCGGCCCGACAGGACGCTGTGGAGCTGGGAATCCGGAGACGACATCAAGCCGGGCTGGCACTCCAAGGACCCCTACCGGCAGGTGGAGTACAAGAAGAGGTGGCACGTCGACGTCAAGTTCATCTTTGATGTCACCGGCTACGACCCGAGGTGCACCGCCACCACCAACAAGGCCTGACGCCACGTGACGGGTA
The DNA here is from genome assembly GCF_005889735.1 of Nonomuraea turkmeniaca. Taxonomy (GTDB): domain Bacteria; phylum Actinomycetota; class Actinomycetes; order Streptosporangiales; family Streptosporangiaceae; genus Nonomuraea; species Nonomuraea turkmeniaca. The sequence continues at coordinate 10,286 of NZ_VCKY01000315.1, forward strand.
TGCCGCGGGCGACGCGGCACACCCTCTCTCCCAGGAGCAGAATCTGTGATCCCCCGAGCTGTGCTCGCCCTGCTGGTGCTCCTGACCGGCTGCAGCACCGCGGCCGATCAGCCCGAGCCGGTGACCGAGCGCCCGCCGGCGATCGTGGCC